>CAMWVP010000131.1 GCA_947177735.1 uncultured Clostridia bacterium
TTAAAATTGTTTTCATACGGCTTGCTATCGCCTGCGGTGACACGCCTTCCTCGGCAGCGATATCCTTTTGGAGCTCCTTGTTCCAGTACATGCGGATCAACAACTCTTTTTGCTGCGGCTGCAGCTTTTCAATTGCTGCCATGAGTTCCTTAATCCGTTCTTCCTTGAGAACATCCTCCAACGGATCGCTGTCATCGGTTATGTAACGCCCTTTTTCCTCCAGCTCCGATATATAATCGTGGCGTCGGGTTTCTTTGCAGTTGAGGTTGTAGTCTGCCTCATCCATCTCGGTAATGTGCTTGCCGAGTTCGTCATCGACCTCCACTTCGGAAGTCGTATTGTCCAAAAAACTATATTTGATAACCATTATGTTATCCTCCAATCTTGAAATATGTTGAATTTTTTCAAAGATTGGAGACGGTGGGGCGCGTGAGGGGTAATATGTCAAATATCTGCTTTTTTTGACATAAAAAAGCGCATTTGCCGTAAAGCAAATGCGCATGTTAAAAATATGTTAAAAAATATCTTGCTTTTTCGTTGTTTAAAGGGAGGCGGATAGAATTTTATCGATAAAAAAGCCCCGCAGTCTTTGGGAAGACCGCGGGGCAAATTCTGATTATATGTATTGTATGTTCGGGACGTAGAGGGCTTGCCCCGGGAAATACTGTTTTCATTGTACTTTCCTCTCCGGGTATTGCCTTTCTACTTCCCTTTAAGAGTTCATATTCTAAAATTTTGATTTACTTTTATAACAATACCAGATATTTAAAACGAATTTTTTGATTTTATATCACAAATTATTTGTTAGTATTTTTGATTGTTTTAACACCGAAAATAAAATATATGATATGGAAAACCCAAACGCAAGCAAGCACTATCCTCCCGACAACCACCTGATTCATCATAATAAACCCAATCGTCATCAGCACTGTAACGGTTATCATAATTTTGATCTTGGTTTTCCATGTCATACCTTGCCCCTTTACAAACGATTCAAGGTTGTTTTTGTAGAGCTTGGTGTTCTTGAACCACCTGTCCAGACGTTCCGAGCTTTTCCCGAAGCAGATAGCCGCAAGCAGCAGAAACGGGAACGCGGGAAGCAGCGGCAGCACAGCTCCCACAGCGCCAAGCGCCAGTCCTATACAGCCAACAGTTATGTAAATCACCTTTTTAAGTTTCATTGTGCATCTCCTTTTCTTGTCGTTTTTTCTCGCGTTTCACTTCAATAACGTGCCGCATTGCCGTTATCGGGTGATGAAACATCATTCTCGGTCCCGAAAAGCGCATGACCGCTCGTATCTTTTCGCGCATTTCTGGCTTGTAGCAGTGTACTCTGCAATTCGAACAGAACGTTTTGTTTTCCATAAACGGGCATTTGTCTGAGCGCGAGCAGGCGTATTCCGAAAGCTCGCGGCAGTCCGTGCAGAGCGATTTCACGCCGTGCTTTTTTCGGCAGTACAGCGCGATCATCTGACACACGATCCGCTTCTCCCGTTCGCGTTTATCCTCAATATTCATCAGCTCATTCTCCCGTTCTCCGCAGAATAAATTTTGTCGCAGATCTTCATTGTGGATTTTCTGTGCGACACCAGAACAACGGTATTCTCCCCGCCGTTGTCGGCAAGCGACTTCAGAATAACCGCCTCGTTCAGGCTGTCGAGGTTGCTTGTCGGCTCATCAAGAAGTATCATCGGCGCGTTGTGGAGAAACGCTCTCGCCAGTCCGATGCGCTGCCGCTCGCCGCCCGAAAGCGTTTCGCCGAGCTCTCCGACCTGCGTTTCGTAACCGTTTGGCAGGCTCATAATAAAATCGTGAACCGACGCTTTTTTACATGCCGCGATTATATCCTCCCTCGTCGCGTCAAGCTTTGCAATTCGGATATTATTTTCAATTGTATCATGGAACAGGTGAGTATCCTGCGTTACAAAGCCCTCGTTGTTACGGAGATTTTCGGTATTTATTTCGTTGACGTTCACGTCCGAAATCTTGATCTCTCCGCCGTTGACGTTCCAAAAGCGCATTAGTAGCTTTAGCAGCGTGGATTTTCCCGAGCCGCTTTTTCCCGAAATTCCGATAATTTTCCCTTTGGGTATTTCGACGTTTAAATTATCAAGAATAATTTCATTGCCGTAGGAGAACGTTACGTTTTCGCATTTAGCACCCGAGAATTCAACGTTTTTGCCGTTCACGATATCCTCGGTGAGAGGCTGCTCGTCGAGAATATCAAGCACGCGGTCTCCCGCCGCGAACGTGTTTTGCAGCGACACTCCGAGGTTCGCCAAAGCGATAACGGGACCGAATGAGGACATCATAGCAATTGTCGGGATAAGCACTCCGCTGAATCCAACAATGCCTTGCGAGCAGAGCAATGCGCTCACGGCAAGCATTATCAGATCGAATATCAGAATTACGGTGTTTGTGATCGCCGCGTCAAATCCCGCGCTGCGGCTGATCTTCTCCTGCTTTTCCGACAGCTCGTCTGTTTTTCGGTTAAGCTCCGCAAGGCGTTTTTCGCCGTTGTTATACTGAATAGTTTCCTTTAAACCGCGGAGATTATCCAGAACAAAGCTTGAAAGCTCTCCCGATTCACGGCGAAATTCCGCGCCCGCGCTGCCGCTCTTTTTGGAGATGATCACGGGTACAAACGCGCCGACCGTAATATATCCCAATGCGGCGATAATTCCCAGAATAAAATTATAAGAGCCGATAAACACGCACATTATTACGGAGAAGATAACCGCGATACATATCGGAGAGATAGTGTGTGCGTAGAACACCTCCAGCAGCTCGATATCCGAGGTGATTACCGAGATCATATCGCCTTTTCCGCGGCACTCGAGCTTTGCGGGACAAAGCCGCCGCAGCGCCTTGAATACATGGTCGCGTATGATTGCAAGCAGCTTGAACGCGATGTAATGATTGCAGGACTGCTCACCGTAGCGGAGAAATCCGCGGACAAGCGCGAAAATTATCACGCACAGAAACACCGCGTTCAGCACAACGGGACTTCCCATTCCGAGAATATCCAGCAGCGCGTACCCGCCGAATATCGTGATAAACGAAGCGCACAAATGCCCGATTACGCCCATCGTTACCGCAAGTATCATAAATCCAAGAAGCGGTTTTATCAAGCCGATAAGCCTAAGCATTATTTTAAAATTACCGCGCTTTTTCATTTAGACCGCCTCCCTTCCGAGGTTTTCAAGCCGCTGCTGCGCGTTCCATAGTTTGGCGTATAGATCGCCGTTTTCAAGTAATTTTTCGTGAGTTCCGCGCTCGATTACCGCTCCGTTTTCCATTGCATAGATCGTATCGGAATAAACGCAATTCGCCAATCGGTGCGATATCAGAATTACCGTTTTTGTTTCGGCAAGACGCGTTATCTGCTCCATAATTTCGTTTTCACTGTCCGCGTCGATGTTGCTTGTCGCCTCGTCGAAAATGTAGATCGGCGAGTCATGCAGCAGAGCACGGGCAAGCGCTAACCTCTGCCGCTGACCTCCCGAAAGGTTCGCCGCGTTCTCGGAAAGCGCGGTGTCCAAGCCGTTTTCGGAGCGCAGAAAATCCGCAAGATTTGTCTTTTCGAGAACTTCCCAAAGTGCTTTATCATCGGCGTTCGGATCGCCCATAAGCAAGTTATCGCGCACAGTTCCCTTGAACAGATAGCTGTTATGACCTATGTACGTGACGTTCTGCATTAGACTCTCCTCGGATATTTCGGAAAGCTCCGTGCCGCCTATCTTCACCGAGCCGTTGTAGCCGCGGTTTCTGCCCATAAGCACCGCTGCGATAGTGGATTTTCCGCACCCGCTCTCGCCGACTATCGCAGTGAACGAATGTTCGGGGATCTCAATGTCAATGCCATGCAGAACCTCTCGATTTTCCTCGTAGGAATAGCGGAGATCTTTGATCGTGATACCGCAATTATCGGGAGAAATTTCACCGCTTTTTTGTTCGGGTTCCGGCAAATCGATTAGACGGAATATCTTGTCACTCGCCGCCATTCCGTTCATTGCGACATGGAAAAAGCTGCCAAGCTGCCGCATGGGGATAAAGAAATCCGCCGACAGCAGAATTATCGCGAAGCACCCCGCAAATCCGATATTACCCGCGTTAAATTCGCTTGCCGCCATGATTATCCCGAGCGACGCGCCGCCATATGCCACCAAATCCATTACCGTTATGGAGTTGAGCTGCATTGTCAGCACTTTCATCGTGATCTTGCGGAACTTCTCAGATTCCTCGTTCATTTTTTTGTTTTTGAATTCGTCCGCTTGGTAAATTTTAAGCGTTGTTAAGCCTTGCAAATTCTCAAGGAACGTGTCGCCCAATTGCGTATATTGCCCCCAATATTTCGAGAGCAGCCGCTTTGCGATCTTCTGAATAACGACGATAACAACGGGGATAAGCGGCACGCAGATCAGCAGCACCGCAGCCGCCTTTATGCTGACGAACGCCAGCACCGCGAACAGCGTAAGCGGCGCGATCATCGCGTAGAAAAACTGCGGCAGATACGAACCGAAATATGTTTCAAGCTGATCCACGCCCTCAACGGAGACCTGTACCGCTTCGGCTGTAGACGTGCCTTCGGTATAGCCGCTGCCCAGCCGCAGCAGCTTTTTATATATCATCTCGCGCAGCGTTTTCTTGACTGTCTTTGACGCGAGAAAGCTGAATTTAGATTGCAGCCTTGAACAGACAAAACGCACCGCGACCGCGATAACGGCGGCGCATATCGTGAAAATCATGTCGCCGCTTTCTACCGATTTTTCTGCGAGTTTTCCAAGCAGATTCGCTATCGAAAAGATCATCACGATATTAAAGATCATGCTGAACCACTGCACGATAACGTTTCCGGCGATGTATTTTTTCGATCTCCCGATCGTTGAGATCAAGCGTTTGTTTATCATCATAAGGTGCCAAACCTCCATCGATTAGTCTATACTAACTGCATGGCATTAATAAAGTTAGCAAACGCTAACCACATTAATTATAGCATATTATTTCCGATTTGTCAAGACATTTTTTCCCATATTAAGAGGAAAAGGGACACGGTGTGCGCCGTATCCCTTGATTTTTTATTCTCGGTTTTTGAGGACTTCCGCAGGGGTTATCTTGTTGATCTTCCGCACAAGCAGAGCGTTCACAATAAAGTAAACAAACATTACCCCTGCAAAAATAAGCAGGTAAGTGTACCACTCAAACCGCATATTCATGCCGCAGGCGGTATTGGCAATTGCCCACGGGTATATCGCGTCCATTACGAGCTTGGAAAGCGGTATGCCGACGACCGCGCCGATAGCCGTTATGATCGTGTTGCCGTTGAGGTAGAGCTTCCGCACCTCTTTTGAACGAAAACCGAACACCTTGATAAGCGATATTCCGAAGCTCGAGCGATCAATCATCACGCCCATCATCAGATACATTACAACGAGGAAGATCACCACGGAAACCGAGATCATCATTACGACCATAGGCATCATCAGTTCGCTGAACACCGCTGAGGAGCGCTCCACGTCAGAACGCGAAGTCACCGAATACACTCTGCCGTCGTCGATGTCAAGCGCCTTGTCCGAGAGCAGCATATTGTAATAATCGTTGTCCTGCCCGAAAAGCTCGCGCATACTGTTAATATCCATAAACGCCGTCAATCCCGCGGCGTAGGAGGAAACGTCCTCGACCGTGAACGCGTAGTCCATTTCATTGGCGCTGTCGGTCAGAATCAGCTTGTCGCCCTTGTGAAGTCCGTATTTTTCGGCAGTTGCTTTCCCGATTACAAGGCTGCTTTTCCCGCCGCTCGGTTTCGCGTCAAAATATTTATTATCACTGTCAATTCCGATTATGGAGATATCCAGCGTATAGTCAAGATAAGTTTTTGAAAGTGATTCGGTATAGCACGCTTCCGCGCCTTCCGGCATGGTCTTTTCGGGATATTTCAGCGTGTACATATACTCGAATTTTGTGCTGCTTACGCTGTCTGTTTTTACGTTCTCACAGAGGACAGCGCAATTCAGCCCGAGCATAAAAATCAGCAGCGAGATAAACATTCCGATCACCACGGTAACGCTTGTGCGAATTTCTCTGAGCATTTGACGTATTCGGAAATTGCGCACGAAATTATTGCCTTTGAGGTTAACGCTGCGCAGCTTTGAGGCTTTCTGCTCGTTCCGGATAAGCGACAGCGCGGTCTGCGAAAGTCGCTTGTTTATAACAAGCGAGTTCACAATGATCGAGATCAGCGGCGGCATTATTACCGAATATATGATAAGATACGCGGGATAGATCGTATCAAGCGCGGGAACGGAAAAATACGAGTAGGTGTCGCCCATCTGCCATTTAACGCCCGCGTCCGAAAAGCCGAGTGCCGCACCGACCAATCCGCCGAAAAACGTTACCAGTGTCGGCAGCGTTATGTAATGCAAAAGTAGATCGCGCTTTTTCGTTCCAAGAGCATACAGCGCTCCGATAACGCTCGATTCGCGGTTAATCTGATGAATTACGAACACGGAAATAACATAGGCAAACAGCGCGATAACTACCACTCCCGCAAGCAATCCCATTTCCCTATTCATCTGCATATCGCCCGACGCTGCGAGAATCCGTGGGTTGTCGGCGGCTGATACAAAGGACGTGAGATTTTCAATCTTAAAGTCAAATATCTCATCGATCAATTCGTCCGTCTTTTCTTTTAGTTCACCTGTACCCTCCGCAATTTTTTCAGAACCTTCGTGCGCGGCGTTCACTCCCGCAATATATTCCGGAGCTATTTGGGAGAGAATAACGCCGTTTTCTGCGAGTTTTTTCAGCGCGTCACGGAGCGACTGTGCACCGTCGTTCAGTTCGCTTACTCCGTTTTGCAGATCATCTCTTTTTTCGAGTGCCTCAGCAATCATTTCGCGGAAAAATTCGTCATCCACTTGCTCATAATCAAAGTCGAATTCTTTTATCGCCGCCTTTAATTCCTTGACGGTAACGCCGTTTCCAAGACGGTACGCGTAGGTGTAATCCTCGGCTTTTTGCCCACTATTTCGGAGAATTTCCTCATACTGCTCCGAGGTCACGAAAGCCGTTCCGAAAAGCTCGCTTTCTACCGCCATATCGGAGAAATTTGCTATGGGCATATCGTAGTCGGGAGACGTGCCTATTCCGACAATTTCAAATTCCATTTCGGCGGATTTTATTTTGTCGCCAACGAAATAATTGTGTTCCTCACAATAGCGCTTTTCGAGAACTATCTCGCCGTTATTCTCCGCAAGTCTGCCGTTGTCGAGAGCGATCAGATTGATCTCGGAACGGTTTTTCATAAGCCGCAGAACGGAATGATCGTCAAGTGAAATATCAGCGGAAAATTTGCGTTCGAGTGTTATTCCCATACCGCGTAGAGAGCTTTCCTGCTTATCGGTAAGCGGCAGAAACACCGAAAATTCGCCATCCTCGACATGATTTTTTTCGGCGGTATCCGCGCTTCCCGTGATGATATTTTCCGCCGCGCCGACCACCGCGACAACGACGTACATTCCCAGAACGATCATCAGAAACAATGCCAGCCACCGCCGGAAATTCTCCTTGATATCACGAAAAATACGTTTTCTTAATACTCTGTTCATCACAAGTCCTCCAGCTCCGCGGCGGGCACGCGCGTTTCGTTTATGTAGTCCTTTTTGATCAGCCCGTCCTTGACGATAATTACCTTATGCACCATATTTTTTATGGAGTTATTATGTGTGACGATCAGCATTGTGGTACCGTATTTCTCGTTAATTTTCTCAAGTAAGATCAGAATGTCGCGCGAGGTTTTGGAGTCCAGCGCGCCCGTAGGCTCGTCGCAGAGCAGTAGCTTGGGGTTTTTGATAAGTGCTCTCGCTATAGCGCACCTCTGCTGCTGACCGCCCGATAATTGCGACGGGAATTTGTTGCGGTGCTCGGCAAGCCCGAGCGTGTCCAACAGCTCGTTGATGTCGAGCGGACTTTCGGCAAGATACTCGCATACCTGAATATTTTCGCGCACCGTCAGATTTGGAACGAGATTGTAAAACTGGAAGATAAATCCCAGATTATCGCGGCGGTAATCGGAAAGCGCGTCGGGTTTCAAGCCGAAAATCTCCTTGCCGTCAACCTTGACCGACCCCGAATCCATTGTGTCCAGACCGCCGATACAGTTGAGCAGCGTGGATTTTCCGCTTCCGCTCGTGCCCTGGATAACACACATCTGCCCGCGCTCCACGCCAGTGGTGATGCCTTTCAGCACCTGAATGTAGCTCGTGTCCTTTCCGTAGCTTTTCTTCATGTCTTTTACTTCAAGATACATTGTAAAACCTCCATTGAATTAGCATTGGCTAACTTATATTTTTTATTTTAACCGCCCGAAAGCGGTTTTTTTATATTGTTACATAACAATGGCATAACATTGTTATGTTGTCGCCGTAATATTTGCCGTACATCTGTACGGCAGAATATCATTTTTTCATATCGTCAAATACCAGTTTGACCCAACTGCTCACATAAAAATTCATTATGCGGGTCATTATCCCGACAGCCTTTTTCTCGTTCGGCTCGTGGGTGAGCAAATGAATAAACGCGTCAATTATCATATGCGAAAGCCAGTGCAGCATATACGAATTGATATGCTTATTCGGGAGCTGCCGCGCCATATTTTCCGCCATCGCGCGGTAGGTTTTATCGGTCATGTCCACCATTTCGTCGACAGCACTCTCGAACCGCGTACCCTGAGACTTTGTGAGCAGCAGCATAAACGCGTCGTAATTCGTGTAGAGATGATGTATCAGCGCCGAGGAAAGCTCGTCATGACCGCCGTCGATATGTTCATACATCTCGGACAGCGGTATTTCTTTTTCCGCCGTGAAGTGTCCGAGCAGCAGCTTTTTTAATTCGTCAAAGGGATGCTCGACGATCGCCGCGAACAAGTCCTCCTTATCCTTAAAAAAGAAGTACAGCGCGCCCGTCGTAACTCCCGCGTCGGCGAAATGGTGGACATG
>CAMWVP010000132.1 GCA_947177735.1 uncultured Clostridia bacterium
GGGCGGACGCTGCTTTATTTCACCGCGTCGATAGCGGCGTTGCGCGAGCCGAAGTTGTCCTTGGTCAAGCCGCACACGGGGCAGACCCAATCATCGGGGAGATCTTCGAATTTTGTACCCGGAGCGATACCCATTGACGGGCAGCCGCGCTCCTCGCTGTATACATATCCGCACGGGCAAATGTAGTTGTCCATTTCAAGCACTTCCTTTCGCTGTTATTATTTCAAGATTTTGCCGTATAATTCCTTGGTAAAAACAGGAAGTACGATAACGTTCATTGCAGCTTGTTTTTCCGTATTACATCCATAGATTCAATTCCTCGTCGCTGCATTTGCCGACGATGACCTCCACATTGTTAAAGCACTCGGGAACAAGTGCATACGCTGTCATCCTGAAGTGTCCTTCCACAATTACAAAGCTATCATAGTCGGAAGTCAAAAAGAACAGCTTCGGAAAAGCACCGCCATTCTTAATATACTCGGCAGCACGCAAAAAACCGTCGTTGCTTAAACCATAGATCGGTACTCCGTTTCGTATAGTCTCCGCCGCTGCCAACGGCTTGCGCGTTCCCGCGGATAACTCATTCCAATAGCTGTAATCTATATATCTGATCTTCTCTAAATCCGGTCTTGAAAAAACGCATAAGCTCCATTCCGTAAATTCGGTCGGGAAGTTTTCAAACAATTCTCTTCCCATTCCATATCCGCGAAATTCTCCGAGCAGCTTTCTCCTCTTGATATTCTCGGTCTCATTTTGCGGATCCGCCGAAAAAACAACGCTCTCATCAAACCCAAGTTTCTCTATTGTATTCTTGATCTGTTCGGAAAAACGCTCGGAGGTGCTTTCCGCTTTCAGAAACTCCAAAATCATTTCGTTCTCCGAACTTTCACGTATGATCTTCACTTTCATTGTCCTTTCTGGTGGGCAGCCTTTTGTGCGTTTAAATGTTACTCGTGTTATTACGCCTTTTCTATGATTTCTTTAGCTTCATGGAAGGCGGCTAATTTCTCGATCGCGGCATCGATACCTTTGTGACCGTTAAAATCGGGATTGAATATATTTCTTTCTTTAATAATAAATTTTTTGGTTCTCCAGTCCATTTTGCAATCTAAATAACCGACAAATTGATTCCCCGCAAGAATTGAAAGGGGCCATTTCATTCCCTTTTTCTTGAAATACTCAAAAGAAAATGAATAATCGAAAAATGTACTAAGCCAAGTTTTGTCTCTTACGATCGTATCCATTGGTGATATAAGTCGAACTTCACAGCAATCCTCCGTCGCTGTTTCATTTAGAAGTTGAGTTTTGGACGAATGGATATAGTAATATTTACGACCGATTTTATATGCAAGCTGTAATATCTTCTTTTCAGATTCCAACTCTTCAAAAACAGGTAAAATATCGGAGGTCTTAAACCCGGATATATGAGAAACATGAACCGGGTCGGTTACGCCTAATGAAGCTATTAGTTTTTCAACTATACATTTTATAGCTTGTTTTTCATCGATGGAGTCATGAGTCCAATCCGGAAAGCCTATTTTTTCTTTTAAAACATAAACAGGTTCTCTGAAAGTTCCCGGATTTCTGCCGCAAGTCAAAAGGTCTCCTCTGCGAGTTAATCTATAAAAAGCACGGAATATAGGCAAATTATAGCTTTGGTCGTGTTCTCGCCTATATTTATCCCATTCATAAGATAAATTCAGATTCTCCCAAATCTGATTAGCGGTCAAGCCGTCAAATTCAATTAAACTTTCTTTTAATCTCTTTTCCGCCGCTTGGATCTCGGGGCTGTCTCCCGCCGCAAGCCAGCTTTCGTCGGAAGCTCCCCATCTCACAATGCCCTTTGTAGCATTCCTATACAACGAATACTCATCACTTGGTATAAGAAACATATTACGCTTAAACGTCCACGTTTCGACGACCTTAAAATCTTTATATGCCGCAATATCCAATTGTTCTGCTTTGAAATCCTTTTTTCTGTTCCAAAGCATCATATATTGGTTTAGATGTATGGTAGGATTTGGGTCATATTGCAATCCGCAAATGTCCGATACGATAACCTCTATACAGCCGGTGCTTTTCTTTAGCAGGTGCTGACTATCCAAAATAATATTGCGTATAGCATTTATATCATAAGCTGTATTACTCATAAGATACACCTTTTATGGCTTGTTTAATAACAAAATTTTTATTCCCATAAGCCATACAAAAAAAGCGACAAGTTTCATTTTACCGATACTTGTCGCTTTCTGTGTTATGGTTCCAAAAAAGATTTTAAAGGCGAGAAGCAGTAAAAAAACAATATTATGTTAATTCACGATCTATTTCATCGCGAGACAAAACTGTTAAATTTTCATGCGGATAGCTGCAAAGTACGCTGTCTAAATAACGGATCCCGCAAAAGTATTTACAGATAGATGTGTCTTTAACTGCGCATTTATGACTGTTTGTATTTTCGGCTAAGTTCCACGGACAGCTCGAATTCCCGAAATCCGGATTGCTGAAATCAATATCCATATTTGCGCCGATAATTTTCTTGATTCTGTTATCCATAAATACCTCTTTTTAATAACTATTGGATGAAAATTATTGATTTTGTGCTAGACCAAAATCGAACTGTAGGTAGAAATTACCTTTATCGCACCTTTAGCATGAATGCGTACAACTCTATCGACATCATTTTTTGACAAAGTATTCAATTTGTCCAAGCAATGGCTTACATACTCTGGCTTACGCTTTCCTAATACCCGAAACATTTCTGGTGCTTCCATTCTTACCCGGATATTTTCGTCATCAAGAAGTCTTTCAAATACAGAAATATGATTTTTATACGCCTCCGGTGTATTAGTTGCTATGTTTTCAGAAGCCCATATAAAACTCAACCGCACATTAGAGCTTTTATCTCCTGCCAAAGTAAATAGTTCCTTAAAATAAGGGGCAATAAGTTTATAATCTGCTCTGCCAATTCGTCCTAAAGCATTAGCGGTACGTTCTCTTAATAAGTCATTTTCCGAAACGATAAAAGAAGCAATTTCTTTTGTATATGGTGCGATTTCCTGCGGGTATATCAATCCCATCTCTCCAAGTAGCCACATTGCTTTAGCCGTTATTTTAGGGGATTGATTTTTAAGTAAAGAAGCTACATAAGGTATATTTTGTTTCCAAATAGTTTTATCTTTTGTCAGTTGACCGAGTTCACGATACATTTTTTCGTCCATAAGCGTTGTTTTTACCTTTCTTTTTTATTTGTTCTCATAGGCATAATAAATACTACAACAATTATCCACAATGTAATGATGCTTGATATTGTTGAGAACATCGTCATTTTGGGAAATTGTTCATATTTCAACATATAGGTTACAAAAGCATTAGGGAGATTGACAAAATATGCAACAATCAAGTTGTTCAATTAAAATTGAAACCTCTTGCGAAACAGTAAATGAGTGAAGCATGAGCGACAAGTTTCATTTTACCGATACCTGCCGTTTTCTGTTTATCCATAAAAAAAGATTTCCTTTTTTCAAACAAGCCCTAATATTTTTTCATAGCCTTGCATTTAGGATCACATACCTTACATACGGCACACGGTTCGATTGCTTGACCTTGCTTCGATTTTTTTATATAACTGCATTTCGGTATTCGTCCGTCTCTAATAGCATCGATCCTGAATTTAATTAACCTTTTCGCCAACTCAATTTGCTCTTTTGTTGGATTTACTAAATCAAATCCGGTAAAAGCGCATTTACCGTCTATACATCTCCCGCATCCTTCATACCCTGTACGCGTTTTGGCTAACTCCCGCATTTCAGCAGCTTCATCTGATAAAACGGGTTCCAAATATTCATCATATTGAACGCATATACGAATATGCCAATCACCGTCGTCCGATTTGTTGACCGAACCCCACCGTTTTCCATTATATTTTCCGTTAATATTGATTTTGTTCTCTTTCAGCCATTCCAGAAATTCATTCATCATGATCCCTCATAAAGTATGTTCTTACCAGTAACTTATATATAACAAAAGAAGTCAATTGTTGTAAAAAATCGACTTCTTTCGTTATTTATGGCGGAGAACGAGGGATTTGAACCCTCGCGCCGGTCACCCGACCTACTCCCTTAGCAGGGGAGCCCCTTCACCACTTGGGTAGTTCTCCAAATGCTGATCTTAATATCAACGCATATAATATTATATCATATTGTTATCCCTTTGTCAAGTGCTTTTTTAAATTTTTCCGCCGCTTTTCAAAAATGCGCTCAATATTACAGTCCGCGGTCACGCGGTCGGGCGATCATTTTCCTTTGCGCCAATACTCGGGCAGGAAGATAAACCCCCACGCCAGCGCCAGCGCCATGATTAGCGCCGCGAGCCGCGCAGGCTCGGTGAAGTAGAGAAGGATCAGCCCGAAGATATCCGTGTTCCAGAACAGCGCGATACCGACAGCCGCTGCGCCGATCGCCGCGATAAGCACCGCGCCCGCCGCGCAGTCCTTGGCGAGCTTTATCCGGTGGCTGTTCTCCTCGGTCACTTTGTCGGCGAGCTTCTCGATACCCGTGTTGACGGTCTCGAGAGCCAACACCGCCGCGCATGTCATAAGCAAGATCGCCCACCGCTCCGCCGTGAACGAATAGAACCGCGCCGCAAAAAAGATCACAAACGCCGCCGCGCACAGGTGAAAGCGGAAATTCCGTTGACTGAGCGCCGTAACTATACCGCGCCCCGCGTAGTAAAAGCTTTTGAAAAATTTCATCGTGTTATACCCAACTGTTGTAAAACCTTTTCCTGTTTCGCGAACATTTCCTTTTCCTCGTCCTCGGTCATATGGTCGTAGCCGAGCAGATGAAACAGCGAGTGCGTTATCAGAAACGCGACCTCGCGCTTAAAGCTGTGACCGTACTCTTCGGCTTGTGCGTTTGCCTTTTCGAGCGAGATCACGATATCGCCGAGCAGTATCGCGTCGTTATCGGGATCGACCTCGAAGCCGTTCTCGTCGCCAAGCGGGAACGACAGCACGTCCGTTTCTCGGTCGATCTCGCGGAACTCGGCGTTCATCTCGCGTATACGCTCGTTATCCACTAACGTCACAGAGACCTCCGCGTCGTCCTCGATCTCCTCTTCGCCGAGCGCCGCGGCGGTGCATTGCTCGATCAGCTTTTCCATATCTTCGGGAGGACTGAGCTTGTCCTGCTCGTTGTTGTAGTCTATAAAAATTTTCATGGTTTCTCCTTATAATAATCAAACGCTTTTTGAAAGAATTCCCGGGTTTGCTTTTCATCTCCGTATTCATCGAGTGGCAAGTATGCGTAGCTAAGCGAGTAAAACGGCTCGTCGTCCCAAAAGTCAGCAGTTAATTCTCGCCACATTTCGTGACACAACTCCCCGAATTTCGCAAGCGATACCCTGTTTTCATTGTAGACTTTCTCAAGAGCCGCGAAAAGCTCCTTGCCGAAAATGTCAATATTTAAAGAGCTTCTGGCTAACCGACCGAGCCTAGCCCAAGCCTCCGCGCGGTCATCGCCAAGTCCCTCAAGCTCCAACAAAAGATCGTCCTCGGGGTTCTCTAAAAACAGCCTGTCAAGCTCCGAATAGTAATCATCTTTATCGGCAAGCCCGAACGCCCACAAACAGCACAGTGCCGCTAATTTTTCCATGTTCCCTTACCCGTTTTCGCGCTGCCCTGATACTCGTCATACGCCCTGACGATATCCTGCACCAGCTTATGCCGCACAACGTCCTTTTCGGTGAAGCGGTTCTGTGCGATATCCTCGACGTTTCGGAGAACTTTAAGCGCCTCGATTAGCCCCGACTTCTTCGCTTCTGGGAGGTCTATCTGCGTGATGTCACCGGTTATTACCATTTTGGAATTGAAGCCCAGTCTCGTTAGGAACATCTTCATCTGCTCGCGCGTGGTGTTTTGCGCCTCGTCAAGGATTATGAAGCTGTCGTCGAGCGTGCGCCCTCTCATATACGCTAACGGCGCGACCTCGATAGCTCCGTGCTCCGACAGCCGCGCGAACGCTTCCTGCCCGAACATCTCAAAGAGCGCGTCATAGAGCGGACGGAGATACGGGTCGACCTTATTCTGCAAGTCGCCCGGGAGAAATCCCAGCTTTTCGCCCGCTTCGACCGCGGGTCGTGTCAGGATAATGCGCTGCACCTGCTTCTGCTTGAACGCGGTCACGGCAAGCGCTACCGCCAGATACGTCTTTCCCGTACCCGCGGGGCCTACGCCGAAAGTTATCGTGTTCTTGCGTATCATATCGCAGTACTTTTTCTGCCCGATGGTCTTGGGTTTTATCGGCTTGCCCGAATAGCTCACGCAAACGCAGTCGCCGCTTATCGCCGCGATCTCGTTTTCCGCGCCGTCGTTCACCATTGCAATCGCGTAACGGACGGTCTGCTCCTCAATAGCCTCTCCGCGCGAAAAGCTCTCGCAGAGCGTTTTCACCGCTTTTTCCGCTTTTGCGACAGCAAGCTCGTCGTCGCCCGTGATCTTCACTTCGCCGCCACGCGCGAATATCGTAACGGAAAACGCTTTCTGGATAAGGTTTATGTTTCTGTCGAATTCACCGAATACTGCGCGGAGCTGCTCGGTGCCGTTCATTGTTATCGTAATATCTGCCATATTATTCCCTTCTTTTATTAACCCTCATAAAGAGAATAGCTTTCGCTATCCGACGACGCGGGAACGTATGAGCTTTTGCCGAGCGCCGCACCGTGTTTAGTATATGCGGTTATCAGTTCGCGGCTCATGTTGGTGAGGTCGGTACGCGCAAGCGCCTCTTCCGCCGTAAGCAGCAGCACCTCGCTGTTTTCGTGACCGTCGCTTCTCGGTTCGCCGCCGATATAGTCCATTTCAAAGACAACGCACCATTGCTCCGGCTTGAACTGCACCGCCAGCACCGAACGCGCCTTTGCCGTAACTCCCGTTTCCTCGAGAATTTCGCGTTCCGCGGCTCTATCGGGAAGCTCGCCCTCGCACACGAATCCGCCGGGCAGCAATATCCTGTCCTTTGCAGTGCCGTAGGTGTGCCGCACGAGGAGTAACTTCCCGCCGATCTCAGTTATCCCGCAGACTGTGTAGTATTTGTTGTTCATGCCGATCACCCTTGATTTTCAAAATCTATCTCAAAGCTCTGAATGTTCGTTATCTTATCCCAATCGCGTTTCAGCAGTATTCCGTCGACGGTCTCCGTTTCGTACAGCTCGTCAAGGGTCTTGTAAAACGATTCTCCGCTGCCGTCATATTCGCCGTATTTGCTCCAACCCTGTGTGGCGCAGCGCTGAAACGAGCATTTATCCTCGAACGCGATTATCATATAATCGTTTTTCTTGTCCGAAAAGTTGATCCAAATTTCCGGCTCTCCGCCATGAGCAACGTTATTTTCAGCAAGTACTTTAAGTTGTTCAAACGTTATCATCAGAATCCCCTTTCGCGCAAGTCCGAGACCATCTGCACATAAAACTCGCGAACATCAAAGCCCCTGATATTCTCGCGGTTGAGGTCGATCATATCCGCGTGAGTGATTCCGCGCTTAGCGGGAGGATAGACAGGCGTGAACTTCTCTCCCCACGGCGCGGAATCTATCGCCACAAGCCCGTCGTTGTCGCCGTCGAACTTCTTGACGACAGGGTAGGAGAAGTTGAGCGGAAAGCGCGTTCCGCGGCGCTTCACCGCCTTCGAGCCTACCGAGAGATACACCACGTCCGGGCTGTCGGGCACGTCTTTGTTGAACTGCTCGCAGTAGCTGTTGGTAAGGCACTTCACCGCCGACATAAAATCGGGGGAGTTGTCGCCGAGCGCGTAAAACATTTTGTTATAGGTCTTTTCGACGAAGTTCTTGATGCGTTCGGGAGCCGCGCCGAGCAGATATTCCGCGAAAATGCAGCCGCGGTGCGGAGTGTTTATCGTCGTAAGCGTCGCGACGTATTTGTCGCAGCCGAGCTTGGTTATCGCATAGCGCGAATCCAGACCGCCCTTTGAGTGCGCGATGATGTTC
Organism: uncultured Clostridia bacterium; assembly: GCA_947177735.1. Taxonomy (GTDB): domain Bacteria; phylum Bacillota; class Clostridia; order Oscillospirales; family Ruminococcaceae; genus CAG-115. The sequence continues at coordinate 8,001 of CAMWVP010000132.1, forward strand.
ACCTTTCCGCAGCCCGTCCGCGTGACTATCTCCTCGATCTTCTTGGCGAGCTCCTCGGAGCTTTGCTCTATCGAGAGAGCGCTCTGCTGATCGCCGTAGTAGACCTCCGCGCCGTTTTTTTCGAGCTCGGCGGGTATCCTGCCCCAGTAATTGAGCAGCCGACTGTCGCGGAAAAATACGCCGTGAACCAGCAGTATCGGATATTTCGTGGCGCATATCTTATCGTCCTTACGGCTCTCGTTGAGCTTGTACTTGGCGGTCTCGAACAGCGTTTCCGTTTTGACGCGGACATAGATTATCATCAGCATAACGAGATTGGCGATGGGGATAAGCCCGAAAACTATCCCGAGCACACGATACCGCACTCCGAGCTGCACCGACGTGAAATACACTCTGATGATCCCGTTCCAGAAAACGGCAGCCTCGCATAGCACCAGTACAACGCCGTAAACGATATAGCGAACGTAGTCCGCTCCGCCGCCGATAAGCTCTCCTATGCATATCCCGACAAACGGAGCCGCAGCGGCGCAGGTGACCCAGAACGCGAGGATAAGCTCCGCGCCGTCGCCGAGTATCTTCAGCCGCAGCGACGGATATTTGCGGAACGACGGAAAAACGTTGAACACGATAAAGTATATCAGCAGCACAGCGCCAAGCCCAATTTTAAGCCCGAGCGGTGCGTCCGCAAGCAGCATCGGCATATTTATCCCGAAAACCAATATTATCCAGTTGAGAATACGTACAAAAACTTTCACGGTGCGTCTCCTTAAATTTTATTGCTCCGCCAATAACTGCCTCCCCTCTCGGGGAGAGGGGGGAGATATGCGGGGGCTCCGCCCCCAACCCCCGCCAAAGGGCTCCGCCCTTTGGAAACCCGCGATTTAAAATGGCTGTTCCTTTATATTATACAATAGCAGAACCGATTTGTCAATAAAAAAGCGGAGCCGAGACTCCGCTTTTTGTTGTGCTACAATAGATATTGGACAAGT
>CAMWVP010000133.1 GCA_947177735.1 uncultured Clostridia bacterium
CCATGATCTAACACCTCTCCATATAGCTATAGTTTGAATATGCCAATAAAATTGGCATATTTTATTATATTATAGCACATTTTTACGGATTTTACAAGACTTAAGATCGAAACGCGTTGAATAGCTTTATGACCTTGTAAATACCTCTTATGCGTTTTTTGATACCTGTTGTTGGAAATGCATTGTTATAAACCACGATTTGGAATATTATAAATTCATAAATTAAGCAAAGGGGTGATTTAAATGACATTCTGGAAGTATCTTCTTTACATCATCATGGGGAGATGATCCGTATGCAATTTCTTGAGGGTCAATTCTATACGGCAAAGAACTTGCTCTCATACCGCACAAGAGTTGAAAGCGGTGACATTAACGATTTGCTCAAATATGTGAAAAACAACCTGGACGTTCTTGAATTGAAAATGAATGGGAGAGTTATTCTAAGCATTTTAGAAAAAATCGTTGAAAGAGACAAACGCATCTATGGCATTGAATTACTCATTCCCGTTGACAGAAAGTTTGAGAGCGCCGGGCAATACGTTTATAAGCCCGCTTTTAAACTTGTGAACGCCATATCATTCCGCTTTTATGGAGACTGCGGCAGCTTTGCTGAAGCAGAAACGAGGATATCGGACTACATAAAAGCTCATGATATGGATGCCGTAACCCGAGTGTATCATATCCTGCCCGACGACGGCACTGCCCAATGCGGCGCAGGATATTGGGACACATATGTTGCCGTAAACGAAAACATTGTTTGATAACAATAGAAAATGCTGCCGCGTTAGGGGGCTATCCGTACAGAAGCATTTTGCGGTCGTGCGACGATCTTTTGAGATTGTCAACGCGCGAGGCGTAATGCCAAAGGCGGCTCGCCTTGTCGGCAGCATTTTTCTGTTTGGACAAATATATTACCTCTTATGCGTTTTTTGATACCTGTTGTTAGATATCCGTTGACTTTTTGTAACGGCTTAAATAAAATATAAAATAGGATCCATCTTTTTTATGAAAGGACTTATAGTAAAGATGAGGTTTTTTAAACAGACGTCGAAGTTTGAGCCCTTTTGTTATTAAGATGCGATAGCTAAGGAACTACTGATTAAATGGCTTTTTCCCGCCTTCGGCGGGAAAAAGCCGATAAAACCGTACCTTGAAAAATGAAAAACGGCTTAAATCAGTGTTTCCCTAAAAAATGAATAAAAGGGGCGAACTAAATTGGTGAAATTTGCGGTGTGTGATGACGAGCAGCAAGCGGCTGCCTACATTTCGGACAAGCTGATTGAATTATATCCAGGAGAGTGTGAGGTAAAAAGCTATCCGGACGGTAACAGCCTGCTTGCGGACATGCGCAGAGAATCGTTTGACGCTCTGTTTTTGGATATCGGTATGCCCCTGATGGACGGAATGGAGCTTGCCGGGAAGATACGCGAGGACGATCCTTACATAAAGATAGTCTTTGTGACAAACAGGACTGAACTCGCAAACTTGGGATACATATACGGAGCATTTAGATTTGTCAGGAAAAGCAGCCTGGAGCAAGAGCTGCGTGAAGCGTTATACAGCCTAAATGAGTGTTTCAACTCGTTCAGCGAGAATCTCATTCTCAAAACGCCGTCCGGGGTAGTTTCAAAGCCTCCAAGCAGCATACAATACTTTGAGGTAAAAGGTCACACGGTAACTATGGTGTGTAATGACGGCAAGATCCAAGTGTGCGGTACAATGAGCGAATATAATGCAATGTTAGAGAACAGAGGTTTCATACGAGTTCATAAAAGCTACCTTGTAAATCGCAGATATATTGATTCCGTTCAGAAGAGTGACGTTAAATTATCGAGCGGCGGATTGCTTCCGTTAAGCCGCAAAAGGGCAGAAGATGTTAAAAACAAACTGAACGCCTTTTTAATAAATTCAGGAAAATAGTATAGATATAATGCAGACTGTAGAAAACGTCATTTTTAATAAAAAACAGCATTGATTTTATGCGGTTCTCCCCGCCGCAGGCGGGGAGAACCGCGGGTTTATATACAGGCTGAGATATAATGTAAGATGACGAGCATATTTTAAGCTGATCGATTATCATACCGCGGCGGTGTTCAAGCCCTGCCGAACACCGCCGTTACCGTTATATATTCTCCGTCAAGCTCGGCGAATATCTCGCCGTTCATTTTGTGCATAAGCTGCCGACAGATGTACAAACCGAGCCCGCTGCCGCGGATATTTACGGAATTTGCGCCGCGCCAGAAGCTCTCGAAGATATGCGGCAGATCGGCTCTGTCAAGAGTGCAGCCGCCGTTTCGGACGGCAATAAGAACACCCTCGTCGTCATCGGGGAACAGCAGCTCGATACGCTTTCCGTCGCCGTATTTTATCGCGTTTTCGATAACGTTCTGCAAGACCTCGACGGCGCGGTCGAAGTCTCCGAATAGCAAAAGGTTTGTATATTCGCCAATGCAATATTCCGTTTTCACAAGCTCCAGCCTTTCGCCGTAATATGCCGCAATACTATGCATTAAATCGGACAGATAGAATTCACCGTTTTCCACCTCAAGGCTAAGAAAATCCTCGCGCGAGGCGGTGATTATCCGCGAAACGTATCCCTCTATCTCGTCCGCGTTCTCGTTGATCCTCTCGGCGATCTCGCGCTGCTTTTCTGCGTCGGGATAGAGATTTTTCGACAGCGCCTTTGAATATAATTTTATCGTAGAAAGCGGCGTTTTGATATCGTGCGAAAGCGACAGCAACAGCGTTTTCTTTTCCTTTTGCAGCTCCAGCTCGCGCTGCTTCTGTTGTTCGATGTTCTCGCGGAGCAGATCGATACCCCACAGAAATTTCCCGAAAAAGCGGCTTTTGCTTTCCTTGACGGGCGGGGTCAGGTTGCCCTTTGAAAGCTCGTAAGGAACGTTCGTCAGCCGCTCGAACGGGCGCAGTATCTTCCCGCGGACATAAAGCAATATCCCGAAAACCGCTGCGGTCATTACTGCCAGTATTACGTTTACGGCAATGATGATCTTTGTGTTTTCCGAATCGTTTTTCGCAATGTAATCAAAACGGTACAGCCTGCCGTTTATCTCGCGTATCATATAATCGCTCTGCGGATCGTAAAAATTATCGCCGAACTGCGCGATATTGCAGACAAATTCACATTGCGACAGATCAACGCTTTCAAGTCCGTCCCGTTCGATTTGGAGCGCGAGTCTGTTTATTTCAACACGGTGCGGTCTGCCGTTTTCGGGCGCGTTAAGATAATGCAGCAGCAAATTCGCCGAAACAAAGATCGCGGCGGCAAGAGCGGTGACTAACGCGAAAATTCTCCTCCACGCTCTCATAGATACTTATACCCCACACCCCAGACCGTCAGAATTTTCCGCGGCTCTTTCGGGTTCTCCTCGATCTTTTGTCTCAGCCATTTTATGTGGACGGTAAGCGTTTGCTGCTCGGAATCGCTGTCGCTGCCCCATATCGTGTTGAAGATGTACTCTTTTGAAAGCGTTCTCCCTTTGTTCTCGATAAGCAGAACAAGCAGCTCGAATTCCTTGGAGGTCATTTCAAGCGGAGCGTTATTTCTGTACACGGTACGGCTGATCTTGTTCACGCGGATATCGCCGTCCGTGAGCTCGTCGAGCGCGTAACGCCGCTTGAATATCCCGCGTATTTTCGCGAGCATAATGTCGATATCATACGGCTTTTCGATATAGTCGTCCGCGCCGAGATCGAGCCCGAGGAGCTTTTCGTCCTTGCCTGTTTTCGCGCTGACGATCAATACCGGAGTGTTGCTCTGTGCGCGTATCTTTTCAAGCACGTAAAACCCGTCTCTGTCGGGCAGCATTATGTCAAGCACGACAAGCCTTGCGCAGTACTTTTCGTAAAGCGACAAGGCGGTCGAAGCGTTTTCGGCGACGGATACCGTGTAATTTTCCGCGCGGAGAAAATCACACAGTACTCCCGCCAGTTCCTTGTTATCCTCAACTATCAAAATGTCCGTCATATTACTTTACCTACTCGGCGCCGAAATCATCCAAAGCCGCCTTGATTTTTTCGGACGAAACAATAAACGCGTCTACCACGTCGGCGTCGAAATGCGTTTCGCGTTCCTCGCGGATTATCGAGAATGCTTTTTGAAACGGCAGCGGGTCTTTATATATGCGCTTTGAGGTCAGCGCGTCAAACACGTCCGCAACGGCAAGTATTTTCGCGCAAAGCGGAATGTCCTCGTTTGAAACGCCATACGGATAACCTTTTCCGTTCTGCCATTCGTGGTGGTATGCCGCCATTTCTATTGCCATATTCAGATAGTGGATTTCGCCGAGATCGCCCTTTGCCTTTTGGAGAAGCTCTTTTCCGGCGGTGGTGTGGGTTTTCATAAGATCGAATTCTTCATCCGTAAGACGCCCGGGTTTATTCAGAACCGCATCGGGAATATGGATCTTACCAATATCGTGTAACGGTGCCGCCATTACCATATCGCTTATGTATTGATTTGTGAGAATGTCGGCATATTTACCCTGATGCTGAAGCTCCTTCGCGAGTATCTCAACGTATTTTGCGGTGCGGCGGATATGCCCGCCGGTGCTTTCGTCACGGTTTTCGATAATATCGGCCATGGTAGTGATGATGTGCGATTGCATATTGGTATATTTCCGCAGGACATAACTTCGTTTGTTGCCTTGTATCACCATGACCACGAACGCGGCGATCATTGCTGCGGCGAAAAGGCTGCTTATGGCGACAAACTCCTTGATATCAAGCTCGGAAACGGATTCCGCGTCGGTTGTTCGTCCGATCTTCAGCGAGAACACGGTTGAGATTATTCCGCCGACTATCAGCATTATCCGTTCGGTTATGGAAAGATTGCGGTTCACCGTATTTATGACAAATTTACGCCGCCATTTTTTGCCCAAAACAATAAACAACAAAAACGCCGCGCCCAAAATGCTGTAAACCGCGAGCTGCCATAAATACCCGGATACGGAAAGCAGATACGGCGGCACGACCATAAGCGGGACCATGATCCCGTTTACGATCGGCAGCGCAAAGATCATAATAAGTCCCATAAGCTTGTACGGCTTTTTCCGCGCAAGTACAATGTTCACGACGACAGCCGCCGCACAGACTACCTCGGCAGCGGTTTTTCCGAAAATAAAAAATACCGTCCCGGTCAACACTGCAGCTATCAGAAAAAGGAGCCCCTGCTGTTTTCGGGGCAGGTCTTTTTCAAGAAGAATGTATTTCTTGATCATAAAAAACGATATTGAAGCGATAACGGTTTCCAACAAATCGCATACATATTCCATAACGATTCTCTCCAAATTGATATATTTACGGAAACGCTGATTTGATCCGTTTTTCGTTTTGCGAGCCACGGCTTTTCGGCTTTTACCGCCTGAGGCGGGAAAAGCCCTTTGATGAGTGGTTTATTTTGGTTGTAAATAACCATAATAAATTATATCATATTTTCCACCGCTTGTCAAGCGCCAAGCAAAATGCGGGAACGCCCGATACCTCTTCTTATCCCCGATCACCAGCCCATTTCCATCAGCCAACCGTTAAGCGCGCGTTCGCGGTCGCGCAGCTTCGAGCTGTCGTACTTGTCTAAAGTATACTCTCCCTTTATGTTCCCGTCAACTATATACAAAATTCTTGTGCATTTTGCCGCGACTTTAACGTCGTGAGTTACAAGCATTACGGTCGTGCCCTCGGCGTTGAGCTTGGCAAGCTCCTCCATTACCTCGTCGGAGGACGTGCGGTTGAGCGCGCCCGTAGGCTCGTCGGCGAAGATCATCTTCGGCTTGTTGATCATGCTGCGACAGATACACGCACGCTGCAATTGTCCGCCCGATACCTCGTTGATATCGTTGTCGGCGACCTCTATTATGCCGAGCTTGCGCATTAACGCGTGTCCGCGCTCAACAGTCTCGCGGCGCGTTTCCTTGATCTTATCGGACTGACACGCGGGGAGGATTATATTATCGAGCACCGAGAGATTTTTCAGCATATACATCTGCTGAAAGATAAATCCCATTTCGTCAAGCCGCAGCTCGGCGAGCTCTTTTTGGTTCATTTTAGCGATATTGCGTCCGTTGAAATCCACCTCGCCGGCGGTGATGTTGTCCATTCCGGAAACGGAATACAGCAGTGTTGATTTTCCCGAACCCGACGGTCCCATTACCGCAACCATTTCGCCCTCGGAAATATGGAAGTTTACGTTCTTGAGGACGTTATTCTGCCGCTTGTTTACCACATAGGTTTTGCAAAGGTCTTTGACCTCTAATATATTAGTCATAGCATTAGCCCCTTTCCGTTTTCCACCCCGCGGAGCGGAAAACAAAGCAATAATTTATTCATTATTCGATATCTGCGAGGACGAAATTTTCCTCAAGCCCTGCGCCGAGATAAACGCCGCGAACGCCGTTACCGCCAACACTATCAGCGGATACATCACATAGACCTCGAACGCGCGTATGTCGTATTCGATGCTGTACGCGCCCATCATTCTGAATATCGGCGTGATTATCAGCGGCGACAGCGGCGAGGAAAGCAGCGCTCCCGTAAGCACCGAGATAAGCAGCACGATTCCGATACGCAATGTCTGCCACAGCGTCAGCGCGTTATTTTTAAAGCCGATAGCTTTCAGCAGCGCGATCTCGCTCTTTTCCTTGGTGATGAAGCTCTTTACCATAAGCACCGCCACAAGCGCGTTTATTCCGAGAATTATGCACAATATCAACACCTTCATACTGTCAAGCTGCTCTGCGACGTTGCCTATCATATAGCCGATATACTCGCCGGGAGTGAAAATTTTGGCATCCGGATAGAGCTTTTCGAGCAGCGCCTTTCGCTCGGCAAGCGCGGCTTTGTCCGGGTTATCCTTGTAGTTCACCTGAATCCCGAAGCTGCCTGCCGCGTAGTCATAATCAAGCTCCGCGTCCTGATGAAACCGCACACCCTCGCCCATATTATTCATGCTCTGATAGATCGCGGTGACGGTGTATGTTCTTGTATCTTCGCCAATCTTGATCTCCACGTCGTCGCCGATCTCCGCGCCGATCTGTCCTGAGGTAAGATAAGTCAACGCGACCTCGTGAACGTTCTGCGGCGGCGTACCCTCCAGATAAGTATACATATCCGTAGTCACTCCGCCCATTCCTTGGAATGTCAGCGAATTTGTGCGCTTATCGCTTGTCGCCCTGTTTGCGCCCTTTGTAATATTAGAGCGGAACATTATCTCCTGAAAGACATCAACATCGATCCCGTTTTCGGCGAACATCTCCCGTATCTCCGAAAACTGCTTTTCCACCTTTGCCTTGTTATCCTCGTTGGGATTGAACAGAAGCTCCTGTGAGATAATGTGATCGCTTTCGACCATATTGAATGTGGTTATCAGCTTATCCGAACGCAGCGTATTTATAGTGTTCACGGGAATGATAACCAGAAGCGTTCCGAGAATAAAGATGATTATCATTGAAACATAGCTTTTGACGCCGCTGAAAATATCGTTCAGCGCCATAAAGGAAACCGTAGGCATATGCGATTTTCCGAGACGTAAAATTCCCTTTTTCTTGTAGCGCTCGCCTGTTTCGCCGCTGCGGATAGCGTCGATAGGGGAGAACTTGCGTATCTTCCTCGTACAGAGATAGCTGAACAGTACGACGACCGCGCCCGCTAAAATTGCCGCGCCGATATTTATCGGGAAATTATCACCGCTGGATACAACGATTTTTTGAGAAACTCCGCTTATCATCAGTTTGCTTAAGGGCAAGCTGATCGCAAGACCGACCGCCGTACCGATAACGGCGATAGCAAAATATTTCGCTATATACAAACCGCGGATCGCGAAGTTTTTAATACCGATAGCTTTCATAACGCCGATTTCGCGGAACTCCTCGGTTATCGTGAAGTTGATGATAAACCGCAGAATAACCATTGAGATAAGTATCAGGCACACGCTCACCACAAGCAGAATAGCCGCGATAAGTATATCCACGAGGTACATCATCTTAAACATATAATGCTCTATTGACATTATGGTGTTTATGCCCAGGGCATTGAATTTATCGAGGTATTCGGCGTCGTTTGTGTGGACTTCTACCGCGCTGCAAACGGCGGCTCCCTCGCTGTCAAACAGCTTCAAGTCATTTTCGCTGACGAGAAATCTTGTCATTCCGACCATTCCCGATCCAAAAAGGGCGTCTTTTGTATATCCCTTTACCGTGAATTCCTTTTCAATTCCGTCCTGGCTTATAAATACTTTTCCGCCAACGTGAAAATCGTTCTCCGTTGAACCGAATATAAGGCCGGTGACGTATAATTCGCCGTCGTTGATATGGGTGATCTCCTTGTCGTTCTTGTCAAAGATCTTTATTCCTCCGAGAGTTGACAGCGCAAGCGTGTTGGCATACTCGAACTTTTCACCCTCCACCAGAACGTTTTTCGGCTCGATCTGGATAAGCCGTGCCGCGTAATAGCCGTAGTCATTTTCCTCGGCGAATTTCTCGAACCGCTCCATATCCGCGGCATTCGTTGTGGCGAACCAATAGTCGGGTATGTTGGCTTTTTCAAAGAAGTTATCCAACGCGCCGTTCACCGTGATAAGATTATTCGCGCTGCACGCAATAAACGTCGCCGCTAAGATCACAAATATCAGCAGTATAACGTTCATGGTTTTCTTGCGCTTTAAGTCTTTTTTTAATATTCGCAGGTACATTTTACCGCTCCTTTCTTTCCTTGTGTGACAGCCTTTTATGCGCGGCATCCATGCCGCGCCGGGACTGTAACCTTAAAGCCTCGTGCTTTTTGTGATCTCATTATAGCACGGAAATTATTAAATAATCCTTAAATTTTTTTGGCGTTATTCAAAGGAATTGATTTTCAACGTAAAATGCCGTTTTTTCTCGAAAACACTTGCAATTGTTTAACAATTATAGTATAATATAAATGTATAT
>CAMWVP010000134.1 GCA_947177735.1 uncultured Clostridia bacterium
ATTCATTATATAGGATTTATCCTATTTTGTCAAGTGCTTTTTGAAAAAATTTTGAGAAATAGCCGCTCTCGAATGTGGGAGCGGCTTTGCATTTTAGCTTTCGGCATAGCTTGCGAGATTATCCCAATCTATATCGCCATCGGAAATAAATCCGCTTTGTTCTGCGTGTTCGATCTCTGCACGTTCCTTTGGCGTGGCTTTAGTGAAATCGGGATCCCAAGCCAGAACCAAACGCTTAACAAACTCATAGGCGAACTGTTGTTCATCGTCGGGCAGCATTTCCAACATTGCATTGATTTCTTTCTGAAGTACAGACATTGTAATCACCTCACTTGTAAATATCGCCGCGAGTGCCAATCTCAATGATATACAAAACCTTGACATCTCCGTCTTTGCCGTATTTGTATATTATGCGGTATTTTCCTACTCTTAACCGCATTGTTCCGTCATTGAACCCTTGCATAACCTTAATATCTCCGAGCGGCGGGCTCTGCGTTAAGCCCTGTATCGCGGCGCGAATATTGGCGGCAACGCTCCTTTCCATTTTGGCGAGATATTTTAAGCTGTCTTTTGAATATTGGATTGTCATTTCGTTGCTCCGTTCTCAGTGCTTTGTATATCCTGTTCCAAGAGGTCTATTATAAGCGCGGTCAAACTCTTACCCCGCCGCTCTGCGTGTGCTTTATAACGTTCTTTTGCGCCTTTAGGTAATGGCAAATTTACGCGATCATATTTTTTAGCAATGTAGCGGTTTTTAACTGCCGCAGATGTTTTACCCATTGTATCACCCCTACAATTATTATAACACATTTTACATAATTGCGCAATTAGGAATAATGTACAAAAAAATCGTTTGATGTTTGTGCAGATTTTTATCAAAACTCCTATTTACATAATTGCGCAATTATGCTAGAATGATAACAGAAAGGGAAAGGAAAATCCCAAACACCAGAAAGGTTAACACAATGAGTATGAACGAACTTACCAAGAAAGTACGCGAGCTGAAAGAACTTAAGGCAATGGCAGACGAGCTCGCCGCCGAGATCACAGCCATAGAGGACGACCTCAAGGCAGAGATGACGGCTCAGGGCGTGGAGGAAATGACGGTAGACGTTTTCAAGCTCCGCTACAAGACCGTAGTTTCTAGCCGCTTTGACAGCAAAGCATTCAAGGCAACACACGAGGAACTCTACAAGCAGTACAGCAAGCCCACAGAGTGTCGCCGCTTCACGGTAGCATAAAAGAAAGCCCTTGCAACAGCGAATTGCAAAGGCTCTCGGTGAAGATGTGGTAAACCACACTCCCAACAAGTACAGTTTACCACATTTCGCCGAGTTTGTCAAGACAGAAAGGACATTTATATGGAAAAAATACTTGAAACATTATGGAGAGAGTATGTCGAATCGGGCTTGGACGGAATAAAAGCTCTCTCCATAGGCAGCTTAGATCAAGCAAACGAGCAACTTACAGAGTTTTTAAAGAGTAAAGGCATGAACTTGAACCTCCATGAATCGGCAGATTTGGATTCGATAATCGGAGAGTTTACTTATATTGCTGAAAAGTGTGGTTTTCTTAACGGCATTAAGGTCGGCTTTCGGCTTTGCCAAGAGATGAACAAAGATAGCTGGCATTAATCATAGACGCACAAAGCGCGGGAAACCGCGCTTTTTCTGAATATCCGTTTAAGCCGCTCGTATTTCGCGTATAAGGGGCTTTCCACAACGAGGGACAAATTCCCGCACTGAAAGCCAAAGGCGGCTTGTAGGCGTTTTTTCGCGGTTCTCGGAAAGAATACGGTTCTTTCTATGGCTTGCTACACGTTCCCCCCTAATCACAGCAGATCGAGCGGCTTGTCTGCCGACACTAACGCAAAGTTACTTTTGACACTTTACTCGTTCCTCGTTTCGTATCAAAAGCCTTTGCGCCCTCCGGGAGTAGATCCGTGTGTTTTGAAAGTCTTTACTATTTCGGGATAGAGCAAAGGGGGCCTTAAAAATCGGTTTATTAGCGCGGTTTATTGCGGCAACGGCGCACAAAAGGCGCACAAAAAAGACCTCTGTGCGCCAAAATGGTAGAGGTCGTATCAAGTCTTGATTTTGTGCGCCGTTTGTGCGCCATTGATACGATAGCGCACAAAAAATCGCTAAAAGACACGAAATGAAAAGCAATATAAAGGCGCATAATAAAAGGGTTTATTAAACACTATTAAACGATACGAAACGCAAATAAAGCCTTTGAGGTGGTAGAGGCCGCAGGTTCAAATCCTGTCACTTAGACCATGAAACATTGACAAAAAAGATATTATGCCCACAAAAGGCTGTACAAAGCCATTTGTGGGCATAAATCTTTTGAAAAACAGAAATCACCATCCGTAGATATTTTCGACACGAAAATGGACTTGAACCCTCCCCATGTAAAATTTTCCGGTTCGTTTTTGTATATGTCGCACAGAACGCCTGTGAATGCTCTCTCAATTATGAGAGGTCATCCACAGGCGTTTTTTTATTTTCAGAATCTTGACAAAAAAGATTTGAACGGGACTTGAACCCTTTTAGCAACAAAATTTTTACGGTTGAATTTATGCAACTCGCACAAAGAGCCTGTAAATTGCTTCTCTATTTATGAGAGGCAGTTTACAGGCTCTTTTTTTATTTTCCGACAAAGTTCGGAAGAATCAATCAGTCAGCAAGCCTCAACAGAGCTTGAAATAAAATTACGGAGGAATCAGAATGAGCAATGAAAGCAAACAGAGCAAGCCCGACTGCCCGCTAATCGGACAGGACGGAAACATCTTCAATCTTGTCGGGATCGCGTCAAGAACCTTGAAAAGGAACGGCTTATCGGATGAAGCGTCCGAAATGACATCAAAGGTCTTCAAAAGCCGAAGCTACGAGGAAGCACTGGGGATCATCGGCGAGTACGTCAATATAACCTCGGTCGATGAACCCGATGAGGATATTGGATTGGATATGAGGTAACTCCTTTCCGTTTCAAAAAATATTTGTGGAGGTCAAAAATGATAAAAGCAACAATTCAGAACAGTCCGTACTGCACGGAAATCAGATTCCCGTGTTCGGAAACGGAGCTGTCGAAAAAGCTCGGCGAACTTGGCATGAACACAGAGCATCTCGCTCCAATCGGTACGATCATAGAGATTGAGCCTGTCGAATTGTCCGTGCTGGAGGACTGCGACGTCAGCCTTGACGCGCTGAACTATCTTGGAAAGCGTATGGACGGTATGTGCAAGGCGGAGCGCAATCAGTTCCTCGCTGTGCTGTCGTGCGATGAGTTGGAAATCGGGTACGGCTTGAAAAATATCATCAACCTTACCTATAACCTTGCGCGGTATACACTTATCGAGGATACTGACGATCTTGAACGCATTGGGCGAATTCATATGCTCAATGTCCGCGGCTTTCTTTCCGAAGCCGAATACAGTAACAGCGAATGGCTTGCCGAAGAAGGCATGAAGCTCCTGAATTCGGGCAGCGGGATCGACACCGAATACGGAAAGGTCTATGTTAATGAGGATGTGCCGTTTGATGAAATGTTCAACGGAACAACCTTCCCCGCATACTATTGCGAGCCGAATTCGGTCGCAGGGGTTGAAATCGGTTATTTCAATTTGACGGAGCTGGTGGAACTGCCGTGTGAGGATATTGCAATCAAAAAGGCACTTTGCAGACTCGGCGCGGACAGCGTAAAGGACTGCAAAATTACAGTCGATTCAACTCGGGATATCTCCGATGAGTGGTCGGAGAAGATCTCCGAGGTCGAAAAAACAAAAGAACTGTTCGGACTGAACCGTCTGCTGAAATCCGAGGGTATTCGCTTGAAACAGGAGCAACCCGTGAGCATATTTAATAAGGAAGTGACAAGGCAGCTTCGGGAAAATGACTTTGCCGTTTCCCAAGATGGTGACTCCCTTAATGTCATGACAACCGACAGTTATTCGGTTAAAATCCTTGAAAACGGATCAATGCGTGTTCCCGAGGACTGTCCTTCCGATTCGTATTCTCAAATCAAAAAGGTAATGAAAGAGACATACGATTTCTGTTCCGCCTATGCAAAAGCCGCACCGCTCAAAGCAGATGGATTGTCGGAAAAATACCGTTGTCTTGCTGAATTCAACAGCACAGTCCTGGCAGCAAAATATAATGAGGAATATGGCTTTGAATTCGTTACATGGGATAGGACGTTCGACGGAAAGGGCGTTACACAGGGAAATTATTATTCCGACTATTTGGCGGCAAAAGAGAATTTCGCAATCCGATCCGGACTTATCGATAAGGATAAGCTATTCAGCACGGAGGAACTTGAACAGCTCAGGAAGTGCGTGAATTTCACCGCAAGGCACAACGGTGATCTTCGTTTTGAAGATTGTCAGTATCTCAAGAAATTGAACGAGAAAATCTCGGAGAGTCTTCCCGAACAGCAGCAGAGCGACTCCCCCGAGATGTCGATGTGAATGAGGTGCATTATGAAGATAAAATTTAAAAGTGCCTTGCACAGAAAGACATTTACGGAGTTCATTACCGCAAATGTTAAAGATCCATATTGCAGCCGTTATGAGTATATAGCGGCTGTTTTTTTATTGTCCGCGGATAAATTCTTGTGGAAACGGTCGCGAAAAGCGTTGACGGGATATTCCGTAAATTTTAATAACCTTAACGTGGTGGGAATTTCCACCGAAGGATACGCGTTATTTATGGCAGCAAAGGCGATATACCGCGGCGGCGTGGATATTTCATTAAATGAATTATGCGACGTGAATTTGATCGATGATTCAACCGTTATGACTATCTTTGCGGGCGTAATGCTGCTCAGAAACGGTATTGGACTGCTGAATTGGAGGACTTGATATGATAAGATTTTTTATAAAAAACGGGAATAACTCGCTGAAATTCGATATGCCCACAGACGAGCTGTTCGACCATTTGGGCAGCATCGGAATAAACGAGGATATCCCGGTTACTTGCAGCGAGAAGATATATCTCGACTTCTACCCTACCGATGATACGGACAAGGTCGCTGTAGTCCGTCGCGCTAATTCCAAAAACGCAAAAAGTGCATTATGCAAAATCCCAAAATTTCCCGAAAAAAGTCCTATAATCCTAACATTAAAATGAAATCCTTGAAAAAAATCTTGCATTTTCGTGTAAGATCGTGAGAGGGAGTCGCGGTTCACGACTCCCTTTTCATTCTTTGGTTCATATGTGCAAAGAGCTAAAAATATTGACAAATTGGATATATTGTGCTATACTAACATAGAGGGCATTCCTTCGCTATTATGGTGGGGGGTGTCCTTTTTATTCTCTTAATCAAAAGGGGGCGGTGTTTTGCCGATCCCTGTCAACCCTTAAGCTTCTCCTCAAACTCCGCTATAACCGCCTTGTCCGCGTCGGATATTTGAGGCTCGATACGGTAACGCTCCTGAAGCGTTGCATATTGCCGTCGCTGATCGTCGCTGAGCTTGGCAAGATCGGTACTGCGTATGCCGATAATATCCGATAGCGAGCAGCCGCCCAGATCGCCGAGCATTGCCAGAAAAGCGAACCAATGCAGACGCTCGCGCGTGAGGTCTATGCCGTAACGTGCGCGAAACGCCGAGTACACCAGCCTATTGTCCTGCTCGAAATCGAATGTCGGCGGCTTGCCGTCGGGAACATGTTCATCGTCGGGATCGCCGCCGCTCATAAACCACCGCAGACCATTTTCCGCGAGTTCGCTGTCGGACGGTATGCTGTTTCCGTACAGCAGATGCAGCGCCGTTATCCTTTTCTCGGGCTCAGCCAGATTAACGTCGTTCAGCGCTTCGGATATCTGCATACCAATGCGGAAATCCGTGCGTATCAGATAGCCCTCGTATTCATCGGGAAATCCGTCTAACATTACGTTATACACTGTCGCCACTCCTCTTCGCGCTGTACTTGTTCATCTTCTCCTGCCGCCGCTTTGCCTCCTCCTCGAAATATGGATGGAGCGCGTCGAAAAACTGCATATGCATTTCGAGCGACGGCAAGATATCGCCATAGACCTTTCTGCAAGTTCCCTCACCGAAAACCTCGTCGACCGCGTCACGGAAGTAAATATTAAGATCGCGCTCTACGCTGACAAGCTCCTCGGTACAGATGTTTGCGGGCTTGCCTTTGAGCTTTTGGACAAGCTCGTTTGTAAATTTCACACGTTCTTTTTCAAACCGTTTCAGCATTCCGTAATAACGGTAAGGCAGATTCAGATCGTCAAAATCCAGCGTAATAAACTCACCGTCATCGTTGACCTCAATTTTCTTTACATTGCGCACAGCGCGTATCTTCTCCATAAAAACACCTCCAGAATTATTTAACCTGTTCCAAATCGGATTTTTTCATTTACCTGCCCCATCCGTTGTTAGTCATTAGATCGCCCCAGTCAGGACGAAGCACTGTTTCCGTATTAGTTTTAACAGTCTCCGTAGTAACACCATCAATTACTATCGGGAATGTAAATTCCTGCTGTACGGGCTGCATACCCACGGCATAAGGCGCTTGAGAAGCATAGCTTGACGGGGTGGGGGAAAGCGATTGTTGTGGTATTCCATTTCCACCATTGCTATACTTAGCAATATATTCATCAAGCCATTTATATGCCTCTGTTGTATCAAGTTCAACGGGAATCTTTATCGGATCAAAATTTGTTTTATCTATCCATTCCGATAACGCTTCGGCGAATTCCTTTGGACTCTCTTTTAATTCGTCCATTTTAGGAAAAAGGTCATCTACATCAAGCCCTTCGACATTTTTTAAAAAATATTCAAGTGAATCGTAAAATTCATCAAGCGAAGCGCCTGTATCACCGATTGCTTCGTTCAGATTGCGCCATTCGTACATGAAATCCACACCAAACTGCCTATTGAGTTCATCAAGATTGTAATTCATCAACCAGTTTAAATGTTTTGATGTTTGAGGATCGGTATTTTTGAATATAGCAGCAAGGTCAACACCTTTCGGAGTATTGATCTTAAGATCAAAAAACTCCTTTACCTTTTTCTTCATCTCCGCAGAATATCCTTGATTTGAGTCGACGATTCTATCAAATGCCGTATGTGCCCAAGTAGTGAGAATTTCCCTTTGATACCGAGCGGATTTGATATCCAATTCCTTGACAGTATCATCAACCTCTTTGAAAAGTTCGGCTTTCTGCCGTTCAAATTCCTCATCGGTAATTTCCCCTGCTGCCCGTTCGCTTCCGAGCTTAGCCAACACGTCCTTATACATTGACTGTTGGAGCTCATCACGTGCCTTCTTTTCCTGTTCCTGTGCTTCTTTTATCTGTGCTGCAAGTTCCTCGTAACTATCAATACTGTACGCGCCTCTTTTCAGCCGCTCCCATGTTGCTTCCGATTCGACTTGGGTTTGAACCAATGTCATTTCCGCGAGCTTTTTATACAAATCTTCAAGGTTCTCGATTTCTGCTTGGGTCAACTCGCGGTTCTCGTCGATTGCTTTTTGTGTGATCAGATGTATTGCCTTGCCATAACCTTTTATTTTGTCGGCAATAGATTCGCCCATCTCTGTGAAACTGTTAAGTATTTCCTGCTCGCGCTCGTCAATTTTACCATCGTCCTCAAGAAAAGCTATTTGCCATGCGCTGGTGTCAAAAGTCGCACTGTTTACCTCAAGAGCGCTGTTGACAAGCTCGTCAAGTTGCGTTGCAAAACTCTCAACGTCTTGTTCAATGTCGTTCTTCTTGAATGAATCAGCGGTTTCCTGTACCGCTTTCGCAATATCCGAGAAGTTTTCCTTTGCCGTTGTCAGCTTTGTCTCGTTATCCTTGAATGAGCTTGCAACCTTGTCAACGCTCTCGGTTATGGGATTTATTAAAGTGCGAACTTCATCAAGTGATATCGAAATATCGCCAAAATATGAAGCAATACGCTGACGCTGCATTTCATCATTTAGTGCGAGAATACCAATCGCTAACGCAGTTATACCTGCGACAGCCGCAGCGGTCGGGTGCGCCGTGATCAGACTGATCAACCCGTTAAAGCCTTTGGAAAAAGTATTTACACCGCGCACAACGGTTGTAATCGTCTTATACGCGATAATAGCTCCGAGTATATCCATAAGTGCGTCAACAATTCCTTTTGAGGGAATATCGCTGTTATCTCCGATAAATCCAAAAAACTTACCGATACCCTTTATAATATCCTCGATAGCTTTTGTCAGCGGGTGGCGCTTGAACGCGAGATATATCTCGTTGATTATATCGCGGTATTTCTGCGCGGCTTTCTTTGCGCTTGAGGTGTCCGCGTCGAGGTTTACACCGAGAAGATTTGAAGTATCTATCCCCGCGTCGGTCGTGTTTTCCTTATCCTTATCCGAGCCCGCGCCGCTGATGATATGTAGCTCGTCAAAGCCGGAAAGAAGATTGTTGAGCTTTTTCTTGGACTTGTCGGCGGCGGTGCCCATCGACGTGACCTCGTCGGTGATCGCTTCCGCGTTCTTGGCGGCGGTGGTGTCCTCGACGTTGTCATTACCGCCAAAAAACAGATCGTTCAGGAACGTGACCGCCTCGTTCGCGAACTGTAACGCAGGTGTGAGTACGTTCATAATAACGCTGCCGAGGTTAGTCATAAACTCATTGATACGCTCGGACAGCAGTCGTGTCTGGTTTGCCCAGCCCTCCGAGGTTTTCGCGAAATCGTCCTGCGCGAGTGCGGTCTGCTCCAGAAAATACTTGTAGCGGACAAGCAGCTGCTCGGTGGAGCTCATCTCATCGTAGGTTTTTTCGAAGCCCGG
>CAMWVP010000135.1 GCA_947177735.1 uncultured Clostridia bacterium
GAAGAGGAAACCCGTAGGGGAGGGGGGAGGATTTCGCCACGTTATAATAGGCGACTACAAACCCTCCTCCCCCCTTCCCGAAGGGTGTCCTCTTGCACCGAGGTTAGTCTAATAATTAAAGACAAGTAAACCGACCAAGCAATTACAAAATAAACCCCACCGAGGTTAGTGTAATAATTAAAAGCAACAAAACCGACCAAGCAATTACAAATAAACCCTAATATTAAAAAAAGCGGCTCTCCCCCGCCAACGACGGGGAGAACCGCGGATTTTATATGCAGACCGGACGGTCATTTTTTACAATTTATCCCAATACTTTACAAACCCCTTTGACCAGTATCTGCACGGCAGGATCATCACCGAAAAGCACTTCGCGGGCGCGGCGATTATCGGAACAATGGCGCTTTTCAGCACCTTTTTCGGCAGGTGCTCGCGGAACACGATCACGCTCTGCATCGTTATATCCATCGCGAAATCATCGTCGTTCGTCTTGATGATGACGCGCGAGCGGTCGACCTCTCCCGCGATGACGGACGCCGCCTCGCGTATCCATTCGGGGTTGTCCTCCGGCTTGCGCTCCTTGCACTCATACAGGTAGTGCGCAAAGGACTTCATTATCAGCGGGTCGGAAACAGTCGTTTTCGGGCGCTTGTGGTTGAATACGATCTCAGCGACGCTCGCCATTGCGCTGCGCGAGGTCGGCTTGTTGAACAGCACCCTGTTCGCCTGCACGACGCAGGCGTAGTAAACATCGCCGCGCTTCAGCAGAAGAGGCAGCTCGCTGTAGAGCTTGCTCAGCTCGTCGCTTTCCCCCAGCCACGGCGGCGGGGGCGGAAGCTTTATCTTATCGCGGTTTTTGCGGAAGCTCTCGTTCATCGCCTCAAGATCGCCGCCGAAATCGATATCCATTATGCTCACTTGTGCACCTCCAGCACCAACAGCGTACCCGAATGAACGATTATCTCCGCGCAGTCGGCGGTGATCTCGTTGCTCACGCCTATGGGCATATCGTTGGTCAGCGGGTGGTTGGTCAGCGGATATTTCACGCCCTTTTCGGTCACGACGGCGGCTTTATCGAAAGAAAACGCCGACAGATACCCGTCAAACCTCGGTATTGTCACAGTCTCGTCCGTCGCCAGGAAAAGCCGCGTGTTGTCGCCGAGCAGCTCCGCCCTCACGCCGCGTATCTTGAAGTGATACAGCATCTGGATATTCGCGATTGTGTGGTCTATCCTGCCGCCGAGCGCACAGAAAAAACGCAGCTCGCTGCAGCCGTATTTGAGCGCGAAATCCGCCGCGAGCATAGCGTCGGTGTCGTCCTTGACAGACGATACCTTTATGCACTCCACGCCCTCCGGCACCGCGGAGCGCGCGCTGTCGAAGTCGCCGACAACAAGGTCGGGAGTTATCCCCGCCTCGAGCGCGATGTCAAGCCCCCTGTCGGCGGCGATAACGAAGCCCTCGATAAGCTCCTTTTGCAGCCTTTTGCAGGGCGCGCCGCAGATTATTGAACCTATTTTTTTGTTATCGTTCCCAGTCATTGATCTTACATGCCTCCTCATACATTCTGAGATAGCTGTCATAGCGCGAGCGTGCTATCTTTCCCTCTTCAACGGCGGCGCGGACGGCGCAGCCCTTTTCCTTGATATGAACGCAGTCCGCGAACGCGCACTCCCCGAGAAACTCCCCGAACTCGCGGAAAGCCCCGTCGAGCTCGCTTGCCGAAATACGGCAGTAGCGCTCGGTGTCGACCGTCGAGAAGCCCGGAGTGTCGGCAATGTAGCCGCCGCCGCGCCTGAACAGCTCGACCTGCCGCGTGGTGTGCCGTCCGCGGCCAAGCTTTCGGCTGATATGCGCGGTCTCCAACGCCAGATCGGGGTAGAGCACGTTCAGCAGACTGGACTTGCCCACGCCCGAATTTCCGACAAACGCGCATATCTTCCCCTCGATGAGTCTGCGCACCTCGTTTGCGCCCTCGCCCGTCAGATTGTCGACCGTGCATACGTCGATGCCGATAGAGCGGTAAACCTCGGGCAGTTCTCCCGCCGCCTCAAGGTCGATCTTCGTGAACACGACAACGGGCTCGATGCCCTTGCTGTCGGCGATGGCGATGAGCTTGTCGAGAATGAAACGGTTTACGGCAGGCTCCGCGAGGCTGTTCACGAACACGACTTTGTCTAGATTTGCCAGCGGAGGGCGCACGAGAAAGTTCTTGCGCTCGCGGATCTCCGAGATGACGGGCTCGGAGTTCTCGCCCGTCTCGACCAGCACGCGGTCGCCAGCGGCGGGGCTTATGCCCTTATTGCGGAAAATGCCGCGCGCCGCGCATTTGACGCTTTCGGGGCTGTCCCCGGTATAGCCGCCGAGGGCGTCCACATAGTAGACGCCCCCGACTGCTTTTGTAATTATTCCCTCAAAAGCCAAGGATAAAATGTCAATTACCTCCAGTCGGTATTGGGAAAACGCCATTAGGTCAACGCTTCCCTGTCTCCTATCAGCTGACCGGCACCTCTTGCAGTCCGCTGTCGGAGCTGTCGTCGCTTTCGCTGCTGTTATCGTCACCGGGCTCAACGAAGCCGGGAACAGACGGTACCGATGACTCGGGAGGCTCCGAGGAGCTCTCCGTGCTGCTTGAGGAGATCGGAGCCGCGTTGAGCAGTTCCGCGAATACCTCGGGCTTGTAGGACTTCTCGACGGGCTTGTCGTTTTCGCCGAACTTGACCTCTACCCTGATAAACGTGTCTTCCCTGCCCGTAGCGAGCGAAACCGCCTTGATAGCTACCTCCTTAGTCTCGCCGACCTTGCCCTTGACGTCATATCTGAGCGACTTGGAGCCGCTGAGCGAAACGTCGCGCGTCTCGGTTGCCGCCGAGTCGAGAACGCTGTCCACATAATACTTGAACTGGAACTCGCCGGATATTCCGGACGGCAGCGCGACCTCGATGGTCTTGGTGCCCTCGGGAGTCTTGCCCGTGCTCACCTTGAGCTTGATATCCTCGTTCTGGTTGAGATAGGTGCCGCGCACGGGCTCCTGCGCGATTACCTGACCCTCGGGTTCATCACTGTCCTCCATCGTGATTATCGGAATGATCTTCAGCTCGTCACAGCGCTTCTGAACTTCATCGATCGGCATTCCGACGTAGTTGTCTACAAGTACGGGAACGTTCTTCGGACCCATGCTGACGATGATATATACCGTGGAATTAACCGGCGCGCGCTCGTGAGCCGCAGGTATCGTTTTGATAACGTAATCCTTCGGGATGTCCTCGTTCTCCTCGAACTTCTTCTGCGGAACGAAGCCGTCCTTGCGGAGCTGCTGCTCCGCGGCTGCGACAGTCCTGTTGGTGAAGTCCTGTATCTCCTCCTGGCGTATGCCGCGGCTGACCTTGACTATGATGGTCTCGCCCTTCTTCACACGTCTGCCCTCGGGTATGGACTGATCGAATATCTGGTTTTGCGTATACTCGCTCCACTGCTGCTCGGGCTCAAGCTTGAGAAGATCGCCGCCCGCATATCTTGCCGCGATAACGTCCCAATCCTCACCGACGAGGTTCGGCATCGAGAACTCGCCGTTCTGCGAAATACTTATACCAAGATCGGAGTCGTCGAAGGATGAGTCGCTCGTCCTGTTGTTCAACGTACCGAAACGGTCGGAAACGAGTATCAGTACAAGGAATACGGTCGCTATAACAAACGCCGCGCCGACTGCGAAAAGTATCGGGATAAGCGGGCTGCGCCGCTCCTCGTACTCCTCGTCGTCGTCATCGTCATCATCGTCGTCATCGTAGTCCTCGTCGAGCTCCTCGCTCTCGATCATCTTCTTTCTCCGCGCAGTCTCGGTCTCGACAGCGGGATTTACACGGTCGGCAAACTTCGCGGTGCCGTCCGTGGAATTGTACTTGTAATCGAATACAATGCCCGGGTTCTTCTTGAAATCCTCGAGATCGGAGATCATCTCGCCTGCGGTCTGATACCGCGCGGAGGGCTCCTTCTGCATAGCGCGGAGCACTATCTGCTCCAGACCCTCGGGAATTGTCTCGTTTATCTCGGTCGGGCGCTTGGGATTGCTCTGCATGTGTTTCAGCGCTATCGCGACGGGCGTGTCTCCGTCAAACGGCTTCTTGCCCGTGAGCATCTCATACAGTGCCACGCCGACGGAGTAAATATCGCTGCGCTCGTCGGTGATATCGCCGCGAGCCTGCTCGGGGCTGATATAGTGCACCGAACCGATGGTCTTTTCGGACATGGTCTTGTTGTTTTCGCGGTTGAAGCGCGCGATGCCGAAATCCATGACCTTTATGGTACCGTCGCGCAGCAGCATAACGTTGGAGCTCTTCACGTCGCGGTGGACGATTCCTCTGTCGTGCGCGTGCTGGAGAGCCTTGAGCACCTGCACGGTGAAATGCACCGCGTCACGCCATTTGAGCACTCCCTGCTGCTCGATGTAATCCGTGAGCGTAATACCGTCAACGTACTCCATAACGATAAACTGAACCTTGTCGGTAAAGCCAACGTCATAGATCTTGACGATATTCGGGTGGCTGAGCAGCGCGATAGCCTTGCTCTCGTTGCGGAAGCGGCGCAGAAATTCCTCGCTCCCCGCGAACTCCGTCTTGAGTATCTTTACCGCGACTATCCTGTCCTCCTGAACGTCGCGCGCGCGGTAAATATCCGCCATTCCCCCGACACCGATAAGCTCTAACAGCTCATAGCGTCCGTCCAGCTTTTTTCCGATGTTGTTATCCATTTTGATCCGCCATTTCTCCATACTTCTCTGTCGGGAGGCACCTGTGCCGGAAAGCTCCCGTCGCGCCCGCCGTATGGTACGAACGCCGTTATCCCCTTGTTGATTATTTCTGAACTTAAAAAAAATACAGTGCGATTTTGGGGATTACCCCACAATAAATAATACCACGATTTCGGCAAAATGTCAATATATCGCGAAACCCTTCAGCCGAAGAAAAACGGCAAAAATCCACACTTCCCGCGTAATTTGTGAATTTTTCGGGAGATTTTCGGATTTTCTTCGCTTAATTTTCATAATATGAAAACCGATACACGGAATAAATTTGTACAAACTAACGAATTTTCACGGAACGATCAGCGCCACAGACACATTATCGTGACCGCCGGTACTGTTGGCATATTTTATCAGATTGTCGCAGCACTCCTCGGGCGCGGAGTCGAAGCACACGTCGAGGATATCCATATCGTCGCCGTAAGCGGAAAGCCCGTCGCTGCACAGCAGGATCATATCCTCTCTGCCCAAAGGCAGCTCGAAGTAATCGGGCGTGACGTCGCTCTCGGCGCCGATCGCGCGGGTTATCTTATTGCGCTTCGGGTGGCTGCGCGCCTGCTCCTCGGTTATCTGACCGCGGTCGACGAGCTCGCGCACGTGAGAATGATCCTTGGTGATCTGCCGTATGCACTCGCTGTCCTCGTCGGTGAAAAGGTGATAGCCCCTGCTGTCGCCGACGTTGACGATATGCGCCGTTCCGCCGAGCACCACACACGCGACACAGGTCGTTCCCATTACCTCGTGAGCGTGCATTTTGGCGGTATCCCAGACAACGTTGTTCGCCGCTACGATACTCGTTATAAGCAGATTCCGTATGGAATTCTTACTCATATTCTCGCTGAAATTCTGCTTTATGCGCTCGGAGATCAGATCGACGGCGAGCTTGCTCGCGAGACCGCCCTCGCTCTCGCCTCCCATACCGTCGCACAACACAGCCGCGCACGCCGTCGGAGAGAGCATTTCTCCCCACACGTTGTCCTGATTTTCCGTGCGTACAAGCCCTATATCGGTTTTAGTAAAGATGTTCATAAAAACACACCCCATTTTAGTGAAAATTAACAAATCCGCGGTCAGTCATTCGCCGCTTTATCGTCACGCCGGAGCTGACCGCAGGCGGCGTTTATGTCCGCGCCAAGCGTTCTGCGAACCGTCGCGTTGATCCCCGCCGCGAGGAGCTTTCGCTGAAAGCGCTCAACGTAGCGGCTTTTCTTAAATTCCCGTTCCTTTATCTCGTTTATCGGTATCAGATTTACATGGCAATTTTTTCCTCCGAGCAGCTTAACAAGGTCGTCCGCGGAGCGGTCGGTGTCGTTCACGCCCTCGATGAGCGAGTACTCGAAGCTGATACGCCGCCCCGTTGCCGCAAAGTAATCGTCGCACGCCCTCATCAGCTCGGTCAGTCCGAAGCGGCGGTTTATCGGCATTATCTCGCTGCGCTTCTCGTCGGTCGCGGCGTGCAGCGAGATCGACAGCGTGACGCCAAGTTTAAGCTCGGCGAGCCTGTATATCCCGTCCACAACGCCGCACGTCGACAGCGACAGGTGCCGCAGGCTCATCCCGCTGCCGTCGGAATTGAGGATACGCAAAAACTTCACAACATTGTCAAAATTATCCAGCGGCTCGCCTATACCCATCAGAACGATACTGTTGACGGCGCGTCCGCTGTCGCGCTCACTCTCGTATATCTGGAGCAGCATTTCGCTTGGTTCGAGATTCCTCACCCAGCCCGCGATAGTCGAAGCGCAGAATCTGCACCCCATTTTGCACCCGACCTGCGTGCTGATACACAGGCTGTTGCCGTGCTTATACTCCATCAGAACAGACTCGACAGCCTCGCCGTCGGGCAGCCCATATAGATATTTTACCGTATTATCTATCTCACTTACAAGTCTTTTTTTGATATTTAGTGATTTTAAACAAAATTTTCTTGAAAGTTCCTCGCGAAATTGTGCAGAAAGATTAGACATTTGTGAAAATTCCGTTACTTTTTTCACGTGCAGCCACTCATATATCTGCTTTGCGCGGAAAGCTTTCTCCCCCATCGCGCAGACCTCGCTCGTCAGCTCGTCCTTGTCGAGGGATAATATGTCAATTTTTTCCATTGTAACCTCTATTTTACACGCCGGAACGCCGCCGTAAAGAACCCGTCGCCGCCGTCCTCCTCGGGGAAAAACGTCCGCATCGGGCTGTTCTCCGCGCCCGCGTAGGGGATCGGCTGCACGATCGGCGAGAAATCGGGGTGCGTGTTGGCGAACTCCTGCGCGACCTCGTCGTTTTCCGCACGAGAGAGCGTGCAGGTCGAATAGACCAGCGTACCGCCCTTTTTCACATACCGCGCGGAGACCTCCAGAATGGCTTTCTGAAGCCGCGGCAGCTCCTCGAACTCGCTCTCGTCCTTGTACTTTATCTCGGGCTTGCGGCGTATTACTCCGAGCCCGGAGCACGGCACCTCGCCCAGCACCCTGTCCGCCTGCGGAAGCTCCACGTTGAACTTCGCGGCGTTGTTCTGCCGCGCCTCAACGATGCGCAGTCCGAGCCGTTCCGCTCCCTTGGCGATGAGCCCCGCGCGCGCCTCGTACAGATCCATCGCGATAACGCGACCGTTGTTGCCCATTATCTCCGCCATTGTAAACGATTTCCCGCCCGGCGCGGCGCAGATGTCCAGCACCGTCTCGTTGACGATCGGCTTCAGCGTCAGGCAGCAGAGCTGGCTCGAAACGTCCTGGACATGGAAAAGCCCGTCCTTATACGCCGCGGACTTCTCGATATCGCCCGTTTTCTCCAGTCTCACACACCCCGCAAGCCGCGGGTTTACCGCCGCCTTTATGCCCTCTTTTTTCAGCAATTTCACCAATTCGTCATCGGTAACTTTGGTATTATTTACCCGAGCGTAGATCGGCGGCGCGCCAAGCGACGCTTTAAGCGCCTTTTCCGCGCGCTCCTCGCCGTATTCGGCAGCCCATTTACGCGCTATCCACTGCGGGCAGGAATACTCGATGGAGAGCCGTTCGGCGGGAGTCATACCGTCGTATCTGACGACCTTGCCGCCGCGGATAAAGTTCCTCAGCATTCCGTTCACGAATCCCTGCGCGTTGAACAAGCGCAGCTTCTTGCACAGCTTTACGCTCTCGTTGACGGCAGCGCTTTCGGGCACCGACGGCATATACAATATCTGGTAAAAGCCCGTCCGCAGTATGATAACAGCCGTCCTGTCGATCTTCTCGAACGGCAGCCTGCTGTTCTGCTCTATGATGTAGTCGAGGGTCATCTTCCGCTCCGTTACGCCGTAGAACAGCGCCGCCGCGAACGCCTTGTCGCGCTCGGACAAGCCCGATTCCGACAGTGCGCCGTCCAACAGAATATTTGAATATGACGCGCTTCCCTCCATTTTAAGCAGCAGCTTTATGACCGTAAGCCGTGCGTCAGACATATCGTTATCCCACCTCCGAGAACCTCCGAAACCGCCCGGGATCGATCGTTTTTTGGGCGTAAAATCGAGGTCTGAAAAAATATCGAAATCACCGACGAAAAAATCGTCGATAAAAATAATCAAAATCGCTTAATAACACAATTTATAGGCACATCAAAAATTGCGGAAAATCGCCCAAAAAGTACGCATAAAAAACGCCGAAAACACGTTTTTTTATCTGCCGCCGAGAACCGCTCCCTCGGCAAGTTTTTTTCCGCGCAAAAACGCGTCCGTCGGCATACGTTTCCCGCCCTCGGGCTGCACCTCCGTAAACTCGATGCAAACACCGTCTCCGCACACCACCGCGA
>CAMWVP010000136.1 GCA_947177735.1 uncultured Clostridia bacterium
GCAAAATGAAAAACGGATCAAATCAGCGTTTCCATAGAATAATAAATTAAAACCAAAATGCGGGGAAAATCTTTCGCTATCGACATTTTTCGCCAAAAACGGTATAGGTCACCTCTAAAAACCTTGTTTTAGGGAAAATCAGCAGAGCACGCCGTCTGCGTCGTCAAACCTCCTCGCAAGGCATAAAGCCTTGCTTCGTCGGCTTTCCTTGCAGCCGACGCACTCTGCCGATTTTCCCTTTTCAAACCGGTTTTTAGAGGTGACCTATAGTGAGCCCACAAACAGTTCCAGAATAACGCACACAAAATAATTGCCGAACGCGGAGCTTGTTCTAAAACTCTTGATCACGAAATTTCCTGTGAGACAGGCGGTACGCTTTGACCGTAATACGCGTTTTCTCCGTGCTTGCGCAGGTAGTGTCTGTCCAGCAGCTCGCGCTGCATGGGATGAATCTGCGGGTTTATGCTCATCGCATGGTAGTTCATAAACGCCGCCTCTTCGAGCACCACCGCATTGTGGACTGCCTCCGCGGCAGTCCTCCCCCACGTGAACGGTCCGTGGCTCTTTACCAGTACGGCAGGGATAGTCAGCGGGTCAATGCCCTTGAAAGCCTCGATTATCACCGTTCCCGTTTCCTTTTCGTATTCGCCGTTTATCTCGTCGGGGGTCATTGCTCTTGTGCATGGTATCTCGCCGTAGAAGTAGTCGGCGTGGGTAGTGCCGAGGGGTTCGATTCCCCTGCCCGCCTGAGCGAACGACGTTGCCCAGCGGCTATGCGTGTGGACGATACCGCCCACGTTCTGCCACTCCCTGTACAGCGCGAGATGCGTGGGCGTGTCGCTTGACGGCTTGTAACGCCCCTCAACGATATCTCCTGTCTCCAGGCTCACGACGACCATATCCTCCGCGGTCATACCGTCGTACTCAACGCCCGAGGGCTTGATTATCATAACGCCGCTTTCCCTGTCGACAGCGGAAACGTTACCCCATGTAAACGTTACCAGTCCGTATTTCGGAAGCAAAAGATTGGCTTCAAGCACCTCTTGCTTTAACTTCTCAAGCATTATTCAAGCTCCTCTCCGCGTTAAGTCCGCCCATATACCGTTTCATATACTCCTCAAAGCCGCGCGTTCCTTTTTCGTTCGGGAGCACCGTGCGCTTTCCCATATCAGCAAACACCGCCGTCTCGAGCCACTCGGACAAGGGTTTTCCCCCGCCGTTTACGGAATACGCCGCAAGCAGCGCCATTCCCCACGCGCCGCCCTCGCCAGCCGTTTTCATTGTTGAAACGGGAGTGTTGAGCGCATCGGACAGCAGCTGCTGAGCCGCTCCTTCGACCTTGAACAGGCCTCCGTGACCCGTAAAGGTATCGGCGGTCACGTTCTCGCGCTTGAACAGTATATCCATTCCATAGCTTAAAGCCGCGAACGCCGAGTACAGCTCCGCGCGCATAAAGTTCGCGAGGGTCATTCTGCTGTCCGGAGCGCGGAAGTACATCGGTCTGCCGTCGTCAACTCCGATAACGGGTTCGCCTGACAGACAGTTGTACGCTGTCACGCCACCGCAGTCGGGCTCGCCGCCGAGCGCCTTTTTGTACAGCTTTTCGTACAGCTCCGACTTGTCGGCAGCGACACCGAACAGCTCCGCGAATTCACCGAAAACGCCGACCCAAGCGTCGAGCTCCGAGCAGCAGTTGTTACAGTGCACCATCGCGACGGGAGCGCCGTCGGGAGTGGTCACAACGTCTATCTCGGGATAAACGTGTGAAAGCGGCTTCTCCAGCACGAGCATTGAGAAGATAGACGTACCCGCCGAGATATTGCCCGTTCTCGGCAGAACCGCGTTAGTAGCGACCATTCCCGTGCCCGCGTCGCCCTCGGGAGGACAGAAAGGCACGCCGGGCTTGAGGTCTCCGTCGGGGTCGAGGAGCTTTGCCCCCTGCTCGGTAAGCGTTCCGCACCGCTCCCCCGCCGTCATGACACGCGGAAGAACGTCCTCGGTCTTAAAGCCGATACCTTTTTCGCCGAGTACGCTGTCCAGCTTGCCAAGCATTTCCGTGTCGTAGCCGCCGCCGCTTATCGGGAACATTCCCGAAGCCTCGCCTACGCCGACCGCGCGCTCACCCGTCAACAGAAAGTGGATATAACCTGCAAGAGTAGTGATGTGCGCGATATCCGCGATATGCGGCTCGTTGTCAAATATCGCTTGATAAAGGTGCGCAATGCTCCAGCGCTGCGGAATGTTGAAGCCGAACAGCTCCGTCAGCTCCGCGGCAGCCTTTTCGGTGGTCGTGTTGCGCCATGTCCTGAACGGAACGAGCAAGTTATCGTCCTTGTCGAACGGCATATAGCCGTGCATCATCGCCGAGATACCTATCGCGCCGAACGTTTCCGGCGTTACACCGTACCGCTCGCGGACATCGCGCTTTAAATCGGCATAGCAGCTCTGCAAGCCGCCAAGGATATCCTCGAGCGAGTACGTCCAGTAGCCGTTTTCAAGGCGGTTTTCCCATGCGTGAGAGCCGCCCGCTACCGGCGAGAACGTCTCGTCGACAAGCGCCGCCTTTATGCGTGTGGAACCGAACTCGATCCCCAGAAACGTTTTACCCTGAGTGATCCTCTCTTGTATCGTCATTTGCTCACCCCGTTACTTTTCAAATCTGAACGACTTGAAGTCAAAGTCGCTGCCCGGCAGGAACGCGAACGACACCTTGCACTTGCCCGTTATGCCGTTAAGCCCGAAGCGCCGTTCGGTGTATTCGTCCGCACCCTCGAACTCCGCAAGCACACGCGTTTCCGTGCTGCCCGTGAAGATGACGTGTATGCTGTTGACGGGCAGCGCGGACTTGCCCGTAATAACGACCGCGGATGGCGAAGCGTCGGTGAAGTCGAACTCCCCGAAATCGAGCATTACATTGTTTCCGATACCTGTTACCGCGTCGGTTTCGCGTGTGAACTTATCGCCGTAAACCTGCTCGCAGTCGGCTGTGCATATCTCGGAGAACTCGGGCTTCTCGAAGCTGAAGCCCTGCACGTGATAGCCGTCGGCGGACGCCATAACAAGCGTGTGCGTTCCCCTGAGCTTTTTCGACAGCTTGAATGTGTTCGGCTTGTAGGTGAGCCACTCGGCAGGCTCGTGGTAGGTAAAGTCTCCGATAAGCTCCCCGCCCTCGCCGGGAATGCCGTCGTAGAAGCGTATTTTCACGGGCGTGGTGCAGTTTGCGTATATCGGAACGGTCACGGTGTCGCTGCCAAGCGTGCCGAAGTCGACGTTTTCAAAGCCGAACCAGCTCTCCTCATACGCGAATGCCGCGCCGCGCTCGATACCGTTGCCCGCGTTTCCACTCTGCACCGTGAACAGCCCGCCGATAACAAATCCATACGGGTCGAAGCTGGCTGAGCCTATGCCCTCGCCTTTGAGCATGAGCGCCGTTACTATATGGTATTTGTCTGTGCCGTTCTTACAGAGAGCGCGCAGGAAGAACTCGCCGTCGCCCTTGCAATTTACGGTAACGACGCCATTCTCAACCGATACTATCTCCGCGAGATTGGACGGGATACCCAGTACCGTGGTTATCCTGTACTCAATGTCGTCCGCGTAGGACGCGTTCGCGGGAGATACCACGGTCTTGAACGCGATGGTTTTCCTGTCGGGAGTGAACGTGCGGCTCTCGCTTGTGAACGATATCTTTCTTACGGGGATATCGTGCTCCTCGTCGGGGCAATCGGCGGCGGTGTGCGTGTTCTCGGTCAGCGCGGAAATGCCCTCGCGAACCTCCGAAGCGAGCGCTTTCAGCGTGATCTCGCTATCGGGCAGCGACGGAGAGCTTACCTTGACGCGTATCTCTCCCGCCTCGGTCTTGGCGGCGATCATCGCGAGCAGCTTGCCCGAAAACAGTCTGCGCGAGGTTCCCTTGTACTGCTCATAGTCGGTAGAGTCGCCGTTATCGAGACCTACTAAGCGTCCCGCGCCCTCAACGCTCACGAATACGCGGTTGTTGGCATTCGCAACTAACACGCCGTTCTTGTCGAACGCCGAGATGTCGACAAATATCATATCCTCGCCGTCCGCTTTAAGCTCGGTTTTGTCGGGAGTGAGCCGTATTTCGGCGGTATCGCCGAACGAGCGCTGTACGTCGCGGGCTATCTCGTTTCCGTTCTCGTCATACGCTACCGCGAGAAGTTCTCCGGGCGCGTATTCCAGAACGGTATCCAATGTCAGCTCCGTGTCGTGAGCATGGTCTATCTCCCTCTCGGCGATCTTCTCACCGTTAAAGAAAAGTGCTGTCTTGGGAGCGTTCGTAGTAACGCGGACATCTATCTGCTGTCCGTCGATAAAATCCCAGTACGGGAAAACGTGCACGAACGGCGCAGTCTTACAGTCAGTCCACTCCGCGCGGAAGATATACGCTCCGTCCTTGGGGAAACCGGCGGTATCGTACTGCCCGAAGTAGCTGTTCTTGGTGGAATACGGGGTCGGCTCGCCGATGTAGTCGAAGCCCGTCCAGATGAATTGACCCGCGCAGAATTTCGCGTCACGGTCGGCAGTAATGCAGTACTCGACGTTTTTCGCGCCCCAGCCCGTCGTACTGTTTCCGAGCGCGGAGCATTGCTCGTCGTCGTCGGAAAGCACCGACTGCGACAGCGGAAAATGGTATATCCCGCGGCTGTGTACTACCGAAGCGGTCTCGCTGCCGTAAATGCACCAGTCGGGATGCGCCTTATGCTGCTCGTCATACAGACGCTCGGCGTAGTTATAGCCCGCTATTTTCAGGATATCCGCACACTTTTGAGCGTTCTCCCACTGCATATAATTCGAGCCGATCGTGACATAGCCGTTTGCGCGGTAGTCGTGCTCGCGTACAAGACCCGACAGCAGCGACGTTACCTCCTGACCGCGCTCGTCGGCGTGGGTGTCGTATATCTCGTTGCCAATGCTCCAGCCTATAAGGCAGGGGTGGTTGCGGTCACGGCGAACCCACGATGCCACGTCCGTGCTCACCCACTCGGGGAAGAAGCCCGCGTAGTCGAAGTCGGTCTTGTGGCGCTCCCACATATCAAAGCCCTCGGAGAGTATCAGGAAACCCATTTCGTCAGCAAGCTCCATAAGCTCGACTGCGGGCATATTGTGGCTCGTGCGTATCGCGTTCACGCCCATTTCCCGAAGAGTGGTAAGCTTTCTTTTAAGCGCCGTGCGGTTGAACGCGGCTCCCAAAGCGCCGAGGTCGTGGTGCTCGCAGCAGCCGTGCAGCTTGACGTGCCGTCCGTTCAGTAAAAATCCCTTGTCGGTCGTGAACTCGGCTGTTCTGAAACCGAATTTGACCTCCTCGCGGTCAACGACCTCTCCGCTGCGCAAAACCTCGCAAACGCAGGTGTACAGCTTGGGAGCGTCGATATCCCAGAGCACGGGGTCTTTTACTTCCAGAACATCGGTGTTTACCGAATAGGAGCACTTCTCCCTGCGTACAAGCGCGGGGATACGGCTCTTGTCGAACGCGCAGCACGGCGAGGTCTTTTCGGCGAGGACTTTATCTCCGTCCATTATCGCGCGGCGGACAGACAGCTCCCCGACGGGAACTCCCGACGGACGCTCCGCCTCGGCGGTTATCGTCACGCGACTGTTGTCGGTGCTTATATAGATACCGTCGTTCACAAGATGACACTCGTCATATTGCTTAAGCCACACGTTGCGGTATATACCCGCGCCCGAGTACCAACGCGTATTCGGACAGCGGTAGTCGACGCGCACCGCTATCAGATTTTCACCTTCATTAAGATAGTCGGTGATATCAAACTCAAATGTGGAGTAGCCGTACTTCCATTCTCCGACAAGCTGACCGTTCACATAGACCTTACTGTCCATATAAACGCCCTCAAACCGCAGCGCAGTGCGCATATTCTTCTTAATATCCAAGGTTCTCCTGTACCAGCCCGTAGAGGTCTCATACAGGTCTTTTGTGTTGTAAATAAGCCAGTCGTGCGGGATATCAACCCTTGTCCAATTCAAATTATCCGAATATTCGGTATCTATCGGATTCTTGGAAAATTCCCAATTGTCGCATAACAGCGTCATTTTGCTCATAACGTTTCCCTTTCGTCGGTACAAATTTTGGCAATCTCTTACCTTTATCTATTGTACAATATTTTTGAAAAAAAAGCAATAGCAAAACAAAATAAATATCCTTGCTCTTTAAGACATTTCAAAGGAAAAAGCGGTATCGAGCGTTTTGCTCGATACCGCAATATTTCTGTACCGCACCACCCTGCAGGCGTCTATTATTCTCGTGATATCAGAAGATCGGCGTAGTATTCCGCCATTGACGGGTTGCGAATCAGCAGCGGTCCGATTATGTGAGTGCCGTAGAAGTTACCGATACGGATGCCCTCGTTTTCGGCGTCCTTGGGGCTGTTGCCCGCGCCCTGCTTTACCTTGAAGAGCGGGTCTTTTATACCGTATATATTGCTCGCCTTGTTGACAAATCCGATAAGCTCCCTGCCTTCAAACTCAACAACGCTGTCGGTAACGATCCGCTCCGTGCCCTCTTCGACGATAAAATCGAACAACCCGAGACCCTCGTGCGCCTTTTTATCACGGTCGGTGACCTTCTTGCCGAACATCTCGAACGAGTTGCCCGTCGCCAGTATCACCGCGCCGCCGTCAACAGCGCTTTTCAGCGGCTCCTCGAAGTCGCGCAGATACTCCAGCGCGGCTTTTTGACTGCGCTCGGTGCCCGAACCTATGTAGATAAGGTCGAACTCCGAGAAGTACAGGCTGTCGCCTACGGAACGGCGCAGCACCTCGACGTTCTTCCCTTTTTGCGCCAGGGAGCGCTCAAGTGCTAAAACGTTAGCGTAGTCGCCATATAGGTTCATCAGATCGTGAAACAAGTGCAGAATCTTCATATCGTCACCTCACTTTACCGTGACCTTGGACAGGAACTTCGCCTTGTCCGAGAAGCAGGTCACCGTGTACAGACGCGAGTGGTTTTTCGACGCGATCTCATTCACCGCAGTCTCTATAACAGGCATTGCCGTGAGCTTTTCGGGCGGTATCGCCGTGTATGAGAAGCGAGTCTCGAGATCCGCAGCGTGTGCGCCGAGAAGATAGATATGCTCGATACAGTCCGCGTTCAGCAGCTCGAAATCGATATCCCACAGCCAGCTTATCTCCCCCGTCGAATAACGGCGGCTTACGGAATCCACGATGATTATAACGCCGCACGGCTCATTCCTGTCGAGAATATAGCGTATCGACTGGTCGTAGGAGATGGAGTTCTCATGCTTGGAGACGAGAAATGTACCCGCACTCTCACCGAGCGTGTACTCGACAACTCGTCCGCTTTTCAGCACGTAATCGCTTATATCGGCGGCGATGGTCTCGGGCGGTATCACCGCCTGCGAGCACGCCGCAAAACATGCCAATATGTTGTAGACGTTGTAGATGCTCTTAAAGCTGAGCGTAATGTTATGGCTGTTGTTGATCGTAATTATTCCGTTTTGCAGATCCGCGCTTGTAACGGTGAACTCCGTAGGGTGCTTGCGGTGTCCGCAGCTGTCGCAGAAGTACTCGCCGATATGATTGTAGTGGCGGTAGGTATAGCGCATACGGCTCTTGCAGACAGGGCAGAACGCGCCGTCGTCATACACCGAGACGTTCTTATCAACCGAAAACGACTGCCTGTCCATACCGAACCATACAACGTTCCGGCGGTCTCTGTCGAACTGCGAGATAAGAGGATCGTCGGCGTTGAGGATAAGCGTGCAGTCCTCGGGAATGCTCTCGCGTATCGCGTCATATACCCATTCGGGATGACCGTTTCGGGTGAGCTGGTCACGGTAGAGATTGGTAACGACGTAGTGCGTAGGCGAGAAGTGTCTGAACGTCAGCTTGGCGTAGCGCTCATCCGTCTCCAGCACGAGCACGTCGCCCTTAAAACGCCCTCCAAGCGTACAATTGGAGAGTATGACCGCCGCGATCCCCCAATCCATATTCGAGCCCTCCTTGTTGGAGATGACGTTTCTGCCTTGCTTTTGGAGGATATGAGTTATCATCTCGACAGTGGACGTTTTGCCGTTGCTGCCCGTAACGGCTATCACCATCTGCGGGAGCCTGACCTTGGAGAGTATGTTCGGGTACAGCTTAAGCGCGACCTGCCCGGGCAGGCTGGAGCCGTGACCTATCAAATGCCCCAGAAAATACATAAGCCTGCATATCAATATCGTAAAAAATTTTCTCATAATATCGCCTTTCGGGAAATAATATTTAAGGCGGCAGTAACCGTATGATATTTTACGGCGCCGTTCTAAAACACCTTTTATTGTACCACATTATGCCAATTCTGTCAAGCGGTATCCGGCGGGATTTTTCACAACGCTGTTGTGCTACAATAGATATTGGACAAACAAACAAAAAAATATTGAGAGATAGG
>CAMWVP010000137.1 GCA_947177735.1 uncultured Clostridia bacterium
GCCGCTGAACAAGCCCATTGTTGCGATTATAAAAACGCGTTTGCCTAGCCAGAGAGCCTTATTATCCACGATAAAATCCCTTACTGTTTTCGGGGTATTACTGTAATAAACGGGGTAAGCGAACACTATCTCATTATCCTCCGCGGCTGCTTTGACGGCTTCTTTATCTTCTATCGGGAACGCGCCGCCGTCTGCTCCGAGCCTTTCCAGAAACCGATTGATACAGTATTTGGTATTGCCCGTTCCGCTGAAATAAATTCCCGTCATAACGCTTTTCCTTTTTCAAATTCGCGCGTTTCCATATCGACGAACCTTGAGATCATTTCGCGGTAAAGCGATTCGACCATATCCGCGTCCGCACCGTATTTTTCGGCGCTGCCGCGAACCTTTCGGATAACTGCTTCCACGCGGTCGGGCGCTTTTACGCCGTCTGTGTTTGTTTTGAATTTCGCCGCCTGTCTGACGTAATCCGTGCGTTCGCCAATCAACTTGATTATGTTGTCGTCGATCCTGTCAATATTGGCGCGAACCTCTTCAAGACTTTTACATTCCATATCACCGCCCCTTTCCGACCATCAGCATTTTGTTATCGCCCTTCTGGAACTCGTAATCCGTGTCAACGATATCAACACGGTAATTTTCCCGAAAATGTCCGATAACGCTGTCGACAAGCTCTGTCTTATTCGCGTCCAGATCGACTATCGGGAAAATCCGTATCTGCTTGCAGACCCGCAGCATTTCAGCCATTGCCTTGATGTGGAAGTCATATCCGAGCGCCGTGTACATCAGCAGGAAATGCGAGCTTAGTCCTATGTCGAAATGATCGTCCTCGAACGGCAGTTTGTCGGGCAGCTCGTGATACACGTACCGCCCCTCGGCTCTGCCCTTGCCGTAGTCCTCCAGAAACCGATTCATTGCCGACATTCGGAGGTTCTCAAGCTCGTCAAGGCTCTTTATCCTTGTCCAGACGTAGTTGTCCTTATTCTGCCACATTTGCTCCATTACCTCGACGCGCACTTCCCCGATCCGCTTTTCAATATCTTCTTTTGTGAATTGATAGATCGGGTCGAACGATATCACGCTGCCGCCGTGCTCTGTCAGCTCGCGGTTAAAGCTTGCGGGACCGTCGCCGAAGCCCGCGATACGCTTTTGCAGGTCGTCCTCGGTAAGGCGGAACATATCGCGGTATTCCCTGAGATTGCGCCCCCACGGGACCACGCCGCTCAGCTTGAACGCCATTGTATCACCTCTTCTCATATCTCATACGATACCGCGTGCCGCGAAATGTTTCAACTATCTCAAATCCAAGCCGTTCGTATAGCCGCACCGCGACGTTGTTCTCAATAAAAACTAACAGGAACACCGGCTTTTGGGAGGCTTTAATAATATCTTGAATGAGTGCCGTGCCGATCCCTTTATTTTGGAACTCCGGAAACAGAAAGAGATCGTCGAGCTCGGTTCTGTCCGGGTGATCTTCCACAAGAACAAACCCCGCCGTTTCCTCGGCGCACATTACCCGCCTATAATTGTGAATGTTTTGCTCAATTCCGCCGCGAACCTGTCGAAGAACCGCCTGATAGTCGATAGCGTCAGTGTTTTCGTATTTGTCGATAAGCTCCTTGTTGAGCCGAAAAACCGTTTCAATGTCGTCGCTGCGGGCAGGGGAGAGTGTATATTTCATTGCGGCTCCTTTTTACTTATCCGTCGGGCAGCTCAGGAAAAAGCTCTCGATCTGCGAGAGGAGCTCCTCGTTCGGTGTGTTGATAAGCTCCCTGTCGGAGCCGGAGTAGATCTCCTCAAGAACGTCCTCGGGGATCTCGCCGTTGTACCGATCGTAGATCACCCGGTAATCCTTGTTGAATTCGTTGATATACTCCAGTGCCTCAGCGGTGTAGAACAGATTGCTGTGCCCCTTACCCTCAAGCGTGATGAACTTCGCATTCGGGTTGGTGATATGCTCCCTTTCGGAGATGACGCTCGACTTGTCATAGCCGATAGTGCCGTCCTCCGTGCCGTGTATCACCAGCACCGGAACCGCGGGCTTGTTCAGCCTGTTTATTCCGTCGACTGCCGTCAGCCCCGAATACTTTCCGAAAAGCGCCTTGTTGTACGTCCAAATGAACGGAAGCATAGCGTAGCGGAAACCGCCCATCATATCCTCCGTCCACTCGAGTATCATCTCGATAGGCTCGTTGTAGCCAGAAATACTTGCCGCGCCCGCTATTTTGTGGTTGAAGTTCAGCACGGCAGCCGCCGCGTAGCCGCCCCAGCTGTGCCCCATAAGATAGACGGGCAGGGAATTGAGCCGCGCGTCGCTTTCCGCGAACGTCAGCGCCGCGTCCAGATCGAGCGCCGACTGCGGGAGTCCGCGCGTTCCGCCGCCCTCGCTGTGACCGCTGCCCGTCGCGTCATAGGCGAACACGCGCCAGCCGTTATCGACGAACCAGATCAGCTCCTTCATATATTCCTCGTGACCGCTGCCTATCCCATGCGCGAACACCAATAATCCCTTGTCGTTGTCCGCGCCGTAGATAAAGCCCTTTAGCGTGTTTTTGCCCGAAATGAACGAGACCTCCGAACGCGGATATTCGGCTTGATAGTGCCCGTAGTAATAGTCGACGGTAAACCGCTGATCGGAATAATCGCCGCGCGAGAAGTTATCCGCCATCATTACCGACGTGAC
Source organism: uncultured Clostridia bacterium (assembly GCA_947177735.1). Taxonomy (GTDB): domain Bacteria; phylum Bacillota; class Clostridia; order Oscillospirales; family Ruminococcaceae; genus CAG-115. The sequence continues at coordinate 2,684 of CAMWVP010000137.1, forward strand.
GGTCATTCCCGCCGCGAAAATAACGGCGAGTAATGCTGCCGCTATTATCAGCGCGACCTTTAATTTGCTGTTTTTCGTCTTAGCCATTGCGTTTCCTTTCGCCGTAAAAATGAATTATCTGCGTTAGCGTCAGCGGAGTAAAGCCTATGCAGTCAACGCCGACATTGTAATTGTTCGGAAGCATTTCCATTATTGTGCAGGCTTCATTGCGGTTGTTGTGGATATGCCCGAAGAGGTGAATGGTGTCGCGGTAATACCCCGGCCACTCCGCAAGAGGATAGTGGCATAGGAACACGCGTCTTCCGTCGTCCGCAATTGTCAGCATATCGTCAATGCTCTCGAAATAGCGCTCTAGGGGGTTGTCTTTGAGATACGTGTCATGGTTGCCGCGTATCAGGTGGATTTTCCCCGTGAGCTGTTTCAGATAAGATTCCGGATCCAGAGATCTGAAGATCAGATCGCCGAGCACGTAAATTTCGTCATTAGGCTGTACAACCGCGCGCCAATTGGCAATGAGCGCCTTATCCATTTCATCAATGCTTGTAAACGGCCTGTTGCTGAATTTGATAACGTTTTCGTGCCCTAAATGTAAATCTGCCGTATAGTAGATCATTTGCGCACCCCCTTGGCAAGCAGGAAATCTCCGAAGCCCAGCATATTTTTGTCTTGGTAGCACTTCAGCTCCAGAGCTTCGATCTGCGCCTTAGCGGCGGGGTTTTCGGCGAGCTTGTTGTACTGCTCACGGCTTCCCGAGCAAAGGCAGGGCGCCGCGCCGAGTTTGATATTCGTTAAGCCGGCGTTTTTCAGCACCTCCGTAAGCTCATCGGGCTGAAAGAAATGCCTTTCGGGAGCGGCTCCGCCGCCGAATTGTACACTCTCGAACGACGGGCAGTCGCCCGTTTCGATCACCTCGTTGATATGCCAGTATTCGCCGTTCGCGAAGAAGTCCTCGTTCGCGCTGCCGAGAGTGTTTCGGAGTATTCCCCAGGTGTTGTTCACGCTGACGGCGACCGTGCCGCCGCGTCTTGTCACGCGAACCAGCTCCGAGACCGCTTTTTCGCGGTTTTCGGTGATGTACGAGAGCGGCGCGCCGTAGCAGACCGTCAGGTCAAACGCGCCGTCGGGGAACGCGCTCAGATCGCGTAGATCCGCTTGTACAAAGCGCTCGGCAGAAAGGTAGTTCTCGCCGAATTTCTCCTCGGCAAGCGCAAGCTCGCCGTCCGAGATGTCGCAGAGCGTTACCGCGCAGCCGCGTTTCGCGAACTCCAGCGCGTACCGCCCCGGACCGCTCCCCGCGTCCAGAACGCGCGGCTTTTCCGCAAGCTCCTCCTCTATGAATGCGAGGTGAAGTCGGAAGATGAGGCGGAAATACTCGTTGACGTCAAGGCGCTCCCATTCCGCTTGGGCGGCGGCGTTAAAATGTTGCTTTACTTTATCCGAAAGCATTACGCGCCTCCTTTACCGCCGCGAGTATCTTCTCACGGTCTTTCAGCTTATCCGTTTCTATTCCGCTCGATAAGTCCACCGCAAACGGCTTAACGCCGCGTATCGCCGCTCCGAGGTTATCGGGGGTGAGCCCGCCCGCCAGAAAGAACGGAACGCGTATCCTCTCGCGGTCAATGAGCGAGTGGTCGAACGTCACGCCGCTGCCCGTGCCGCTGTCCAGCAGCAGATAGTCCGCGCCGAGATTTTGTGCGTTCTCGATATCGGCGGCGCTCGTCACCTTGACCGCCTTGATTATCGGTACGCCCGTCAGATCGCGTAACCCGGCGATATATTCCGCGTCCTCGCTGCCGTGGCATTGCAGAAGATCGGCAACGCCTTGCTTTGCGAACTCAGCGAATTGTTCAACGGGAGCATTCACCGAAACGGCGACCGACTTTATTTCGGGCGATAGCCGCGATTTCAGCCGCAGAGCCGTTTCGAGATCGATGTTGCGGTGACTTTTCGGGAACATCACGATAAAGCCGACGTAGTCGGGCTTCGCTTCGTTGACGTAATCGATATCGCTGTCGCGGAACATTCCGCAGAGCTTTATCTTTGTGCTCATTTCAGCCCCCTCAGCTCGTCGAGCTTGGCTTTTTTATCGGGAGCGCGCATAAGCGTTTCGCCGATAAGAGCGGCGTTCGCGCCTATCCTCCGCAGTCCGTCAACATCGTCGGCGGTCTGTATGCCGCTTTCGGAGACGAAAACCCTGTCGGACGGCACAAGACCGCGCAGCTGCGCCGAGTTGCCCGTGTCAACGGAAAACGTTTTCAGGTCTCGGTTATTCACGCCGATTATCTTCGCGCCGATCTTGACGGCAGTTTCGATCTCGGCTTCGTCGTGCGCTTCCACCAGCGCGGACATTCCGAGCGAGTGGGCGAGTTCAAGATATTCGGCGAGCTGCTGTTCACTTAGAATCGAGCAGATGAGCAGTACCGCCGACGCGCCGAGTATCTTCGCCTCGTAGATCATATACTCGCTAATCGTGAAGTCCTTGCGCAGCACGGGAATTTTCACATTCTGTGTAATTTCCCGCAGAAACGCGTCGCTGCCCTTGAACCAGAACGGCTCGGTCAGACAGGATATCGCCGCCGCGCCCGCCGCTTCATAGTCCTTTGCTATCTGCAAATACGGGAAATCCTCCGCGATTATTCCCTTTGACGGCGAGGCCTTCTTTACCTCGCAGATAAATGAGATATCGCCGCCCGATAACGCCCTCTCAAACGGGAATTCATTGCCCGACGGCATACGCTCCGCCTCGGAGCGCACCTCCGAGAGCGGTATCTCCTTTGTTTTTTCGGCGATACGCCCGCGCGTTTTCGCCGCTATTTCGTTAAGTATCGTCATTTAACTACCTCAAATTTGGGAAAGCTTTATCAGCTTATTGAGTGTTTCGGCAGCCTTTCCGCTGTCGATAAGCTCTGCGGCAAGCTTCACGCCTTCCTCCATAGAAGAAGCCTTGCCGCCGACATAAATTGCCGCGCCCGCGTTAAGCAGCACCGCGTTTCGCTTGTGACCCTTATCCTCGCCGCTTAAAATCACTCGCGTTATGGCGGCGTTTTCCGCGGGAGTACCGCCCTTGAGTTCATCTTTGGTGCAGCGCTCAAAGCCGAACTGTTCCGGCGTAATTTCATACGTTTTCATCCAGCCGTCCTTATATTCGCAAACGGACGTAGGGGCGCTTAAAGAGATCTCGTCCAGCTTGTCGTTGCCGTAAACGACCATGCCGTTTTTTGATCCGAGCTTCATAAGCACATTGGCGATAGGTTCAACAAGCGAGCGGTCGTAAACTCCCAAAAGGTGATGGCTTGGATTTGAGGGATTGGTAAGCGGACCTAAGATGTTGAAAACCGTTCTGATTCCAAGCTCTTTTCTGATAGGTCCGACATACTTCATAGAGGTGTGGTACTTCTGCGCAAAGAAGAAGCAGAAGCCGACATTTTCGAGGAGCTTGCGGCACTTTTCGGGGTCAAGGTCGATATTTACGCCCAATGCCTCCAGACAGTCCGCAGTGCCGCTGAGCGATGAAGCCGCGCGGTTGCCGTGCTTGGCAACCATAATCCCCGAAGCCGCGATGATTATCGCCGCAGTAGTGGAAATGTTGAAACTGTGCGCGTTGTCGCCGCCCGTGCCGACGATTTCGAGCAGGTCGAGATAGTTTTCAAATTTTACGGCAGAGTCGCGCATGGCAGCGGCACATCCGGTTATTTCGTCGATAGTCTCGGATTTTGTGCTCTTTGTCGAAAGTGCCGAGAGAAATGCGGCGTTTTGCGTGGGGGTAGTATCGCCCGACATTATCTCGGTGATTACCCGATACGCCTCGTCGTAGGTCAAGTCCTGCTTGTCGACGATTTTTACAATTGCTTCTTTTATCATAATAAATACCTCCGTAAATGCTTCAAAAAAGCCCGTGCTTCCGAACTCTTTGACACGGAATTTCGTGCTTTTTTTGTTCGTAAAAAGAGTAGTGCTTCCATAGCGTAAAAACCGCTTAATATTGGCATATATCCGAATTTATGAGTTGTCGGATTTCGCCGTTTTTTTGAACCCCGAACGTGCGGTTGTTACGCGCCTATCTCCAGGAAGTTTTTAAGCAGCGTTTTGCCGTGAGCGGTGAGTATGCTCTCGGGGTGGAACTGGAGCCCGAAAACGGGGAAGTCTCTGTGCTCGACAGCCATTATTTCGCCGTCGTCGGTCTGTGCGGTGATCTTGAGCGCCTCGGGGAATCCGTCCTGCGCCGCGGCGAGCGAGTGATACCGAGCCACAGCGATCTCGCCGTCAATGCCCCGGAATATCCGAGAGCTCTTGTCGAAGCCGATCGTTGACTGCTTGCCGTGCATGAGGCGCTTGGCGTAGGTAATCTCCGCGCCGAAAACCTCGCAGATGGCTTGATGACCGAGACAAACGCCGAGAACGGGGATCTTTCCGGCAGCCGCGCGGATAACCTCCTCGCAGACTCCCGCGTCGCACGGGCGTCCGGGACCCGGGCTGACGATGATGTGAGAGGGTGCGAGCGCCATTATCTCGTCCACCGTCAGCTCGTCGTTGCGGATGACCTTGATGTCGGGGTTGATCTCGCCGACGTACTGGAATAAATTGTAAGAAAAGCTGTCGTAGTTATCTATCAAAAGTATCATAATTCCGCCTCCTGTGCCGTGTCAAGGGCGTTCATAACCGCCTTTGCCTTGTTGATGCACTCGTTGAACTCGTTCTCGGGAACGCTGTCTGCGACGATGCCCGCGCCCGAGCGGACGAAAACGCGCCCGTTCTTCTTGAAGCAGAGCCGTATCGCAATCGCCGTATCGAGGTTGCCGCGGAAGTCGATGTAGCCGATCGCTCCGCCGTAGATGCCGCGCTTGTTGTTCTCGAGCTCGTTGATTATCTCACAGGCGCGTATCTTCGGCGCGCCCGAGAGCGTTCCCGCGGGGAGCACCGCGTCTACCGCGTCGAGCGCGTGCAGCTCGGGACGAATCTGTCCGCGAACCGTCGAGCCGATATGCATAACGTGAGAATAACGCTCGATCGACATATATTTCTCCACCTCGACCGTACCGAAGGAGGAAATTTTTCCCAGATCATTACGTCCGAGGTCGACCAGCATATTGTGCTCGGAGAGTTCCTTTTCGTCCGCGAGCAGCTCCTTTTCGAGCGTTTTGTCGGCGGACTCGGTCTTTCCGCGCGGACGCGTGCCCGCGAGTGGGAACGTGTGCAGGGTGCCGTTCTCGAGCTTTACGAGCGTTTCGGGAGACGAGCCTGCGACCTCCATATCGTCGCTCGAGAAATAGAACATATACGGCGAGGGGTTAGTGGCGCGGAGCACGCGGTACGCGTCCAGCAGACTTCCTTCGAAGTCCGCGTCGAGACGGTTTGAGAGCACGACTTGAAAGATGTCGCCCTCGTAGATATAGCGCTTGGCTTTTTTTACCATCTCGCAATATTGTTCTTTGTTAAACAACGCTCTGAACTCGCTTGCCAGCCGTGCCTTCTCGACGGGAGCGGGAGTGCCCGTGCGTATGAGTTTCACCATCTCGTCGAGCTCGGCTGCACCATTTTTGTACGACTCGTCGATGTTTTTCGTGGAAATATTTGTGATAAGCACTATTTTCTGGTGGATGTTGTCAAACGCAATGACCTTATCAAACAGCATCAGATCAACGTCCTTGAAGTGCTCCTCATCTTTTGCGTCGAGCTTCAGGCAGGGCTCGCTGTACTTTATG
>CAMWVP010000138.1 GCA_947177735.1 uncultured Clostridia bacterium
CGGCAGCGGTCTGTGAGGGTTTGCGGAGTTGCTCTAATCCGTCTGTCATCGCATTTTGAAGTTTGCCTAGCTTCACGGAGATACTGCCCTTGTCATGATAGCACTTGTATTCGGCGGCAAGCCGATTTTTCATTTTATCGAGCGGAAATTCCTTACCCGCTATTTTTAGAAAATGCTCACTCGCCGCAAGAGAAAACTCCGCTAACCTTACTCGGTCGGCGGAGTTATAGGCGGCTATGAGGTCGTTGCATATGCGGTTTGGATTGATCTTCATCTCGTTCAGCTCGGCAACGCTCTGTAAGTACAGTTCCTTGCGCTCATGTGGAACAGCTGGGAGATATTCCGCGCCGTAACGTTGCTTGAGCGATTCGTTCCAGTCCTTTTGCTGTGGGGCAAGCCGGAATATTTCCGTGTACCCTTTCTCGGCAAGAATATCCCGCAGTCGTTCCGCGGCTTCGATTCCGCCCTCGTCATTGTCGGTGCAAAGGCATACTTGCCGCAGACCAGAATGATCTTCAAGTGCTTTCAGCACCGCACTTTCGTAAACACCGTTCATGGCGATGTAGCTGTGCTGCTGCCAATCCTTTTGGTAGAGCGTGATGAACGACAGCATATCTATCGGTGCCTCAAACACGAGCAGCTTCTCATCATTTCCGAAATGAGAGAAGCTGTATTTTGTATCCGAGTTTGCGACCGTTATACGAAATGTCTTTCCGAAGCTGAGTGTAGAGCGCACCGAGGCTTGTTTCGGAACACCGTTTTCGTCAATGCCAACGAACACGACATTGTGGTATTTTTTATCCTCGAAGATTTTGTGTTCGTGAGCAAAGTGCGAAATTATCTGAGGGTCGATAAACCGCTGCTTGGTGAGATACGCGAATACCCGTCGCATATCTGAGTTGGCTTCGGGGAGCTCGAACGGTTTCGCGATAGGCTTTGGAGGCTCACGCGGAATGGAACGCACGGTTTGAGCGCTGCAATGCCCGCCGAGAAGCTCGATCACGGAATCCTGAAAGGAAAAACCGAGAAACTCCTGCAGGAACTTGACCGCATAACCACCGCGCTGATTTTTGTGATCATACCACTTGCCGCCGTGGATCGTCACGCTGTCATGCGTTCCGCTGCCGTCCGTGTAGATGTACTTGTAGGTCGAGCCGACCTTTTTCACCTGATCCCCATGATTTTGAAGAAATGAAACCAAATCGGCAGTATTCGCGCGGTATAGATCATCATCGGAAAAATTGATGTAGGGCATAAAAAACTTCCTTTCCTCAATATAAAAAAATTTTATATTGGTTACTTAGCATTGTAGGCTCATGATGAACCTATCCTGAGTCCACCGACAAGGCATAGTTCGTCCTTGTAAGTGGATTGGCTTTAAAAAATTTAAGGCAGTTGCTCGACAAAGTAAAGATTTGACGAGTTTCCGCCCGATTGTCTGTATCTGCGCTCGTGCCGAATGTATTTCGCCTTTTCGAGATCGTCAAGCGCACGTTTTACGGTGCTTTTGGACATTTTCAAGTCCGCCGCAATTGTACTCACAGCAGGGTAGCATGAGCCGTCCTTTCCGGCACGGTCACGCAGATACATATACACCGCTATGGCGCGGTGCGGGAGGTTTGTGGAATAAATTTCGCGGTTATTAAGCAATTGATCACCCCTTGAATTGCGGATTCTCTAATGGATTTTCTTTCAAGCCGAGTGCCTGTTTCTTACGGCGGATCGCGGCTTTCAGCTTATGCTCGGTGCGGAGCTTCTGACCGTGCAGACTGCGGTTGTAATCATCGGAGATGAGTCTGCCGAAGGAGAGCAGCATTGACACAACGGCGTTCTGCGCTGCTGTCAGATTATATCTGCCCATGTTTTCCAAGAACGCTTGGGCATACTCATTTCCCAACTCGGCGGACTGCTTTATATACTCGATACCCAACTCGCGATCCACGTCACACCCTGTTCCACTGAACGTCATCACGCCGAGCCGATATAAAATTCTATCATCGGGGTTTTCGGCTGCGATCTTTTGGAAGCCGTTGTATGCCTTTTTGAAATATACATCCGCTTGCGCGGTATTTTTCTCAACGCCAATGCCGTCACGGAGCATTTTCGCGGTTTCATAACAAGCGTAGGCGTTATCCAGATCGGCGGACAGCTTGTAATACTCAAACGCTTTCTCGTAGCTCTGTGATACGCCGTTCCCATAATAATACAAACTGCCTAGCGAGTACTGCGCGAATTTGTTTCCCGCTGCCGCGGATTTTTCAAACCACGCGAACGCTTTTGTATAGTCCTGTTCCGTACCGTTACCAAGCGCAAACATTTTTCCGATTCGGTACTGAACATAATCCCGCAGTCTTTTTGCGGTTGGTTCGAGTGTGAGGAAGCCCTGCAGAGCCTTTTGAAAACATTCATCGGCTTTCGGGATTTTTTCATCGCCAAGCAAGCCGTTCAGATACATTTTTCCAAGATCGTGAAGTGCAAGAACATTTCCTTTTTCGGCTTCGGCTCGGAGCAGCTCGAACGCTTTCGGGATATTGCGGTATCTATATAACTCGGAGCAAGCGGATTTAAACTCCGCTGTCCACTTTATATATAAATCTCCGCCCGATTCTGTTTCATCAAACGCATCATCGCCATATTCCGCAAACATTTCCGTCGAGATATCCATCTCCATCACGGCACGGATCACAGCATTCTTGATCGGCTTGAAAACTTTGTTTTCCTCCAACGTCGGAAACTTCTGCACTGCGCTTGTATAGGTTTCATATTTCTGCTGTTCCAACGAACACCATTCGTCATACATCTTTTTCAGCACAGGGTTCTTGGCAAGTTCCGTTACGATTTGGTCAACGGTTTTCTTGACATTGGGCTGCAAGTAGCCGTAGACCTTTTTGCCTTTGGAATTGCGGAGCTGCGACTGCAGTTTCAGAACAAGCTGTTCGAGCTGTGAATCAAATTGATTATTATTTTGCAGCTCCGATAACAGATTTTTCATCACGCTTTCCGCTTCGGAGCGCAGCTTATCCCGCACAGCAGTCTGCTTTTCATAAACCTGATACAGCTCATTATGAAAAATATCCTTTGCGAGAGCGCTCTTGATCTGCTCAAACCCGTTTTCGGTCAGAAATCCCTCTTTGATATCCGTCGAGTATACGAGCAGATGAATATGCGGATGGTGAGCCGTATTATGAAACGCCGCATACCACCGCAGGTTTTCCAAGCGGATATTCTGCGCCTTTGCTATATCGTCGGTATGCCTCATGATCAGATTCCGCCACATCTCGGGCGTGGTATATCCGAGCCGTTCAGCGTCCTCGCGCGTCAGCGATATAACGTGCGACCAGACGTTTCCTTGATGCTCCGATATATTTTTCTGCGCCTGCGACAAAACTATTTCATCATCGCTGTCGGAAAACAATCCGTGCTTTCCGATTTTTTCAACGCCCGGACGCTCCGCAACATATTTCACCAGAATTTCTTTATCCGCGATCATATCCGCGCTCTGCTCGAGCAACTCGGAGAGCAGTTCCGAAGCGTTTTCCTTTGATGGATTTTTCAGATAGTCCGAATACTCCGGCAGCTTTTTTCCGTCCGAATTTATTTTCAGCAATTCAAAAATTAACTGCTGCTGATTTTCTGTAGCGGAAGCTTCTTTCCGTTTCGGAGAATATTTCTGAACCGTTTCGCGGGTGGCGATATATTTCACAAGGTTGCTGCGAGTACCTTTCGAAGCGGGTTTGAGATATCTGCTTGCAACAATTATTTTCGGCATGGTCAATCATTCCTCTGAAATCTCGCGGCGCTGTCATAGGTAATGATCCCGTTGATCTTCCGAACCTCGTCAATGCACATGATGTGAAGCTCGCGGAGCGTTTCATCATCGACCTCGTTAGCTGCCGCCAACATATTTGAAATTTTTCCGAGTTCCACCGCTATTTTGAACAGCAGACGAGAAGTCTTTTCCTCCTAAGCCGAGACCGCTGATGTCACCAGCTTTTTTATCGCAGGAGCAAGATATTCTACGTTGTCCTGCGCTTTCAGATGTCCGAGATAAAACTCGATAGCCTTTCGGACAAGCTCGTTGCGTGAACGGGAATTGGACTGCTCCAAGAAGCAGTCACATTCGTCCAACAGCTCCTTTTCAAGGTAAAATCCCGTGCGGATTTTGTTTGTGTTATCGCTCATTTCAGCTCCTTGTATCACTTTATTTGGCTTAACCGCCGCATTCCCACCGAAGATTTAATCAGAAATCCGAGCCAATTCCCGTTTTTTAATCACTTTTTCAATCTCCGGCGGGCTTTGCCCGACGGTGTTTACGGGCTTATGCCGCCCTCGGCGGCATAAGTCCTTTTTCCTGCATCACAATCATACCCCCGAACCGCTGTAATTCTGCACAAGAAATCCAAAAAGTTCCTTAGTAATAGATTTTCTTTAAATAACCCCTAAACCGTTGTTTAATAACACTTTAAGCCGCTCGAAACAGAAAAGTCATGCGGCGCACAAAATCAAAAAAAGGCAATATTTCTACTCGACTAAGGAACTTTTTCAAAAAGCACAAAAAGTCTTGCAAATCCTATTTTATAGCGATTTGTAAGACTTTTTTATTTATCCTGTTACTAGGGAACTCAAATACAAATGCTCACCTGTGAATTTTGCAAGAGATTGTTGAATGGCTTGCGAAACTACTTTTTACTAATCATCACTAAATTTCTTTTCAAGAATTTCATTGAGGTTTTCTTCATATAAACAACGCATCATTTCATCAATGGTGTCAGAGAACTCACCCACTATATATTTTTTATCCTGTTCTTCATCATATCCTTCAAATCCTCCTGTATCAATATGAGCCTTTCTTCTTTTAAAAAAGCTAGATAGAGCACCTACAAATGAGTAAAGAGAATATGAGAAATACCGTTCGCTCCCTGTTAATGTGCCGTTATCAAACAAAAAAGATGCTATGTCTTGAATGATTTTCGCATAATCTAATTTAATAAACGGATCGGTATTTTGTTCTGCTAGCATTGGCATTAAGTCGGATTTCATGATACGCTGCCGCTTAATGCTATCTTCCTTGAAAGGGCGATATTCTTTTCCAACCCCATCTTTAACCCATTCATAATTCCTGTCAAAAAATGAAGATATAAGTTTTACTAATGTATCTGATGGAGTTTCCTTACCATTTTCTACTCTGCTTATAAAAGAGCGAGAAACACTGATTTTTTCGGCAAACTGTTCTTGATTTAAATTGGCGTCCACACGAATTTTTTTAATTCTTTCACCTATAGAACCCATAAATCCTCCTAAATTTTAAAAAAGTTTCGTAAAATCACAAAAAGTACTTGACAAGTTCGTTACAGCACGTTATAATATAATTGTGATGTAACGAACAATGCCAACACATATATTATACCACACTATATCAAAAAAAGAAAGGGGTTAAATGATGAAAAATGTAAATTTATCACGAGTTCGCTCTCCTTTTGCCGAAAAGGTTGTTGAAGAGTTGGACAAGCTGGAGCGCTCACAAGCATGGCTTGCTCGTCGTTGCGATGTAACTAATGCTACAATCAATAGGATTCTGAACGACAGTGCGATACCATCGCTGTCTACCCTCTATCAAATTTCGAAGCAGCTTAAGCTTGACTTTACAGAGCTTGCACTTCTTATTGTAAAGGAAATTGGTGATGAAAATTGATTTGGATAAATGTTAATCAAGTTTCTGAACTTCTTTCAATTACTGATAGAGCGGTGCGAAAGCAAGCAAATAATGGTATACTTGAATATCGTTATGTAACGGGCAGAGGCAAGGGAGGCAAAGTCCTACAAATAGCCCTAGAAAGCCTACCACAAAGCGCGCAGGATAAATATAACGGGATAGACAAGCCGCTCGATCCGAGCAGATATCTCTCGGATTTCACTGGAGTTCAACGAGAGGCGGCTGAAAAGAAGTGCAGGATCGTCCGAATGTTCCAAAGCTCAGGCAAATCTGGAAAGCGGTTCATTGATGACTACAATGCCGAGAACAGCGAAACAATCAGTTTAAACCAGCTTTACGATTGGCAAAAGCGGCTGAAAAAGGGCGGTCTGCCCGCTCTCGTGGACACCAGAGGAGCGCATACACGGGGCAAATCAAGTATATCAGATGAAGCATGGTCGCTTTTTTGCGATCTGTACCTAACACAACAGAAGCGATCTATTGCGTTGTGTTATGGGTTAGTGAAAGCAGAGTACCCCGATATTCCAAGCGTGTCCGCATTTGAGCGGCGGGTAAAGACCGATCTTCCCGAATTGGTATTGTTGCGTTACCGCGAACCCATTAAGAAATTCAAGGACGCTCTGCCCTATCATATCCGCACGAAAAAGGATATTGATTCTAACGATACGTGGAGCTCGGATCACCACACCTGCGATACCCTTGTTTTGGACAAGCGCGGCAAATCCGTTAGATTAACGCTAACCGTTATAGTGGATATCCGTTCGACAAAGATTTTGTCATTTAAATTCCGTGCCTCTCCCGGTGACACCAGCGTCATAAAAATGTGTCTGCGTGACGCAATGATCGAATTCGGCATTCCGAAAGAGTTCTACACCGACAACGGCAAGGACTACAAGTCAAAGGAGCTTAGCAGCGGCGAGGAAAGCGACTTGACACTAACCGAGGTCTTAGGCATAAAGCAGATATTTGCGCAGCCGTACCACGGGCAGTCAAAGCCTGTAGAGCGTTTCTTCAGAACCTTTGAAGAAAGCTACGGAAAACTTTTTAAGACCTATGCGGGAAGCAATGCCGTAAACCGAACCGACGCAACCAGAATGACAAACAAGCAGCTTGCAAAGCAGTCGTATATCCCCACAATGGACGAATACATAAGCCATGCAGCTGATTTTGTAGATCAATATAATTCGAGTGCTTCTACCGCTGATGAGATGGACGGTAAATCCCCTAATGAAGTTTATCGGGAGAATTTACATTGTAAGAGAGTAGTTAAAGGCATGGAGAACGTCTTGAGCAGGCTTTGCGGAAGGTTTGAAGAACGAACCGTACAGCGCAACGGTGTGAGTCTGCTCCACAACTTCTACTATAATGACAGTGGTGCATTGCTTCCGTACTTTGGAAAAAGGGTGATCGTAAATTACGATCCCGAAGATCTCAGTGAAATGCTGATATTGGACAAAGAAACCAAGAGGTTTATTTGCAGAGTGCGCCCCAAAGCGATCACACCGTTCAGACGCGCGACAGAAGAGGATATTAAGACGGTCAAGAGAGAACAGCGGAATGTTTACGACTATGTGAACGGTTACAAACCGCACCGAACAACTAATTCCGAAATTATGTCCCTTGTGGCAAAGAAACAGCTTCTTGAAAGGAATTTTGAGGAACAGTCTCAAGATGGAAAAGACGAGATCGAAACCGAAATTATAGAAACTCCCATCATTGAAGCTGTGAACAATGCCGTCGAAAAATCGGTAAAAGCGGAAGCCCACGTTGACGAAGACGATGAGGACTTCTTCTTAACATACTATAACGATAATAAGGAGGATTTTGCATGATCAAACAGACACAAGTTATGCTTGCCGAGTTTATGAAGCAAACGGGTAAGACCCAAAGCCAAATTGCAAAGGAAACAAGCCTCTCACCCGCCACCGTTTCACAGTTCCTTAAAGGAATATACGGCGGTGACAATGAGAAAACCGCCGCCACACTGCGGAAATATCTTAAGGTAGCACAGGAGCAAGAGGATCTTATAGAAACAGAGACATTCTATAAAGACCTGAGAAACACTCAGATTTCAATCGGTGCTGCCGAATACGCACACAAGAAGTGCGATATAGTGCTCCTGAGCGGAGCGGCGGGCGCGGGCAAAACCACGGCACTTAAGCATTATGTTGATGATACGACAGGGGTTATTTTCGTAACCTCGAACAGCTGCATGACATCAGCTGCCGCAATTCTCGGGGCGATCACTCAGAAACTTGGCAGAGTTCCGAGCACTAAGAAGCCGCTGCTGATGAAAGAGCTTGTCGATCACTTGAGCGGTTCAAAACGACTTATCATTGTTGATGAAGCGGATCATCTTACTTTCAGCGCATTGCAAGCGCTCCGAAATCTTAATGATGAAGCTGGTGTCGGTATCCTGTTGGCAGGTAATGATCGCATTTACAATCAGATGGTTCGCGGCGCTAAAAGCGGTGAATTTGACCAACTCAGAACGAGGATATTTGCCCGTCCAAAGGTATGCAACGATTATACTATTGAGGAGATCAAGGGTGTTTTTCAGGTAACGGACGATGATTCGGTGAAGCAGTTACTTGAGGTCGCGCAAAAACAGAGTCTCAGAACAGCGCGTAAAATGTATGATGCAGCATACGAG
>CAMWVP010000139.1 GCA_947177735.1 uncultured Clostridia bacterium
AAATCGATTTCATTATTTTCAATGTTCTGTTTTATGCGGTTTTCCCCGCCTCCGGCGGGGAAAACCGCGATTAAACCAGCGTTTCCATAGAAAATTGTATAAAATATAACAAAAATTATTGACATTTTTATGCAAGTGTGATATAATTAAGATAGAGTAATATTATTTTAGGATATAGGGCTGATGGAATGGTAAAGGCTGTTGTGTTTGATATGGACGGGCTTCTGCTCGATACGGAGAAGCTGCTGGTGCGGTTCTGGGTGCAGGCGGCGAACGAGGCGGGGTTCCCGATGGAGAGAGAGCACGCTCTGAGTATACGCTCGCTGCACAGGAAATTTGCCGTGCCGTTCCTGCAAGGGCTTTTCGGAGAGGAGTTCGACTACTTCAAGATACGCTCGCGGCGGATGGAGCTGATGAGCGCGTATCTCGCCGAGAATCCGCTCGAGCTGAAAAAGGGCGCGCGGGAGCTGCTCGGATACCTGAACGAGAACGGGATCCGCGCCGCTATTGCGACCGCGACCGATCTCGAACGCACGAGGGATTACCTGACGCGCGTCGGGATATTCGACTGCTTTGATAAGATAGTATGTGCGACGATGGTCGAAGAGGGCAAACCCAAGCCCGATATTTACATATACGCCGCGAGGGAGCTGGGGCTTCCGCCGGGGGAGTGTATGGCGCTCGAGGACTCGCCGAACGGGGTGAGATCGGCGGCTTCTGCGGGGTGCGTTACGGTCATGGTACCGGATCTCACACCGCCCGATGATGAGCTTTCGGGGCTCATTTACACTGCTGCGGAGTCGCTGGGTGACGTTATCGGCATTGTTGAGAGGATAAACGGCGCTGTTGCTTTAAAGCAGTAGTGTGTCGTTTGAGAAAAGGGGTGACATTATGGCTGAGAATGAGAAGTTTTTGAGGATCGACGGACGTGTGGAAATAACCTGCGACAACGACGGCAGGATCGCGAATATGTTCCTTCACTCCCCCCAGAACGGAGGCGCGGAGGTCAACTACGATCAGGTCTGCGGCGAGATCGCGCGTCTCGGCATAACCACCAATATTGACGAATCCAGCATCAAACGCGTCATAAAGGAAAGACTTTACGGCGTTCAGGTCTGCATTGCGACGGCGATCTCCCCGAAAAAGGGAAAGAACGGCTATATCAGCTTCCGCTTCGACAAGGAGCATAAGCTCAAGCCGCGCCAGAACGAGTTCGGTATCGCCGATTACCGTGAGCTGAACGCGATCGTGCCTATACACAAGAACGAGATAATCGCCGATATCGTGCTGCCCGAGGAGGGCGTGCCCGGGATGAATATCTTCGGTAAGGAGCTGCCCGCGGAGCAGGGAGAGCCGGCTAAAGTGTCGCTCGGAAAAAATACGCTCGTCACGACCGACGGAACTAAGGTAGTTTCCGCGTGCGACGGACATATCGTTTTCGGCAACGGCTGCTTCCAGGTCGAGAACGCCGTGACGATAAAGACCGACCTCGACATATCCGTCGGGAACATCAGCTTTTTCGGCGACGTGCATATCAAGGGTAATGTTATGGAAGGATTTTCCATCAACGCGGGCAAGAACGTCAAGATCGACGGTTCGGTTTTCGGCGGCGAGATAAACGCGGGCGGTAATGTCACTATCGTCGGCGGCTGCATAAACTCCAAGCTCACCTGCGACGGGAACGCCGACATAGGCTTTTGCGAGAACGCGGAGATATTCGTCAAGGGCGACGTTACGTCCAAGCAGTTCGCGTTCTGCGACGTTTTCTGTTACGGCGGACTGACCGCCAAGGGTACGCACGGGGTCATCGCGGGCGGCAAGGTCACTTCTATGCATGACATTAGCGCGGGCATCATCGGCTCGGAGAAGTATACCGCGACCGAGGTCTATATCGGCGACGGCTCGGTGCTGTTCACGAGACGGCGCGAGGCGGAGGCTGACCTCAAGGAGTCGGCTCGCGTGTTCGACGCGGCGGTAAAGAACCTCGCGTTCCTCAAGCAGCGCAAGCTCGCGCAGGGCGGCGAGCTCACCGAGGCGCAGTCCAAGGCGTTCCGCACCGAGACACAGAACAAGCTGTTCCACTCGATGAGAAAAAATGAATTGCAGACGCTTATCGACCAGCTCGACGAGGATATCAAGAACAAGGATAATCTGAGCGCAAAGGTGTCGGGGGTAATCTATCCGGGTGTGAAGTTCTGCGTGAACTTCCTGACGCTCGATATTACCGAGACGATGCCGCGTTCGAGAGTGACAATAATTGACGATAAACTGATGGCGGTGCCGCTATGACCGATATTTCGTGATAATTCATAAAAATTCGCGATTTGCGGGGTATTGCATTTTCTTCCGAATTGATGTATAATACTATGTATAAATCTGAAAAAATACGGAGTTTAAAATACCGCCGGAGGAGTATAAATGAAAAATAACATTCTGATAATTGCCGGCGTGACTGTTGTTGCGATCGGAGTAATAGTTGCAGTGATCTTAGCAAGCGTTTTGAACAGCGGTGAGAACTTACCCGACAGCTCGGACGATCCGGGCTCTGTCGTCGTATCGGATACTTCGGAGACCTCGGAGCCGCCCGTTGACAGCGCCGATTCGTCGGACAGCGTTTACGTTCCGCCGTCGGATAATTCGGATATCTCCGATCCCTCCGACAGCTCGGAGAGCTACCCGAACGAGGCTCTGGGGATAGTCGCGACGGCGAATTCGCTTATCGGGGTGCCGTTTCTCGAGAACGGCAGCGATCCGGACGGGTTCGATAATTCGGGATTTATATACTACGTGCTTCGTGAAAACGGTTACATTACCTGTCCGAGAGGAACAGAGGCACAGTCCGTGATGGGTACGCGTCTCGACTATGACAGT
The DNA here is from genome assembly GCA_947177735.1 of uncultured Clostridia bacterium. Lineage (GTDB taxonomy): Bacteria > Bacillota > Clostridia > Oscillospirales > Ruminococcaceae > CAG-115. The sequence continues at coordinate 2,872 of CAMWVP010000139.1, forward strand.
ATTAAAGAGGGCGATCTCGTGTTCTTTACCGACGAGGGCGGCGAGGAGGTCAGCTTCGGCGGCATCTACGCGGGTGACGGTAAAATGATAGCCTGCCTTATGCCGGGAACGCTGGTAAAAGAGGTGGATATCACCACCGAGTATTACCGCACGAACTTCTACGGAGGCGTAAGCCTGACATAAAAACAACGCCGCTCCGATCATCGGAGCGGCGTTCAGACTGTTGATAAACCCTCATCTGCTTCGTCAACCGCCCGCGCGGCAGCCACAAAGGCTTGCCGCGGAGCGTAGGTTGATCGCGAAGCGATCATTCGTCCTCGCATATGAGGGCTTCTCGACAGTCTGAATGTGGACTTTTTCTACAAGCTGACCGCCGCTCCGATGAATCGGAGCGGCGGCGTGTTTTTATTCAAAGTACTTTAACAGCATATGGAAATCTCTTTCGATGATCTCTTGGCTGTAGTGTTTTTCAAGGTAGTCTTTGACCGTTTCCTTGAGTTCGGGGTTAAGCTCGAGCAGATCGGGATTGCGCGTTACTATTTTTAGACAATCCTCCAGAATGGACGGATCTTCCGCAAGTATTTCCGCGACTATCGGCTTGAGCCCGGGATTGGCGATGAAAATGATGGGCTCGCGTGTGATGATGCCGGGATCCTCTTCCATGATAGCGGCGACGTCCAGCTTGTAATCTTCCGTTGCAAGCTTATTTGTATCATTATTCAGGAGAATGTCCATTCTTATCTGAGGCCTAAGGTCTGTAACGCCGTGATAGGTTCTGGCAACTTCGCCGAGCTGCCAGATCATAAAGCAGTTTGACAGCACCAGCAGCCCGAATACAACGGCAAGCACCGTGAAAATTATCTTTTTTGCTTTTGACATAACAATACCTCCCAATAACATTGAAGCTTTTTTGATCCGATATTTGATTTCCTTTTGTGCTGTATCGGAGCGTATTTACATTATCGGAAATTTTGTTGCGCAAAACGATCTTTCGGATAACGCAAGCACACTACTTTTATATTATACTACAAGAAAATGTAAAGAGGTATAGCAATTACTACCAAAATAGTTATAAAAAACGGTAATATTTTTTATATTGCGAAAAAATCTCTTGCCGATAGTTGAAAAAAACGAAAAAATATGATATAATAATTCTGTGTATGAAATTGACCGAGTTATGTTAGGCAATAATGCCCGAAAGGAACGCTATGAAAACCGTATTGACAGACAACAGCCTTTGCGCGTATACTCTGCACGACAGCGCGTCGCCGGAGTATATCTACAAATACATCAAGTCGCTCGCGGACGCGGGGGTAAGGTATGTCGAGCTCGACTTCCGCACGATAATGAAGCTGCGCGACCTGCCGAAGGGAATAGGGTACGTCTTTCGGCTCGTCGACCCGATGTTCCTGAACGTGGCAGAGCTGTTCGATTTTGACTATATACTGCTGACTTTCGCGGACGTGAGACGGAAGATAAAGACTAATGTGCCGGTAATGCTCGAGCTGCCGGTTATGGACAACATTTCTCGGCAGGTGCTGCAATATGCCGCGCATGAGATAGACGGAAGTATCACGGCGGTGCGTATCCGCGGAGCTCATCCGCTGATGGAGCACGCCGAGGCGGCGAAATATGTCGCGCGGCTGAAAAACGAGTTCCCCGTGCCGCTGGACTTCTGCCCGATGAACGACAAACGGACGGCGCTGGACAGTGCGATGAAGTTCACGATGGCGGGCGCGGACAGCCTGACGCTGACGATGGGGATAACCGAGAGATTCTGCTCGCTTGAGGAATACTTTTTCACGCTGATGTCGGTGTACGACACTTTGCCCAAGGAGCTGTCCATCAGTCCGCTGTGCGCCGCGACGGTGTATCACAGTCACATCTTCCGCAACGGGCGCAGCGACGGGATAACCCATTATATGGATATTCTGGATCACGATATCCATTTTTTGCAGAACGCCGACACGGGCGAGCGTGTGAAGATGCGTATGAGCCTGAAGGATACGGAATATATCCACAAGACGTTCGTTACGGCTCTGGAAAAAATGGCGAAATCGGAGGATATACCCGCGGACATCTTTGACGGCATAAACGAAGCGCTGCGGCATTGCGGTACCGATTTTTACAGCTCGGAGCTGATTAACAAAAAGCGCCGCGGTCTGCTTAATTAAGGAAACACTGAATTTAATGGCGGTTTTCCCCGCATCCGGCGGGGAAAACCGCATGAAATAATGCTTTGAAAATAAGAAAAGCGGTTTATTCGGTGTTTACCCGAGACCGATCGAAAGGACAATAGTTTATATGATAAAGCTTATTGCAAGCGATATGGACGGAACGCTGCTCGACGATCAAAAGCGGCTGCCGCCCGATTTCTTTGACGTGCTTGATGGGCTGACGGAACGCGGGGTCGTGTTCGCGGTCGCGAGCGGTCGTACATACAGTGCGCTGGATCACATCTTCCCCGAGGAGTACCGCGGGCGGATCGCGTTCATATGCGACAACGGCGCGTGCACGGTGCTGAATGGGAAGCCCGTTCACGTAACGCCGCTCGACAGGGCGACTTACGAGGAGCTGCTGGACGCGTGCGACGATATCGGCGGGTTCAGCTTGGTAGTGTGCGCGGAGAACGGGGTGTATCATCTGCGCTCGGACGTTGAGTTCTCGGACGAGGTGGGGAGATTTTACCGCAACCACCGCGTCACCGACGACCTGCGGAGCGTAGAGGGCACGATATACAAGCTCGCCATTCACGATGGGCGCGGAGCTATGAGCCACGGAAAGCCCGCGCTGGATAAAATATTCGGAACGCGGCTGAACGTTCAGGTCTCGGGCGAGGTGTGGATGGACGTTATGGCGGCGGGCGTGAGCAAGGGCACGGCGCTGATGGCGCTTCGGGAGCGGCTCGGCGCATCGCGCGCGGAGACTATGGCGTTCGGTGACTACTTCAACGACGTCGATATGTTGCGGCTCGCGGAGCACAGCTTCTGTATGGAGAACGGTCACGAGGACGTGAAGAGTATGTGCGCGCATATTGCCCCGGATAATAACCTCGGCGGCGTTACGCGGTGCATAAGGCGGTTTGTCTTGGCGGAGGAGAGCTGCGGCGTATGAGCGGTACCAATATCACATTGATAATCATTCTGATAGCGCTGTCGGCGTTCTTTTCCGCGTCCGAGACGGCGATCTCGAGCGTGAACAGGATCCGCCTCAAGGGTATGGCGGATAACGGCTCGCGCGGCGCGGCGCGGGCGCTGAAGATACTGAAAAAGTACGACAAGGCGCTGACGACTATTCTTATCGGAAACAATATTGTCAATATCGCGACATCCTCTATCGCGACGATCATGGCGATAGCGGTCATCGGCGAGCAGTACGGCTCGCTTGCCGCGACCATAGCAACAACGGTCGTGGTGCTGATATTCGGCGAGGTCATGCCGAAGGGCATAGCGAAGGATCACGCCGAGGGCGTTTGTATCGGCGTTTCGGCGGTCATTTCGCTTCTTATGGTGATATTTACGCCGTTCTCGGCGCTGTTCATACTGCTGAAAAAGGGCGTGGCTAAGCTGTTCCGCACCAAGCAGACGGTCAGCGTGACCGAGGAGGAGCTGATGGCGATAATCGACGAGATCGAGGACGAGGGCGTGCTCGAGCAGCAGGAGAGCAATCTGGTGCGGAGCGCGCTGATGTTCGACGAGATCACGGTCGACGAGATAATCACGCCGCGTGTGCGCGTCGTCGCGGTGGACGTGACGGACAGCGCCGAGGAGGTGCGCGCGAAATTCCTGCGCGAGGAATATTCGCGAATGCCCGTCGTCGAGAAAACTCTCGACAACATAATCGGCATAATCAATGAAAAGGATTTCATCAAGGCATACGAGGAAAAGGGCTCGGAGCTTATGATACGCGAACTGATACAGGAGACGGTATACCTGCCGAGTATGGTCAAGATATCCGAGGTGCTGCGGACGATGCAGAAGAAAAAGTGCCATATGAGCGTGGTGCTCGATCAGCACGGCGGCACGCTCGGTATCGTCACGATGGAGGACTTGCTCGAGGAGCTCGTCGGTGAGATATGGGACGAGAGCGACGAGGTGAAAAGCCCCGTCACGGCGCTCTCCGACAGGGAGTTTTCGGTGTACGGCGAGGTGTCGCTGAACAGCCTGCGGCGGTATTTTTTGGGCAGGGATACTCAGGTGAACATCGAGAGCGAGGCGCATACCGTCGCGGGGTGGGTGCTGGAATTATTCGGCAGCATACCCAAGAGCGGGGAAGTGACCGAGACGGAGGAGCTGACCGTGACGGTGCTCGAGGCGGAGGAGCTGCGCGTGAACAAGGTCAAGATCGCGCTCAAAGAGCGTTCCGAGGACGGATAAATGAAGAACTTTTATATTTTGCTTATCGCGCTCTCGGGGGGATATCTCGGGGCGCAGATCGTGGCGTGGGTGTTTTTCGGGAGGATATTTTTCCCCGACGCGGGGGAGCTGTTCACGAACAAGAACGACAAGAACCTCTGGCAGTCGGTGTTCCCGAAGAATATGCTCAGGCTCATCATCGTTATTTTCGCGGCGGCGATAGCCGGGGTGCTTATGGATACCGCTGGAATGGAGGGCTGGATATCCTTGCCGCTCGGGGCGATGGCGGGGATCACGGTGAATTTTATAATAAGTATGGTGTTCGAGCCGCTGTACGACAAGCTCCACAAGAGCAACGAGCCTACCGACGAGGAACTGGAGGGGCTTGACGGAAAGGTAGTCGAATATATCGACAAGGAAAACGTCGGGGTCATCACCGTAAAGCACGGTTCAAAGAGCTATCTGATGAGAGCGGTCTCGGCAAACGAACGGCGGCTGCCAAAGGGCACGCCGGTGGTCGTTATCTACGCGCAGGACGGGTTTTGTTTCGTGGAGAGCGTCGAGAGACTGTATGACGTGCTGTTTGAAGAGGACGGGTCGGACGAGGGCTGACCCTCGGACTGTCGATACCCCCCATATCCTACGGCAACAGTATTTACTTTAGACTGTATATAAACCCGCGTATTTCCCCGCCGTCGGCGGGGAAATACGCGAAAAAAAAGCTTTGTATTCAAAAAAATGATCGGCGACAGAAATTTTGAATTTTTTTGAAAAAACCCCTTGACAAGGCAGGAAGAGTGTGGTATAATAATGTTACCTCGAATGGGGTCTATTTTTTTGTGCGCTTTTTTGCGCGTGAGAAGTTGAAATATCCCGTTAAATCGCAATTCCGCGTCGAGGGAGGCAATAATGCCCCGAAAGGGCGATAAAATAGGAGGTGCCGAAAGTGAGAGTAAAAATTACATTGGCGTGTACAGAGTGCAAGCAGCGCAACTACAACACCATGAAGAACAAGAAGAACGATCCCGACAGACTTGAAATGAACAAGTACTGCAGATTCTGCAAGAAGCACACTACTCACAAGGAAACCAAGTAACAGGGAGGAGCAAGGATGGCTAAAAAAACAGAGCTTGAAAAG
>CAMWVP010000140.1 GCA_947177735.1 uncultured Clostridia bacterium
CGACTCTTGAACGCCTTGGTGTTAAGCACAAGCTTATTCGTCCTTATACCCCTCGCCACAACGGTAAAGTTGAGCGTTCGCACCGCGAAGACAATACCAAGTTCTATTCCTGCCACAGTTTCTACTCCTGCGCTGACCTAAACGCGCAGCTAGCTGCGCGTTTAGGTCAGTCTAACAACCTTCCCATGCGCCCGCTCGGTTGGTTGTCGCCTATCGAATTTTTCAAAAAGTTTGTCCAATATCATTGACAAACTTACAGTCTGTTGTTTTTTTATTGCAGCTAAACCGATTTGTGAAACTTCTTTTCCTCTTGACTTTTAGAGCGTGTTCACATTAACCGAAACATCCGAATTTCGTAGCGGATTTTTCGCAGGACGAGGTCGCATTATGCGCCTGTTGTCTTCGACAACCGCGCAAAACGCTAAATTCGCAGATGTACTGCCGCTTGTGCGACAGCCGAAAACAAAAAAATCCGCGCGTTCGGATCGAACGCGCGGTTTTTTCGTGTAAAGTCATGATGGCTTATTCAAAAGTTGTATACCAATAATCAATGCCGACATATGATAGTTTGTCGGTGTCCGAGTTGAACACGAAATTGTATTTATAAACGGGGATCTTTCCGTTTAAGCCTTTTTCACCGCAACACTTTGCATACCATTGATTATTTTCTGTCCAATAGAGCTTGTCGTTTGCGGATGTGATCTTGGGCGTGCTCCATATGTCGGCTTCGCATAGCTTGAAGCCCGCCCCCTCAAGATATTCGGGTATCGTTTTGATATTGAAGTCTTCATTGGCATTTACAAAGTCCTCTTCTTTTTTGCCATTCGAAATCAGCTTATTGCTCATAAAGCCACCCGGAAATACCGCTGTATTATCAGTGCTGTGGTAACGAAATCCGTTAAATCCTATTACAACAGCCTTATCAAGCGTGATCTTTTCATCGGGAGATGTTACGTTGTCGATATTGACCGTAATGATTGACGCGTTTTTAAGTTTGGGCATCATGGTCAGCGTATAGCTGGTCGAGCCATCATCATAATTCTGGTATTTGAGAAGATAATCCTTGTGCTCCTCATATGTACCGCCTTTATAAGTGATGTCGTAGTTATCCTTGTACATTTCAACGAACTCTGCCACGGTAACATATGCGCCCAATTGGAAAATATCATTGTTTATTTGTATCTTTCCAGAGCTTAAGTCGGCGTTTTTGATCTCATCCGACACAACGAGCTTAAATTCTTCGGGTTCTGATGTTTCTCCTGCCGTTGACGAGGTCGAGTTGTTTGTGTCGCCGCCGCCGAACACGCTGTTGATGTGGTCTTCAAACTTACTTTCGTTTACGTAGACATTGCCGTCCTTGTCGACATAAACGCCGTTGTCCTCTTTCTTCGAGCACCCCGCAAACGATGAGCACATTACTGCGGCAAGAATAGCCGCGCCGATTGCTTTAAAATTTCTGTTCATAGGGATTATCCTTTCAAAAAATAGTTTCAAGCACACTCGCGACGAGTTGTGCAAGTCCGTAACCTTTAATATCTTGTTCCGTTTATTGCGCCGATAGCAGCGATGGTTTCCATTGCTGCTTGGTGCTTTTCGGTCTCAAGAAGGTTAAGCGCTTCTTGAAGCGTTTTTGCGCGCATATTGGTAAGATACTCTATGATTTTAAATGCGTAAGCAGAGTTGCGGTAATCGTGCGGCAGCCAGGACATCAAAGGGTCGCTGCAAAGCTTGGAGTGCTCGTTGAGAACAACCGGTATACGCGCCTTGCGCTTGTTATGGTTTTTTATTGACATAACGCAAAGTGCTGCCACACCCAGCGAGATCACCGTACCGATTATATCCCATTGGCGTCCCCCAGCCCCCAAATTGGCATTGGAAAACAAATCGGAGATTCCTCCCAAAGCCAGTAACGGGCACAATATTAAGCCCGCCCAGACCCAACCTGCGCGTTTTTTGAATTTGGCTTCCTTTTGGGATAGGTAATCATATTCGTTTTCGCACCGCTCCATTTCTTTTAGCACTTGAGTACCGGCGTTTGCGCACGCCAAAAGCTGTTGTCTTTCGTCCATTTTTTCCTCCTAAATATGGTTGATTTATATAACAGAAACTCGTTTTCTGTTATTACCGTGCTGTCCCGAGGAACCGTTCATCAGAAATTTGCTGTTGTATCATTATCCTGTTCTTCATTTTTCTTTTGATCTTGTTCCTCTTTCTTCTTCCGATCTTGTTCATCATTCTTCTCTTGCAGGTATAGCACAACAATTTGCAAGAACTCCATATCCTTGTCGGAAAGTCCTCTTAAATTAAGTGTCTGCTCTTTCTTTTCGCGACCCAAAAGATAATCTACAGAAACGTGAAAAACTTCGGCTATTTGCATCAAAACATCCGCCGAAGGAGGGCGTCGAGAATGTTCATAGTAGCTTACCATGGTTTCGGACACAAATATCCTATCGCCGAGCTGCTTTTGAGTAAGATTCGCGCCTTGACGCAGTTTTTTCAACAATTCACCGAAATCCGACATTTCACATTTCCTCATAACACGCTTATTATACCACATATTGGTATAACAAATCTTGAACTTTTGGTATTAAATCTGTTAACCCCGTTTTCGTGATCCCGGCAAATAAAAAACGGTGTTCTTCCATGGAAGAACACCGTTAAAAAGACAATATAAAAGCAGTAGTACAGCCATAACGACTGTCCTTCCAAAACATATGGTCGGACTTTCCCCATAATCGAGGTGCTACCGCTTTTTTTATGATTTGATTATATCACCTTTTAAGTGATTTGTCAAGGGGTTTTGGAAATTTTTTATTTTTTCGGAATATGCGGCTTATGTGAAAGCCGGCTTTTTACATACCAAAAAAAATTTTCGGTGAAAATATGTTCCTATGAAATCGGATTCGGCTCTACTCATCATTAGGCAAGCGCTTCAAAAAAATAATCATACAGGGCAATGAAATCAGCATGGTCACAAAATAAGCCAGCGGCTGAGCCGCTTCTATGCCTTTTATATCCCAAAACCGCGGCAGAATAAGGCATAACGGAATAAAGATCAGTCCGCTTTGCAGACACGACAGCACCAGCGCAGAAACGCTTTTTCCGATACTCTGAAACAGCATATTGACAACCATAGACGCGGGAAAGAATAAAAGGAAAACGCATTGGATCCGCAAGGCTTCGCTGCCGATCTGAACGACCTCGGCTTCATTTCTGAAAAGAGAAATGATCTGCGGCGCAAAAGCAAAGCAGACCGCGGCAATAACGCCGATCGATACCATACCCAATCCAAGCGTAAACCATGTTCCTTTTTTGACTCTGGAATACTTTTTAGCGCCGTAGTTAAATCCCGATACCGGCTGGAAGCCTTGTCCTATCCCAAGCCCGACGCTGAATATTAAGCTTGAGGTTCTGCCGACATATCCCATTGCCGCTATCGCTGCGTCACCAAACGGCTTTGCCTGTGCGTTCATTACCATGGTGGAGGCGCTGTTCAGTCCTTGCCTTGCAAGGCTGGGAAGTCCCGTTACAACAATGCTTGCCAATATATTAAATTCCTTTGAGATAAAGCGCGGTGAAATTCGGCTTTGCGTTTTTTTCATCAGGAACATAGACAGCAGAATACCGAATGATATGTATTGCGATAATGCGGTGGAAATCCCCGCACCGCTTATGCCCAGATCAAATACAAATATAAACAGCGGATCCAGCGCCATATTTAAAATACCGCCCGCAGTCAGACCGATCATCGCTAAGGCAGCTTTTCCCTCGTAGCGAAGTATGTTATTCAGCACACAACTGCCTGTCATAGCGGGCGCGGAGATGAGTATAAAGATACAATAGTCTACAGCATACGGCAGAATTGTATCGGTGCTTCCGAGAAGCCTCATAAGCGGTTCAATAAAAATAAGTCCGCCGATCATGATCATAAAGCCGACAAGCACTGCCCAGAAGAACCCCGTAGATGAAAACTGACTTGCCTTTTCGTTATGCTTAGCGCCAAGCAGACGGCTGATATGGCTTCCCGAACCATGCCCGAACATAAACCCGAACGCCTGAAGAATAGCCATTACTCCAAATACGATGCTCGTCGCCCCGCCCGCGCTGAGCGACAGTTGACTGACAAAATATGAGTCTGCCATGTTGTATATATTGGTGATGAGCATACTGATGATCGTCGGTATCCCCAATGAAATGATCAGCTTTCCTACAGGTGTTTCGGTCATTTTTTTGTATTGACTATTCGCGTTTATTTCATTTTTTTGCTCCATTCTTACCTCCGATTTATTATGTATAACATTATCACAGAAAATGAGACGCAGCAAATGGCGGGCGCGGTAAAGAAGTATTCGGTTGATTTTGAAAAGGTTGCGTAGAAACCTACGCAGCCTTTCTCTTTTTGCCCTGATTACCGTGACCAAGTGTAGCCGTTGAACTCGCCACATTAAATCTGAAGTAGATCTCAACGCGCTGTTCCCTATGTCCGCTTGATTTATCTGGCGCGTGAACGACGATCTTCTCCACAAGCTCGTGCATTATCTCCGGAGTGAGTACATTTATATAGGTATACTTGCGGACAAGCTGAATAAAGTTGGAAACGTCTGCAGTTTTCTGCTCGGTTGCCTCAATAAAGGCTTTGAGTTCGGAAACGGTCTGCTTTAACTGCCGCTGCTCGCCGTCATAGTTTGCTGACATTTGAGCAAAGCGTTCATCGGAAATTTTTCCCGCAACATTGTCCTCGTAAAGCCTTGTGAACAGCTTGTCCAACTCGGCAATGCGCTTTTCGGACTGTACAAGAATTTTTCGTGCTTTCTTTACTTCTTGTGATTGAGCGGTCGAAGCATACTCCATAGCCGTGTTTACAAATTCATCTTCATTTGCGCGAACCGTTTCAAGCAGTTTGTTCAACTCACCAAGTACCAACTCTCGCAGAACTGTCGTCCGAATAAAATGTGCCGAACACTCGTCCGAGTCGTTGGAATAAGTGCTGCACTTCATATGCTCCTGCTCGTCTGTCATACTCCGAGAGCGGCAGAGATACATTTTCGCTCCGCAATCCGCGCAATATACAATTCCCGAAAAGGGATTGACCTCGCCGCACTTCTGGATTTTGCGCTTGTTCTTGCGCATTTCTTGTACCAAGTCAAAATCGTGCTGTGAAATTATCGGCTCGTGAGTGTTCTCAAAGATCATCCATTCTTCACGAGGATTAGCCATCTTCTTTTTGTTTTTGTAGGACTTTTTGTGCGTCTTAAAATTAACCGTATGCCCGACGTATTCCAGCTTTTCCAAAATACCGACAATCGTTTTCTGCGCCCACCTGCACGGTTTTTCAACGGTAACACTGCCCATACTTTTCAATTGCCGATATGCGGTCGGTGTCAAAATGTTGTCTGCCGTAAGAATTTTTGCGATCTGCATAGGTCCGTAGCCGTCAATACAGAGCCGATAAATTCTCTTTACTACTGGTGCTGTTTCCTCGTCCACTTCCCATAAGTTTTTATCGGTCTCGGATTTTTTGTAGCCGTAAGGAATATTGGTCGTCAACGGCTTTCCCGACTGACCCTTGGACTTGAAAACCGCTTTTATCTTCTTACTGCAGTCACGGGCGTACCAATCATTAAAAACGTTTTTGAACACCATCATCTCGTTCTCGCTGCGAAGCGTATCAACTCCATCATTGATAGCAATGTAGCGCACATCATAGTCGAGCAATATCATTTCGATATACTGACCCGTCATTAAATAGTCGCGCCCGAATCTTGACAAGTCTTTGGTAATAACCGTGCCGACCTTGCCCGATTTAACGTCCTCCATCATACGCATAAAATCGGGACGGTTGAAGTTCGTTCCGGAAAATCCATCGTCAACATAAAACTGAACGTTGCGGAATCCATTGTCGTCCGCGTATTTCCGGAGTATCGCTTTCTGGTTTGTGATCGAATTGCTCTCTCCGTTCAAATCATCGTCGTTGCTGAGCCTGCAATATAATGCCGTAATTTTGTCTAACATAATTAACCTCTCTTTCCGACAAAATCGGCGGATCATGCAATATTATTATAACCTATTTTTATAGATTTGTCAAGGATTTAAAGCAATAAATCGCATGATCCGCTAAAAAAATTTTTATGCCGCATTTTCCAATTCGTTATGTACCAACCGTTCTATGATCTCGTCAAGAGTTTCCTTGCAGTCTAAGTTGAAGTGCAATTCCACAATGTAGGTGGTGTTCCCGATCTTATACTCGGACGGCTGATTGGTTGCCGTTGCTACGGCGGTCGTTGACTGTACATTTCTGATCATTCTGCTCCTTTCCGTCGATTTCTCAACTGTTTATCTTCGCGGACGCGCCTGTGGCTCGCCCTGTTTCCGTTGCTGTTCGATTAACTTGCTAATATAATCGCCTTGCGAAATCTGATTATAAGTTTCAGATATGTCGGAATACTCGCGCAAAAGTTCCGCACACTTATTATAATATGCCTTGATGGGTTCAGCTTTCTGTTCCGTTTCAGAGATAACCCCTTTGAGGTAGTCCAAGTCTGAAAGGCTCTCAATATTTTTCTGCGCCAATGTTTCTTTGTACATTTCTGCACGAAGCTGTTCCTCTGCCGTAAGTGAGTGCTTGTCCATAAACGAGAAGTATTCCTCCGCTTGTGCTGCAAGGCTCCTTAATAAATTGCACTTTGTTTCCATAATGTTTACCTCCTGTCTGGATTTCTCCAATTCAAATTTTATTTGCTCAATCTTTCCGTCAGGTTCTCCAATGGATTGGAGATTGTCGCGGTTGATCACGGTGAGCAAAGTTCCGAGCTGTTCAAGTGATGGGTGCGAAGCGTTGACCTCTTGAACATTGACGATAGTTTCCGAATACTTATCACGGAGAGCCGACCTCTTACACGGATTATTTATTCCTGCTCCTACATCCCGCCACAAAATTCTTGAAGCAAGCTGCTCGACCGTATAGTCCTCGCCCAAAGTTTTCAAGCGTACCGCTCGCTGCTGATCGGGAGCTTTGATCGAAATATATTTCCCGCGCCGCACAGTGTAACCAAGTATTTCCAACTCGGCAAGCAATTCATCAACATTCTTTACCCAACCGACAAACCTGTCAATCTCGCTGCGGATTTTTTCTTTCCAAGATGTGCCGCGCTTTTCGTTTTGCCACTCGTTATAGGCGATAGTAGTTCTCTTTGCTTTGGATTTATCGAACGGCTGAACGCCGAGGGCGAGGCATACCCTGTCGGAAATTTCTTTTATCTCATCAAGCGTTTTCTTGTTGGCATTGAACTTCTTACCGTCAATGCTGTAGGTGTTTAAGATGATATGGTTGTGCAAGTGACCCTTGTCAATGTGGGTCGCAATAACCACTTGACAGTTATCTCCGAACGCTTTCCTCGCAAGTGTTCTGCCTATCTTGTGTGCGAGTTCCGGCGTAATGTTGTCTTTCGGGTCGAACGACTGAATATAATGTATCGCTTTCACTTTTCCTTTCCCTTGCTTGGGCGGTGGCTCGTCGAATTTATATCCCGAAAATTGCTCATACACCATTTTCATAGCAAGGTAGGCGCACTTCGGATCAGGAATACAATTCATAGAGTTGGTAAGGATAAGACCGTCCGTTTTTTCCGGATCGAGTATGTAGGTCAAGCTGCGTTCGACTGTGCTGTGAATACTAATTGACTTAATGTACGGGATAAGGCATCAACTTCCTTTCGTAATTCTTCTACGGTGCCAGCATCGGCACTGTGGGTTTCGTTTGCTTTCTTGGCGATCTGGTTGATATTGCCGCCGATAATTCTGAGGGCGTTCATCACTGCCGCTATATCTCCAACGCTATAACATTTGATCTCTCCGTCAACCGATATACGTTTGATATACGTTCCCGTTTTCATTGCGAGTTTGGCGGCGCGGTGTTCAATGACCGCCCATTCATCAAGCGAATAGACGACCTTCTTCTCTTTGACCTGCTTGCACTTTCTCATAATTCTTGTCCTCCTTTGTGATTTGTTTTTTTAGTTTCAAAGCCTAGTGCTTTGGGGGTAATTAGTCTTAGGGTTGGGTTCCCTGAGAAACATTTGGAGGGGGTATTCCGACAAATGGGAAAAAATGGCAAAGTATGCACTTTTTTCTATGGCTTGCTAATCAATCAAAACACAAAAGTAGTCCATACCGATTTTTTTGACTTCTCGGCACGTATGCGCACCCCCCTCGAAAAATTTTTTCAAGAGCTAGCACAAGAATAGTATGACCCCTCCGATTTTTTCTTGGAATGCTCTCCGTTCCGTGGAGGGTTGCGCGACTTTTTCTCGAAAAAATTTTTGAGCA
>CAMWVP010000141.1 GCA_947177735.1 uncultured Clostridia bacterium
TCCTTGCCTTGGGGGTTGGGCCCCTGGGTTGTTCGGTGGGTGTTTTGCGGGGGGGTCGGGCAATGTTTGTGTTCTCATTTTTTGCTGTGTCAAGCCGGAGGGCTTGACACCGCAATTTTCTTTGAAGCGCTTTTGCCGCTCGTTTTTGAAGATCGTTACATAAAAAATGGACGCGAAAAACGTTTTGTCTTGTGTTCTCCGAATCGTCCATAACAAAAGCCATTATGTCAATATTTACACCCTTAAGAAAAAGTTTTCACAAAATATTGTACAAAGTTAATAAAAAGTATTGACACGGAGCTTTTTTTTAGGTATAATTATTACATAGGCATGGCTTCGACTATGCACCGATTTTGGCGCGGAGCCGAGAGGAGTAAAATTATGGCAGATTTATTGAACGAGATGCTTGGGAAGTTTATGGCTCTCTCTCAGGAGGAGAAGGAAATCTCCGCCGAGATGGATGCGGCTTTCAAAGAATACAATGACTATTGCGCGTCCTCGGATGAGGACTTGGAAAAGAAAACAGGCGAGATACGCGAGAAGATGAAGAAGCTCGATTACCTTATCGAGTACGCGAGGGAGCACGCTCAGCCCGACGGTCTAGAGCCCGCGCCCGCGCCCTTCGAGACTTCCGCGGGTCAGCTCGAGAGTATCCGTCAGACGATAAAGCTCGATTCGCATAACGACCCCAACGCCGAGACGCTGTACACTAAGGTGACGGGGCAGATGATGTTCTACGAGAAGAAGATCGAGGACACAAAGCACCTCATCGAGGGCAGCAAGGTGCAGGCAAAGAGACAATACGACAGCGACGTTGCCGCGCTGAACGGGCGTAAGGAGGAGCATGACGAGCACGTCAGAGCTTACATACAGTCGAACGATTTCCGGGAGTACCTTAAGCTGCTCACGTTTGATAAGTCCGCGTTCAACAGCCCCGGAACGGTCGAGCTGCCGACTAAAGAGTTTATCAGTATCGGTCAGCGCCGCGTGAAGCTGTCGGTGCCGATGGAGGTGGAGATGGAGCTCTCCGCGACCTCCAACGGCGAGTACAATTCCGCCGCGCGCACCATCGGCGCGCCCTATCGTATCTCGACCAAAAAGGGCGGCGTGATGTTCCTCGACTATGACGAGCGCAACCATACATATCTTATGGGCGGTATCCAGAGACTGCTGCTCAACCTTATAAAGTACGTCGGCGACGATATCACCGATATGCTTTTCTGTGAGCCGACCACGTTCACCGCGGACGGTCTCGGGCACATTTCCGCGCTCGGAAAGGGTGCGAACCCGTTTATCGCCGTGCCGTCGTCGATCTCCGACGCGGAGCAGAAGCTGAGTGAATTTGCCGAGGCGGCGGAGTCCTCGCCGACGCCGGATAAGGTGTCGCGTGTGCTCGTGCTGGACGGTTTCCCCGAGAACTATATGGACGACGTGCTCGCAAAGGCGGTCTCCGTGTGCAGAAACGCGCAGAAGAACGGCGTGCTCGTGCTGCTCACGCACGGTGCTTCCGCGGACGAGTCTCCCGTCGAAAAAGAGGTGCGCGCTCTCGCGACCTCGATACGCAGCAGAAACGGCGGCTTCTGGATAGAGGACGCGCGCGAGAGCCTGTTCTGGTATTCCGCGCCCTCCGATATCCCCGAGGATATCCGCAGAAAATACGTTGAACAGCGCCGTCAGCAGGCTGCACAGGTCGCAGCGGCGGCTGCACCGGTCGCACCGGTCGCACCGACGGCGATGCCTGAGCCCGCTGCTCCCGAGTCGGCTGCCGAGCCGGTTCGGGCGGTGACGGATCAGCCCGCTGCTCAGTCTGCGGCTGCACAGTCTGTGACTGCTCAGCCGAGACCTATGCCGGGTTACGAGATACACCCCGAGGACGAGATTCCCGAGGACGTTCGCCGTACCGAGGACGGAGAGCCCGTTCCCGCGCACATCCTGTTTAATCTTCCGAGACCCACTCCCGAGGAGAAGGAGATCAGCGTTACAGGTATTTCGCAGCTCAGCGGTTCGCTTGAGCCCGAGCCCGTTAAGCCTGCTCCCGAACCCGTTAGACCTGCTCCCGAGCCCGTTAGACCCGCTCCCGAGCCTGTTAAGCCTGCTCCCGAGCCGGTTAAGTCTGCGGTCAAGCCGTCCGCTAACGCGCGGCGCAAGGGCGAGCGCAGACATCCCGAGGTCAAGATCGGAATGAGCGTTGACAGCGCTCCCGTGAATATGGACATCAGCGGCGGCATTACCTTTATCTGCGGCAGCAAGGGCGGCGACAGACAGCAGCTCACCGACAGGATAATCACGCAGATAATGGAGTGCACGCACCCCGATGACGCGGAGCTGTGGCTGTACGACTGTGGCGACGGCGAACTGATGAAGTACGCGAAGAAGCCCGAGGCGCATATCCGCTACGTCGTTTCGGACAACGACGGGGAGACCGCGTTCGACTTTATCGATGTCATCTCGTCGGAGCTTGAAAAGCGTATCGTTGCCGCGAATAAGAATGGTCGGGACGACTATTCGGCAGTGCCTGCGACCGAGTATATGCCGAGGATATTTGTAGTTGTAAATGAATTTACACGGCTGCTCGAGAGCATCGCCACTGCGCCGAGATACTTCGGCAGGAGCCTGACTAACAAGCTTTCGACTATATTCGCGAGATGTGCCGATCACGGCATACATTTCGTGCTGACGTCGCAGGCGTTCCTTGTCAACGGCAAGCGCCCCGAGTGCCTTGAGCACGTTTCTGTGCATTGTGCGGCGGCTGTTACGGGCTGTGACAGCGGCGTCAAGGAAATGTTCAGTCATATCAAGCTGTACGAAAATGAGATAGAATCACTCAAGAAGGTGCCCGAGGGCTGCGCGTTTGTCGCGTCGGAGGGCAGCTCCGAGGGGCTGGTGATGGTGCGTATGCTCACCGCTCAGCCGCCGCTCAACAACAGATTTGTGGCTGTGTCCGAGTACAGGACGGGCTACGACGAGTATGTTGACAAGCACCCGCTCCGCGCGAACAGGAAGCTCCGTTCCGCTCACGCCGATCATTCCGCGGCACGTGCCGAGATGATCGCCTCGAAGAGCGAGGAGGAGACGCTGCTGTTCCTTGGCGAGCCGTGCAGATTCAGAGCGGTGTACCCTATCCGTATGTACGAGGAGTTCGGCGAGAATCTGCTCGCGGTCGCTCCCGAGCGCGAAAAGACGGGCGCGGCGCTTATGGTCACATCCGCGATACGTTCGCTCGCCGAGCAGGGCAAGACTGCGGAGATACTGGCATGGAAGAGCAATCCCGTATACGCGCAGCTCAAGGAGAACGGCGCTCTCGACGGCATTACGGTGCTTGAGGGCGATAAGGCGGAGACCCGCGTTAAGGAGATAGCCGCCGACATCGCCGCAGGAAAGCATACGGACGTGTTCGAGATAGTTCTCGGCGGCGATCTGCTGCTCGCGGCAATGCACGCGGACGACTGCATTGCCGACCTCAGGTGCGCTCTGGTAAAGGGCTCGCGGCTCGGCGCGCACTTTATGTTCGTTTCGGGCAGCGTGGCGCAGCTCGCGACGGGCTTCATCTCGCTGTTCAGGCATCGGCTCGTGTTCTCCTGCCCGCTCGTTGAGGCGGAGAAGATACTCCGCGATCCGGACTGCGATCTTCCCGAGAACGCGTTCAGGTTATCGAATGATTATGACGAGCTTACCATGCTGCCGTATTCGATGTGATCGACGGTTTTACTCGTGTTTACTTTGGTTGATTTTGGATTTACAAATCATTGTTCGGCTGTAATATTATTGATGTACCAATTAAACTTTTCCGAGATTTCCGGCGTTTTCCCCGCCGGAGGCAGGGAAAACGCCGGAAATAAGATTAAAATATGGCAATATTTAATTGGTGGAGCAATAGGATCAGGTCGGGCAATGAAACAGGAGAATGGTTATGGGTTTGATTGAAGATATCGCGCTGATCGGCGCGGATACCGTTGACGGGCTGACGAGGTTTATGGACAATTCGGCGTTGTATGAGCGTATGCTCAAGAAGCTGCCGCAGGTCATCGAGGATAATCCCGTGATGCCTTTCGTCAGGTCGGGCGACCTCGAAACCGCGCTGTCAAATGCGCATACGCTGAAAGGCGTCGTGGGAAATCTCTCCCTCACGCCGCTTTACAACAACTATACCGAGGCTGTCAACCTCTTCCGCAGCGGGGAGACTGCCAAGGCGGAGGAACTGCTCGAGAGCACTCTTGAGATACAGCGGCAGTTTGTGGAGTGCATAAAGAAGTACGATTGAAAGGCGGGAGAGTGTGAAAAATTCTATTCTGATCGTTGACGATCAAGAGATCAACAGAGTCCTGCTCGCCGAGCTCTTCAAGGAAGAGTACAACGTCATCGAGGCTGAAAATGGGCAGCAGGCGTTGGAGATCATCAACGAGAACAGCGACATCATCGCGGTAATGCTAGACCTCATTATGCCCGTTATGGACGGAATGAGCGTGCTGACGGAGCTTAACAGAACGGGAAAGATATATCATATCCCCGTGTTCATCATCACTGCCGCGGAAAATATGCAGATGCTGACGAGCGCGTATAACCTGGGAGCGGTGGATATTATCTCAAAGCCGTTCCGTATGTGCTTTATCAAGGCGAGGATCGGGAATATCATCGAGCTTTACCGTCACAGGAACGAGCTTGTCGACATCGTAAACGACAGCGTCGACAAGATGGCGAAGCTGAACGACAAGATGGTCGAGACCTTGGCGACGCTTATCGAGTTCCGCGACTGTGAATCCGGCGAGCACGTAAAGCGCATAAAGAACATTACTTTAAAGCTGATGACTAAGGTCAGCGATATGTTCCCGGAGTATCGTCTCGAAAAGACGACGATCGCAAAGATCGGTACAGCTTCGATACTTCACGACGTGGGAAAGGTCGCTATTCCCGACAGCATTCTGAAAAAGCCCGGGCGGCTCACTCCCGAGGAGTTCGAGATAATGAAGATTCATACCGTCAAGGGCTGCGATATTCTCGCGCAAATGCCCGAGGACATCATGGATCAAGAGGTGTACCGTTACAGCTACGATATCTGCCGTCACCACCACGAGCGCTGGGACGGGCGCGGCTATCCCGACGGTCTTAAGGGAGACGAGGTCTCGATCTGGGCACAGGTAGTCGCGGTCGCGGACGTGTACGACGCGCTGACCTCGCCGAGAGTATACAAGGCGGCATTCGATACTGACACCGCGATACAGATGATCAACGAGGGGCAGTGCGGTTTGTTCAATCCCAAGGTGCTTGAGGCGTTCAACTGTATGGTGGATGAGATCGCGAGAAAGCACCGCGAGGACTCGGAAGCCGATGCCGAATAACGGCAAAATCAACACATAAAAAACAACGCCGTATCGAATAACGATACGGCATTGTTTTTTTATGCGTTTTCCGCGAAGTCAAAGTCGATAAACCCGCCGTTTACGTTGACGGAGACGCATTTTACCTTGATCTTGTCGCCGACGGTGAACACCTTGCCGTTCGCCGCGCCCGTGAGTATAACTCCGTGCTGCACCTCGTACTCGCCGAGGGGCATTCGCGTTACCGAGATCATTCCCTCGACGGTGTTGTCGAGCGCCACGAAGATACCGCTCGGCGATACGCCCGAGATGAAGCCGTCGTATTCTTCGCCTATGTGGTTCTTCATATACTCCGCCATATACAGGTTCTCGCACTCGCGCTCGCACCGTACCGCGGCAAGCTCGGTATTGCTCGCCTGCATGGAGGCTTCAGCGGCGAATTTCTTATACTTCTTCGTGAGCTTCTCGGTTGACAGGGCGTAGACGTAATCGGTGAGTATGCGATGTATCGACAGATCGGCGTAGCGGCGTATCGGGGAAGTGAAGTGCGCGTACTCGGGCATTACCAGACCGTAGTGACCGAGCGGCTCGTCGGAATACTTCGCTTTCATCATAGTCCGCAGCACAATGCGGTTTATAACGACGTACTTGTCGCTGTCCTTGCTGTCGCTGATGACCTTGGCGAGGTCGGCGGCGGTGGAGCGCTCGGAGATCCCCTCGGGGTTCACGCCGAGAGCCGTCAGCGTGTCGCCGAGCGTGAGCAGCTTCTCCGCTGCGGGTGCTTCGTGAACGCGATACACGAACGGGAACTTCTCTTTCATAGCGAGCGCCGCCGCGGCGTTGTTCGCCATAAGCATAAACTCCTCGATTATGCGCTCGGCAACACCGCGGTCGCGCGGCTTTACGTCGACGCATACGCCGTTTTCGTCGGTGATTATTTTCGTCTCCACGGTGTCTATTTCGGGAGCG
Organism: uncultured Clostridia bacterium; assembly: GCA_947177735.1. Classification (GTDB taxonomy): domain Bacteria; phylum Bacillota; class Clostridia; order Oscillospirales; family Ruminococcaceae; genus CAG-115. Next base: position 6,285 of record CAMWVP010000141.1, read on the forward strand.
CCGCGGTTTACGCGGTTCTTTTCGAGTATCTCCGCGAGCTCGCGCATTATCGGTATGCGGTCAAGAACGCGGTCGTATTTTTCCTTTATCGTTTCGTCGGCGGTGCCGTCGAGTATCCGGTTGACCTCGGAGTAAACCCCCTTGACGCGGCTTCTGATAACGGTTTTCTCGAAGCGGTAGCTCAGCAGCTTGCCGTCCGCGGAGACGTTCATAAGACACGAGAACGCGAGCCTGTCCACGTTCGGATTGAGCGAGCAGATGCCGTTGGAGAGCTCTTTCGGAAGCATCGGAACTACCTTGTCGGCATAGTATATCGACGTTCCTCGGGTGAACGCCTCACCGTCGAGCGCCGAGCCCTTTTTAACGTAATGCGAAACGTCGGCGATATGCACGCCGAGCTTGTAGCCGCCCTCGGCGCGCGCTATCGAGATCGCGTCGTCGATGTCCTTGGTATCCGCGCCGTCTATCGTGAAGATAGGCTCGCCGCGCAGATCGAGCCGTCGCGGTATCTCGTCCGCGTCGGGCTCGTCGATATCGAGCTTTGACGCTTCGTGCAAGACCTCGTCTGGGAACTCGATATGCAGATTATTGACGAGCATATACGCCTCCGCGCCCGCCTTTGCGCTGTCGGACGAGCCGAAGCTGTCCGTTATCGCGACGGTGTGGTCGAAGTGCCGCTCGCCGCGCTTCTTGATCGAGAACGCGACCTTATCGCCGACGTGCAGCGGGTTCGTGCCCGCTTTGGCAATGTAAAGCGGTTCGTCGCAGAGCTTATCGGGCATGACCATCAGGCGGTTTCCCTCGGCGACTACAACGCCCGTAAGCAGCGCCGTGCTCTCCTCAAGCACCGCGAGCACGACAGCCTCGGGACTTCTGCCCTCTTCGGCTTCGAGTATCTTCTTGGCGAGCACTATGTCGCCCGGGATAGCGCCGCACATATCGCGTCCGCGCACAAAGTATTCCACGGGCAGCTCGCCGTTATGGTCGGTCATAAAGCCCGAACGCGGCGTTACACGGGTGATCTCGGCGGTGAAGTAATCCTCGGCGTTCTTTAGCCGCCACACGCCCTTTTTGTTAGTAACGTCGCCGAATTTCTTCATGCCCGCGAGGTCGTCCGAGAGCTTTTTGGCGAGCTTTTTCGGCAGGTCGAGCGTCTTTACGAGATCCTTCTCGGTCAGCCCGTCCTCCGACTTGTACAGGGCGGTCAGTATGTTTGTTTTAAGCCTGTTCATAAGCAATTCCTTTCTTTAGGATATCATGAGATATCATTTGTATAAATATTTCCGGTTTATCTTTCACTTCTTATTGTTTCCACCGCCCGCGGCGGGGAAACAATAAAATTTTGGAAATAATGCGATTTAGTATAAAGGGCAGTCTTTCGGACTGCCCTTAACGGATTTATTCGGCTGCGCTGTTGCTCTCGCTGTCCGCACTGCTCTCGGGAGTGCTTTCCGAGCTGTCGCTGTCGGAATCGGACGGAGTGCTGACCACCGCGGGGGTTGTCGGCGTCGACGAGCTGTTGTCGTTCTTGCTGCCGCCCCAGTAAACATTGATGACGTTTACCGCGAGCGCGAGCACGAAGAACACTATCGCAGCGGCGATGGTCGCCTTATTGAGCATAGCCTCTTTAGTGCGCCCCGCATTTTTCTGATAGTAGCTGTCCGAGGTCGAGCCGGAGATGGTCTGCGACATCTGGGTCTTGGTGTCCTTCATCAGGACTACCGCGACTATAAACACACAAGCGAGTATCAAAACGATTGCGCTGATAATTTCAAATATTCCCATTTTATGAACTTCCTCCAATTAAAATAAAAGTTTACAATACCATACCTATCAATTATAACACAGTGATCCGGAAATTTCAAGGGGTTTTGGAAAAATTTTTTGTCTTTTTTGTTGTGCTACAATAGATATTGGACAAACAAACAAAAAAATATTGAGAGATAGG
>CAMWVP010000142.1 GCA_947177735.1 uncultured Clostridia bacterium
GATAATAAGGCGCTCTGGCTAGGCAAACGCGTTTTTATAATCGCAACAATGGGCTTGTTCAGCGGCGACGGCGCGGGAGCTTCGGCGCGTCTTTTCAAGAGGTACGGCGCTGAGATCACGGGCGGTCTGCACCTGAAAATGCCCGACTGCATAGGCGACGTAGGTCTGCTGAAAAAGCCGTCCGAGGATAACCGGCAGATCATCGCGCAAGCCGCTCGAAAGATCGACAGCGCGGCGGAGCGTTTTCGTAACGGCAAGCCTCCGCGCGACGGACTGAGCGTGTTTCATCATATCGCGGGGCTGTTCGGTCAACGGCTGTGGTTTTACGGTAAAACGAAAAGCTACACGCAGAACCCGAAGATCGACGCCGAAAAATGTGTCGGCTGCGGCGCTTGCGAAAGGCTTTGCCCAATGGCGAACATCAAGCTCAAGGACGGTAAGGCGCTTTCGGGAAACAGGTGTACGATGTGTTACCGCTGCTTTTCGGAATGTCCGAAACAGGCGATAACGATCATAGGTAAAACGGTGATCGTTCAATATAAATTTGACGATCAAGCAATACAGAAAGGAAGATATGAATAAATGGCAAACGGAAGATACGGCGATTTCGGCGGACAGTATATCCCCGAAACGCTAATGAACGAAATTCACAAGCTGGAGGAAGCTTACGAGCGCTTCTCCAAAGACCCCGATTTCATTCGGGAGCTGGACGAGCTTAACCGTCAGTACGCGGGCAGACCGTCACTGCTCTACTACGCGGACAAGATGACAAAAGACCTCGGCGGCGCGAAGATATACTTCAAACGCGAGGACCTGAACCACACCGGCTCGCACAAGATCAACAACGTGCTCGGGCAGTGCCTGCTGGCGAAGAAAATGGGCAAGACGCGCATTATCGCCGAAACGGGCGCGGGTCAGCACGGCGTTGCGGCGGCTACGGCGGCGGCGCTGATGGGCTTGGAGTGCGAGGTGTTCATGGGCAAGGAGGACACGATACGTCAAGCTCTGAACGTGTACAGAATGGAGCTTCTCGGCGCTAAGGTAAACCCCGTCACCACGGGCACGATGACCCTCAAGGACGCGGTAAACGAGGCTATGCGCGACTGGACTACGCGCGTTGACGATACGCTGTACGTGCTTGGCTCGGTAATGGGTCCGCACCCGTTCCCGATGATCGTCCGCGACTTCCAGAGCGTTATCTCGAAGGAGGCGCGCGAGCAGATACTCGAGCTTGAGGGCAAGCTCCCGACCGCCGTTATGGCGTGCGTGGGCGGCGGCTCGAACGCTATGGGAATGTTCTACAACTTCATAAACGACAAGGACGTGCGGCTGATAGGCTGCGAGGCTGCCGGACGCGGAGTTGATACCGGCGAGACCGCGGCGACTATCGCGACGGGTTCGCTCGGCATTTTCCACGGAATGAAGTCGCTGTTCTGCCAGAACGAATACGGACAGATCGCGCCCGTTTACTCGATATCGGCAGGGCTTGACTACCCCGGTATCGGTCCGGAGCACGCTCACCTGCACGAGATAGGCAGAGCGGAATACGTTCCCGTGACCGACGACGAGGCAGTCGACGCGTTTGAATATATCGCGCGTACCGAGGGAATAATCTGCGCTATCGAGAGCGCTCACGCCGTTGCTCACATGATGAAGATCGCGCCGAAGATGAGCAAGGACGACATCATAATATGCTGTCTGTCGGGGCGCGGCGACAAGGACGTTGCGGCAATTGCAAGATACAGGGGGATCGATCTACATGAATAATTCAAGAATACAGAGCGCTTTCACAAACAAAAAAGCGTTTATCGGCTTTCTGACGGCGGGAGACCCCACCTACGAAAGCTCGTTTGACAACATTATGGCTATGGTCAAGGCGGGAGCAGACCTCATTGAGATAGGCATACCGTTCTCCGATCCGATAGCGGAGGGTCCCGTTATCCAGAATGCGGACGTGCGTGCGCTCGCTAACGGTATGACTACCGACAAGGCATTTGAGCTTGCCGCGAGAGTTCGCAAGGAAACGGATATCCCGCTCGTGTTTATGACTTACCTGAACCCCGTATTCAAGTACGGCTACGACAGATTTTTCGCGAAGTGCGCGGAGATAGGCGTTGACGGGCTGATCTGCCCCGATATGCCGTTCGAAGAGAAGCGCGAGGCGGATGAGATCGCCAAGTCGCACGGTATCTCGATAATCTCCATGATCGCGCCTACCTCCGAGGAGCGCATTAAGTCCATTGCCGAGAGCGCGGAGGGCTTTTTGTACATAGTTTCCTCCCTCGGCGTTACGGGCGTGCGCAGCGAGATCAAGACCGATCTTGCCTCCATTATGGAGAGCGTTAAGAAATACGCGCACGTTCCCGCGGCTATCGGCTTCGGTATCTCCACGCCCGAGCAGGCGGAGAAGATGTCCAAGCTCGCGGACGGCGTTATCGTAGGTTCGGCTATCGTGCGTATTATCGAGAAATACGGCGAGAACTCCGCCGATGAGATCTTCAAGTATGTTAAGTCCATGACGGACGCGGTGCACAAATAAGTTAAAGCAACACCGCACAAAGACCAAAGGACGGTCTTTGTGCGGCGTTGCCTTTATTTTATTCGGTTACAAGCTCCCTGATCTTTACCGTTTTTATCTTTCCCGAAACGATGTAGGAGAATATCAAAAAGCTCAGGCAAATAATTGTGATCGGTATCGCGAATGTCGAAAAAACGATATTCGTATTAAAACTGGTTATGCCAATGCTCTTTAACAGGATATTCAGCATTTTCCCCGAAAGGAAACAGCTTAATAATCCGCCCATTGCCGAGCCGATGATCGACACGATCAGAAAACGAAACGCGAACTGCCGCCGCAGTCCGGACGTTTTAAAGCCGGTCGCCTTGTAAATACCGATGTCGGTACGCTCCTGAATAAACGCCTTTGAGCATACCATATGCACCACGATAAGCGAAAACAATATCGAGAAAACGTAGATAATAAGCTGCATTGCGTTTATTGCCGTTCCGGTGGTATCGTCTATAAGCTCATCACTTACCTCCGCTTCGATAATATCGCCGAATTTTTCATTAAGCGCGTCAACGATCTTTTGGTTGATCTCCTCATTATTGTCTTTTAAAGAATAGCTCCCGAAAAGAGGAGCGTCAAACCCTACCCGTTCGGCGGCTTCAGCGGATATCAGAAAACATCTTCCCACGTCGTTAAGAAGCTGAACCGCACCGGTAATAAGATACGTTTCTTTTTTCCCGCGCCGTCCGATCGTTACTTCATCGCCCACTTTCAGATCAAACTCTTCAAGCAGGATCGTTGATATCACTATCTCGTTGTCGTATTCGGGAGCGCGTCCCTTAAGCACGGGCAGCAGTGACGGATCCTTGTAAACGCTGCCCAGCATTTCCTCACCGTTAAACGAAAAATACGAGTTGGTTGTGTAGTATGCCTTTTCGATCTCGGCAAAACGCTCTATCTCCTTTTCTATCTTTTCATGATCGCTGTCGGACAGTTTATCCTTGGGAGTGACATTGATTTCGGATACCAGTGCCCCCATTGATTCCAGAGCAGATTTTGAGGTAATGGTATTTGCGAGGATAGTCACCGTCATCATAAAAAATACCAGAACGGCGACGATAACAAGAGTTCCGACATATCTGCGCTTCGCGGAAGTGAACTGCCTTAACGCGAGACTTGGCGACAGGAGCTTTTTGCTTATCGGAGCGTTCAGTCTGCTGTCGAAATATATCTCGTTCTTCGCTCCCGAGATAGCGCGGACGGGAGATATTTTGTTGACCTTTATCGTGACAAGGAATATCGAGACGGCAGACAGCGCAATCAGCCCCGCGAGTATAATGGCGATCATTACTGTCGGAACGCTCATAACGGCGGGAACAGCGGTGACCTTTACAAAAATATTCGAGCCAACCCCGATAAGCGGAATGCTTAGAGCAATTCCAATGACCGCGCCGATGACCTCCGCCAGCAGATACTGTCCCAGAAACAACGTGCGGATCTTGTTTTTGTCGAAGCCCTGCGCTTTAAGTACTCCGAACGTCACATAATTCGTTTCGATCTCGACCGAAATGCTGTGTACGGTAACGATAATAACGATAGCCAACAGCAGCATTATAAACACCAATAAAACGGAACAGACAATTACGGGAAAAAGGGTAGTGTAATTTATCGACATTTCCCTTGTCATAGAGCCGTAGGCCATATCGGTAAAGCCGGTGTCGAGATTGAGCTGACGGCGCAGCTGCGCGTTCGTAAGAGTGCAATCGTCGGACTTGTAGACCTCCAGAATTTTTCCCAAGCCGGTTCTGCTCTCCGTTTCGGCGTCGGAAGCAGCCGCCGCAAGCTCCGAATAATCATCATCGCTTATACATATATTTTTCCAGCCGATCATCGACGAACCAAACATCGGAGAAAGACATATTCCTTTAACGATAAACTCATGATCTCCGTCAATCGTCTTAAGCGTGACCTTTTGTCCGACTTTTCCGTTAAGATCGGTCAAAAATCCCTGCGAAACATATATTTCACCCCTTTGGAGCTTTGGAGCGTTTCCCTCGACGCCGTTCAGGGTCTCCTTTAACAGCTTGGTATTTTCGCCCGCTTTTGTAAGCGTCATTGTATTGCCGTATTCGCTGTCGCCCATAATTGCTTTTTCCGACAGTATCGAATCGATCACGTTTACACTTTTTACTTTGCTGTCGCTTTGCACCTTTTCAACCAGCTCGTCGGTGAGACGATGCGCGGAATAGGTCGCCACGATGTCGGGGGTATCGCACAGCTCATGAGCGCGATCAACACCGTTCAGCGCGCTTTCCCGAATGCTTAAAATAGTGGTAACGCTCATCGCGATGATAAGCGTGAGCAGGATCACGCTTACGAACGAGCCCTTTTTGCGGCGGATATTCGCCTTTAATAACGTTAAGATCTCCATACCGCACCTCACCATTCAAGCGAGGTAAGCCATGCGTTTACCTGCGTTTCTCTCGATTTTTCTTCATTCGGACTGTACGGCGGCAGGGAAAGCTCTCCGATGATCTTGCCGTCGCCGATGTACAGAATACGGTTCGCTCTTAGCGCGGCACGCATATCGTGCGTGACCATTAAAACGCTCTGCCCGTCGCTGTTAAGCTCCGTCAACAGGTCTAAAACGTCGGTGGTGTTTTTACGGTTGAGTGCGCCCGTGGGCTCGTCGGCAAACAGCACCTTAGGTGAATTTATGACCGCTCTCGCGACGGCACAGCGCTGCTGCTCGCCGCCCGAGACCTGCGTCGGCAAGTGATCCTTTATGTGCGATACCGACATCTGCTCCAGCAGCTTGTCGGCGCGCTTTCTCACCTCCGCGGCGGGCTTGCTCTTATTAAGATATCCCGACACCGCGACATTCTCGAAAAGCGTCAAGTTACTGACAAGGTGCATTTGCTGGAATATAAATCCAAAATCCGTATAGCGGAGCCTAGCAAGCTCGTTTTCCTTCATCTTAACAATGTCCTTGCCGTTGTAGATAACCTCTCCCGCGGTTGCTCTGTCCATGCCGCTTAAAGCGTACAGCAGCGTGGACTTGCCGGAACCGCTCGCTCCCATTATAACGGTGAAATCCCCCTCGTACAGATCGAAATCAACGTGCGAGAGAATATGTACCTGTCCTCCGTTATGCGCAAAGCTCTTACATAAACCTTTTGCTGATAAAATAATTTGTTTCATATTTTGCCCCTTTCTTTTTTATGTTTATATTTTACCGCAAAAGATATTAAGAAGTCCTTAAGAGAATAAAAAAATATTTTGCTTTCTGCCCCGCTGCGCGGGGCAGAAAGCAAAAGTCTTAATTATTCCGTTGTCGGCAAAATAATTTTTACTTCAAGTCCTCTGTCGTGGTTTTGCAGAAGAACTTTTCCTCCCATTTTCTCGGTAATGTATTTTACTATATACAGCCCAAGCCCCGAGCCCTGCTCATTTCCGCAGTTGCTTCCGCGGTAGAATTTGTCGAAAATAAACGGCATATTTTCATCGGGTATCCCCTCGCCGTGATCACGGAAATGCAGGACTATATCATCGTCCTCTTTTGTGAAAAATACCTCGATTTCCGTTTTCGCGTATTTCCGCGCGTTGTTGACAATGTTTTCACACGCTTGGGTGAACCTGTTTTTATCGGCGCTGACAAATGCCGTGAGATCGGGCTTCTTAAAAATAATATCGCCGCGTTCCGCCGCTATCTCGTTTATCACGCTCTCCGTAAAGGCGCAGAGCTCTATCCTTTCGGGAGCCAGCTTGAGTTTATCGAGATCGGACACGGAATGTAAAAACAGATCGTTCGTAAGCCGCGACACCTCGTCGCATTTTTTCGTGATAACGCTTAAATATTTCTCGCGTTTTTCGTAAGAACTGTCCATATTCGCGGAAAGTCCCTCGACATACGCTCTTATGGACGCTATCGGAGTTTTTATATCGTGAGAAAGCGTCGCGATGACGGTCTTGTTGTTTTCGATCGCTTCCTTTTCGCTAGCCCTCGATTTGGTGATCTCGTTTCTCATGTTGTCGAACGCCCATGTAAATTCGCCGAAATAATTGGAGCGCTCATATTTCAGCGGTATATCAAAGTCACCGGAGGAGATTTTCGCCGCGAAATCCTTCATTCTTTCAAACGGGCGCAATATCGCGAAATAGATATATCCGAATGCCGTTACAAAAAACAGGACGCTCACGCCGCAAAGTATAGGTATGGCGCTCGCACCGCTTTGCTGACTTTCGGCCTTGCGCATATTCTCCTGCAACGCGTCGATTTTCGCATTTACCGTATCGTGCTCTCCGTTTTCGATGAGTCTGCTTATTTCGTTCAGATCAACAATATACGCCGATCGTTCATCTTCGGGATCGACGATTTTCGACGACATATAAAAGCCGCCCGAAACCAGAATTGCCGCCAGTGAAAATAAAACGGTCACAAAAATAAGTTTATTCTTCATTTCCGACCTCCAGCTTATATCCTACCTTGAAAACAGTTTTTATGTATTTCGGGTTTGCGGGATCGTCCTCCAGCTTTTCGCGCAGCCAGCGTATATGCACTGTCAAAGTCGACGGCTCGACGATCGAGAATGCGCCCCATACCTCGTTCAGCAGCTTATCCTTGGCGACAGCCGTGTTTTTATGCTCGCACAAATATGCAAGCAGATCGAATTCGCGAAGAGACAGTGAGACTGTCTGCCCGCCCTTTGTTACGGTTCGCGAGGTGATGTTCACGCATACGTCGCCGAATTCCACTAACTTTTCTTCCTCCGTGAAGCCGTAAGCGCGGCGGATAAGCGCGTTTACTCTCGACAAAAGCTCCTTCATGGAATACGGTTTTGGAAGATAATCGTCACCGCCTATATCAAAGCCCGTGATCCTGTCGGTCTCGCTTGTCCTCGCGCTCGCGAATATTACGGGAACGCTGGACACTTTTCTGAGCTCTTTGCATATTTCAAATCCCGTTGTCTCGGGAAGATTTATGTCCAGCAGCACAAGATGATACTTGTTCCCGGAGAGCATATCGAAAGCCGCCGACGCGTTTTCCGCGTGACTGACCTCGTATCCGTAGCTTTCCAGCATTTCGCTTATTATAAATGAAAGATCCTCGTCGTCATCTATTATCAGAATATGTTTTCGCATTATGTTGTCCTTTCCGCCACACATTTTTTAGTCTGATATCATTATACCATTTTGCGGTTCATTAATCAATACCTATAATATTTACTTTAATAAAACGCTTCCTTTCAGATTTTTCCTTGACTTAAGTCTTTTCTTATCGGAGGTGCTTTATTCCTTTTTGCACAAAATTTGGCAGGTCTCAGACTTTGAAAATATGCACAAATTTCCCCTTCATTCCATTCTCGATTTTGTCGGATAATACAATCTTTCTCCATGGAATATGTTTAATCTGTGCTTTTTGTTGACATAGAAACAATATTTTTTACTTGATTGTCCTATATCTATTGTAGCGCAACAATTAAATTACATATTTTTTTAAAAAGTACTTGACAATTCGAGAAAGATGTGATATAATATTATAGTCAAATAGATAAGGAAAGATGGCTGAGCTGGTCTAAGGCGCACGATTGGAAATCGTGTAACGGCTAATACCCGTTCGAGGGTTCGAATCCCTCTCTTTCCGCCAAATAGCAAAGTAACCGCATTGTTGTGCGGTTTCTTTATT
>CAMWVP010000143.1 GCA_947177735.1 uncultured Clostridia bacterium
GTGTACTGTCCCACTCAAAATTAACATATCCGCAGGGCGCAAGTTCGCCCTTTTTCCCATACGCTTCGTTGAAAATTCTTGAGCGTTTTGCACGAAGTGCATAATGCGTACATTAAAGTACATCTGCGAATTTTCGCCTCGCGTATGGAAAAAATCGCTGCGCGTCTATTGTTAATTTTCAATGGGACAGTACACTAGCCGGGCAAAAGATGTAAAATAAGGATCGCGGTTTTTCTCCTACAGCCTGAGTGCAGACTTTTTCTACAGTCTGCTCCTATTCAATACCAAGCATAATTGAAATTACAATAAACTATATAAAAAAATGCATATTGCCATAACTGTAACTTGGATATGGCAATATGCAATTTTTATGTTTGAACAAACTACTTTTGTCGCTTACGATAACGCTTAAAATGTTATCGGCTGCTCATATCAGTTGGAATGAGCCTTAACGTACTCAACAACTTCCTCCGCATAGCAGAACGCCATTGAAACAACGGTGTCTGCGCAGCCGTAGTAGATAGCGATACGGCCGGTATCCTTGTCGCAGAGAGCCGCGCAGGGGAACGTTACGTTCTGAACGTCACCTATGCACTCGTAGATCTCGCGCGGGTTGATGAGGTACTCGCGGCAGCGATACTTTACTTTCCAGGGCTGATCCTTGTCAAGAATGCACGCGCCAAAGCTGTAAACGAAGCCGTTGCAGCTCTCGAGAACGCCGTGATAGAATACCAGCCAGCCCTCGGAGGTCTCGATCGGGATGGGACCCGCGCCGATCTTCTTGGACTCCCAGCCCTTGTCGGGAGCCATTACGTGTCTGTGCTTGCCCCAGTAAACCATATCCTTGGAGTGAGACAGATACATATCGCCGAACGGGGTATGACCGCTGTCGGACGGACGGGAGAACAGAACGTACTCGCCGTTTATCTTTCTCGGGAACAGAACGCCGTTTCTGTTGAACGGCAGGAACGCGTTCTCGCACTGATGGAACTCCTTGAAGTCCTTAGTCCAGCCCACGCCGATAGTGGGCTTCCAGCCGTAAGCGTTGCACCAGGTGATCCAATATCTGTCCTCGATCCAGACGCAGCGGGGATCGTAGCCGTACTGCCAGGGGTTAGCCTCCTTGGCTGCGGGGTCGTCGTTTATCCACTCTACGCGCTCGGGGTTGATGTTCCAGTGGATGCCGTCATCGGAGAAGCCCGCGTGGATAGCCATATTCCTTTCCTTATCGTCAACGCGGAAAACGCCCGCAAACTTGCCCTCGAACGGTACGACGGCGGAATTGAAAATGGAATTGCTGTTCGGCAGCAGATCACGCGGAATGATGGGGTTCGCGTTATAGCGCCAGATAACGTCCTTGCAGCCCTCGGGGCGATCCTGCCAGGGCATATTCGGAATGCTCTGACCGATAATTTCCAAACTCATATTAAGCACCTCTCAAAAGTATTTATTTACGGTATATTAAAATACCCTATCAACAGTATAACAAATTGTAATCGTTTTTTCAATAGACTTTTTGGCTAAATATTGGCGGTACTTTTAGTATATATTGCATTAACAAATACATTATGTTGTTGCTTAAATTACTTTAAATGGTATTTTAAGTTAATATTATCACTAATTATAAAGCTAACAGAAATTGCCGTAAACAGTTTACGGCAACTTCCTATATATGTTCAGAACACAGCCAGTGCGCCCTTGTTGGCTTTCTGCTTAAACTTTAAACGAAGATAATCTGCGATGAGCGCGATAAACTCGGAGTTTGTCGGCTTGCCCTTGGATATGTGGACGGTGTAGCTGAATATCTTGGTCAGCATATCGATGTCGCCTCTGTCCCACGCTATCTCAATGGCGTGTCGGATTGCCCTCTCTACACGCGAGGACGTGGTGTCGTACTGCTTAGCGACAGTCGGGTAGAGCAGCTTGGTTATGCTGTTTATCATCTCGTCATTGTTGACCGAGAGCATTATCGCCGTCCGCAGGTAGTGGTAGCCCTTTATGTGGGCGGGGATCCCGACTTGGTGGATTATTTCCGTCACCGCGCACTCAAGGTCGGTCTCGTCGGGAGTTTCGGGCTCTTTCTCGGCGATTCCGCACAGGCGGTTTATCTTCTCCACGAGGAACTGAGGATCGAGCGGTTTCAGCGCGAACGTCGCGCCGAGCGAGGCTGCCTCGCGCTCCAGCACGGGGTCGGCGTTATTGGAAACGATGATCACATTCGGTACGTACTTCTTTTCCACCTTAAGCCTGCGTATTACCTCGATAGCGTCGCAGAACGGCATCTTCGCCTCAAGCACCGCCGCGTCGGGAGCCTCGGACTTTATCGAGTTCAACACGGAGTTTCCGTCGCAGCGCCGGGTTATCGCGTACATTCCCGCATTCTTGAGCGCCCCTGCCCAAGCCATTCCGCAATCCGCGGTATCATTTCCGATAAGTACCTTGATCTGATTTGGCATTTTTATTTTCCTCCAATTTTTTCCGTTTATGGCAAGCATAGCTTGTCCATACGGGTTTTCGTCACCTTGTCTTTCGGTGTGATTTTATTTTACCATATTTTGGAAATTATTGCAATAGATTTTGGAAATATTTGGAAAAAAATTTCCGGTTTTGAACTTTCGCGATAACCATCGCGAAAATATGATTATTTGGCAAAAGTACTTCATCAGTTTTGTAAAAATTTTTTGTCGGTTTATGTCGAAAAAGTTTTTTATCAGACTGCAGAAAAAGTTCAATTTTAATAAAAACAGCCTTGATTTTATGCGGTTCTCCCCGTCTGCGTCGGGGAGAACCTCGGGTTTATATACAGGCTGAGTTTTTGTATAGGGTATTTTTGACCTTTAAAACATAATGACGAGGTAAAGGGGTAACTTAATTATAAAAGAGTGTGTTAGCAAAAAACATCGGGATTTGCCCGTCAATACTCTTGACTTAATTGTTTAAGTGTGATATAATCGGGTTGTAGAATATTTTTTGGAGGTAAATTATGGAAATTTCAAACGATATCAAATACATTGGCGTAAACGATCACGAGATCGATCTGTTCGAGGGAATGTATGACGTGCCCAACGGAATGGCGTATAACTCTTATGTTATCCTCGATGAAAAGATCGCGGTCATGGATACGGTCGACGCGCATTTCGGCGGCGAGTGGCTGGGCAATCTCGAAAAGGCTCTCGGTGGTAGAACGCCCGATTATCTGGTCGTTCAGCATATGGAACCCGACCACTCGGCGAACATCAGAGTTTTCACGGACAAGTACCCCTCGGCGAAGATAGTAGCTTCGGCAAAGGCGTTCGTGATGATGGGGCAGTTCTTCGGCGACGCTTTCACGGACAAGCAGGTCGTTGTCGGCGAGAACGATACACTCAAGCTCGGAAAGCATACGCTGACATTCATTACCGCGCCGATGGTTCACTGGCCCGAGGTCATCATGACCTATGACGATGTTGACAAGGCGCTGTTCTCCGCGGACGGCTTCGGTAAATTCGGCGCTCTGGACGTTGACGATGATGAGGGTTGGGCTTGCGAGGCACGCCGCTACTACTTCGGCATAGTCGGCAAGTACGGCGCTCAGGTTCAGGCGGTGCTGAAAAAGGCAGCGGGTCTCGATATTCAAAAGATCCTTCCGCTACACGGTCCGATGCTGCTGGAAAACCTCGGCTATTATCTTGATCTGTACAACACATGGTCGAGCTACGGAGTTGAGAGCGAGGGTGTCGTTATCGCGTATACCTCGGTTTACGGCAACACCAAAAAGGCGGCGCTGCTTCTGGCGGAAAAGCTGAAAGAGAACGGCTGCCCGAAGGTCGCTGTGACCGATCTGGCGCGCGACGATATGGCAGAGGCTGTCGAGGACGCGTTCCGTTACGGCAAGATCGTGCTCGCTACTACCACCTACAACGCGGAGATATTCCCGTTTATGCGCGAATTTATCCTGCACCTCACCGAGCGCAACTACCAGAACCGCACGATAGGCATTATCGAGAACGGAAGCTGGGCGCCGACGGCGGCTAAGGTCATAAAGGGAATGTTCGAGAAGAGCAAGAACATCACGTTCACCGACACTACGGTGACCGTGAAGTCGGCACTTAACGCGGAGAGCGAGGCGCAGATCGCAGCGCTTGCCAAGGAGCTTGCATAATAAAACGGGGGAGCGGAAAGACAGGCGCTCATAAAGAAGTTTTCGCCATAGCACTTATGATTTTCAGTCAAAAGTACTATGGCGTTTTTATTGACAATGTAACGGATTTGATGTATAATTATTACTAAGATAAATCGTAATTTATCTTAACATATGTCAATGACAAGCGGGACAAAGTGTGTTATTATTACCTTGAGGTGATAATAATGAATGATTCAAAAAATTATAATGCAGAAAAAGCAATTAGGATCACAACAGCATTGACACTTATAGTAGCAGGATATGAGATCTTCAGATCGTGCCAGAATTATAGTGTGGGAATGAATTTTCTTGATATCGCAAGCTTTGCAAATGCTGATCTAAATACATATTGTCTGGTTCTGATATTGGTGAATATCATACTGCTGCCAAGAGCTTTATTGTTATACAAAGACAGCGGTATCAACTTAAAGCAAGAAATTTTTAGCAAGGACAGTTTGATAAAAGATACTATATTGGGTGTGAGTCTTGCAGTTATTTCTTCGATTATCAGTTTGCTGAGCCTTGTTGTCAACAAAGGCAGAACAAATTATGCATTTGAAGGTTGGAGCAGACTCTCGATAAGTGAGATATGCCTGATGATAATTTCACTGGGGATTGTAAGCGGTATCTGTAAGGAAATATATTTCAGAGGTCTTGCAAAAAACTTTTGCGGAAGTGTTTTTGGCGAAACCGTTGCACTGCTGTTGTTTAATGTGATGTTTGGATGTTGGATTGGTTCAATATGGGACATTCATTTATTGTCGGTTTGCTGTGGATATGGGGCTATAAAAAGAGCAAACACCTGATCGTACCTATGATCGCGCATGGAGGAATGAATCTGATTTCGGTAGTATTTTATATCATTACGGCATAAGGAGTTTACAATGGATAAAAAACAGATCATAAGTCAGATGATGTGCATGGCAAAACAGTATAAGTTGGAAATAAGTTCTGCTACGCTTGAAAAAATAGTGCATATGTCCGTATTTTGTGTTGCAGAAAAAGGAAAATGCCTTAGACATATTGTAGATGAAACTAAAAATGCAGGTCTTGTTCTCAGCGGTATTGCAAGGTGTTTTTATATAGATGGAAATGGAAATGATATTACTCGCGGTTTTTCAATTGCAGGAACTCTTTGTATGGACGAGGGTATGTTCGGATATACCGAAAGTCTGACTGAATGGGAAACGCTGGAAGAAACTATGCTTATGGTTTTTAGTGCGGAACAGATCAAAAAGCTGATATTTGAAGATGACCTGCTTAAGAATGCATATATGACACTCCTGGAAAATGCTTTACGATATAAGATATACAGAGAAAACGGATTTCTCGTTGAAAACGCAACAGAAAGATATATCCATTTCAGAAAATTATATCCTGAAATATGTTCAAGTATTAAACAGCAGTATATCGCTACATATCTTGGTATTGCTCCGGAATCATTGAGCCGTATTAGAAAAAACATGAAAGAAACAGAAAATGATTTAAATTCTGATTTATGCGAGTAATCGAATATTTACAAAATGCCTCGAAGCAGTTGCTTTGGGGCTTAAACTCCTTTATAAGTATCGAACCAAAGGCAATGGTTTTTATTTCTTATGTGTGTAATAAGTAATAAAAAAAACGCCCGAACTATTGACTAATTGGGAATAATATGGTATAATCAATAATATAATCGACAGTTTATCCATTATGGCGAAAAACTTTGCATTTACGAGTATCCGATCATATTTCGATCGTATTAAGGAGAGTTTTATGGACAGAAAACTGGGAAAGATCAACAGGTATTTGATGATAGGCTGGCTGGCTATCGTCGTCGTGCTTACGGTGACGTATTTCGGCGAGCTTGCACGCGGGCATCGGGACTGGCCGTATATGGCAATGTTCCTTTCCGTTACGATAATCCCCGCCGTGGCGTGCCTTATCTACTTTATAAAGAGACCCCAAAGCAAAAAGCTGCGTATCTACGCTATCGCCGGGTATCTGCTTATGTATACGTTCGTGCTGCTGAACACGAACACCGTAATGACCTACGGCTACATTATCCCGATGCTTACACTGATAGTGCTGTATCACTCGCCGAAGCTGGTGCTTGTAATGGGCAGCGTAGCGCTGGCAGCGAATATCTTGTGTGTCGTACGGTTCTTTGCTATCGGTATGGTGACCGCCGGCGATATCAAGGACGTTGAGATACAGCTCGGTATGATCGGTTTCAGCTTTGTGTTCGCGTATATCGCTACCGTTCTGTATGACAAGATCGTAAAAGAGAACGAGGAATATATCAAGTCTATCGACGACAAGCAGAAGCAGCTCGAGCGCGTTACCCTGCAAACGATCACCACCATCGCGAACATCATAGACGCGAAGGACGAGTACACAAAGGGTCACTCCTACCGTGTGGCGGAATACTCCTCCGCGCTGGCGCAGGAGCTGGGTTACGATAAGGAGCGCGTCGCGAACGTCAAGTACATTGGATTGCTTCACGATATCGGAAAGATTGGTATTCCCGATTCAATACTTAACAAGCCCGGAAAGCTCACCGACAGCGAATACGCGCTTATGCGCAAGCACGCCGAGATCGGCGGCAATATCCTCAGCGGAAACAATATGATCGACGGAATGGACGAAGGCGCGAAGTTCCACCATGAGCGCTTCGACGGACGCGGTTATCCTCTCGGATTAAAGGGCGAGGAGATACCCGAAATGGCGCGTATCATAGGCATCGCGGACGCTTACGACGCTATGACGAGCAACCGTGTGTACCGCAAAAGACTGACTAACGAGAAGGTCATCTCGGAGATAAAGAGATGCAGCGGCGCGCAGTTCGACCCGAGGCTCGCGGAGATATTCGTCAAGATGATCGAGGCGGGAAAGCTGGACGATCTCAGTCCCGACAACGCTGCCGATACCAATACCGGAACCGAAAGCAAAGGCATTGCCGAGCGAAGTGCGGATCTGCTGCAAAGCGTTATCGGCTTTAAAGAAAAAGCATACGACAACGAGCACGATTATCTTACGGGAGCGCTCAACAGGAGCGCGGGCGAGAAGCTCATCTCCGAGCGGCTTGCCGAGGGCGACGGCGGATTGTTTATCGTTGATATAACAAATCTGCTGGGCGTAAACGAAAAGCACGGAATAGTCGCGGGCGACAGGGTTATCAAGACGGTCTCCGAGGAGCTTTCGGCACGGGAGGAGCTTATCGTTGTCCGTTATGACGGCAGCGGTTTCCTCTGCTTTACGAAAAGCGCGGCGGAGAGCGGCGCGCTGGAGGGTCTGATGTCGGAGGTCTGCTCTGAGATCGGTGGAAAGCTTCGTGCTATGACCGAATATGAGGACAACCTTATCTGCGTTGGTGGCGCTCTCTCGTCCGAGGTAGGGCGCGATCTTTCGGCGCTGCTTATCGCGGCGGACAAGGCGCTGTTCTACGTCAAGCAGCTCGGCGAGGAAGGAAGTTATCTGTACAAGAAGTCCGAGAAAGACAGGAACGGCAATCTTTACGGTCTCGATCTGGAGCAGCTTATCAAGATGATCGCGCACGACGGCTCGGACGGCGCGGTCTATGGAATGGATTCGCCCGAGTTCGAGAGGATATACGAGCTTGTAAAGGGTATTTATGAGAAGAACAAGCAGGAGATGCAGCTCGTGCTGATAACGGTAACGCCCGCTGTCGGGAAGTCGCTTGCCGTCGCCGACCGCGACGAGGCTATGGAGTATCTGCAAAGCGCTATCGATGTGACGGTAAGCCCGTCGATGATAACGTTCCGTTTCAGCAGCGTGCAGTGTATGGTAATCGTCACAGAGCCGCAGACGGAAAGCGCGGAGCTCGTCACCGAGCGTATACTCAACAGCTTTTACAAGTCCTATGACAAGAGGAATATGGCGCTTACTACCGAAGCGGCGTCTCTGCCGTCTCCGGAGGTTTGCTGATAAACGGCTGCATACTATATGTTCCAGTTAAACATTTCCATTTTGCGCGGTTTTGCCCCCCCGAGGCGGGGGGAAACCCGCCAAAAACGGTTT
>CAMWVP010000144.1 GCA_947177735.1 uncultured Clostridia bacterium
AAAATATATTGAGGTTAAAAATGCAGAATAATGAAATAATATTTTACAGAACAGCGCAAAAGGAATGTCCTATGTTGGACTTTTTGAACGGCTTGGACGTGAAAATGCGTGCCAAAGTGACGCGCACGGTTAATCTCCTCCGCGATAATGGTGGCGATCTTCGCGAGCCGTATTCAAAACCATTGTCGGATGGGATATTTGAATTGCGTATAAAAGTTGGAACGAACATTACGCGAGTGCTGTACTTTTTCGTTATTGGCAACAAAATTGTGCTAACACACGGCTTTGTTAAGAAAACGCAAAAAACGCCGCCTGCGGAGGTTGACAGAGCGAAACGCTACAGAGCTGATTATTTAAGCAGGCAGCACGAAAATGATGAGGTCAGAAAGGAGAATTGATATGGACGATATGCAGAAATATCTTGATGAGCAGCTTAAAAATCCCGAGTTCAAGAAGGAGTATGACGCGCTAGAGCCTGAGTTTGCCCTTATCAGAGCGATACTCGACGCACGGCGCGAAAAAGGCATTACTCAAAAGGAACTTTCCGAACGTACGGGCATAGCACAGGGCGATATAAGCAAGCTGGAAAATGGCAGCGCTAATCCGTCCGTAAAAACGCTCAAAAGAGTAGCCGCCGCTCTCGGTAAAAAAGTTAAGATCGAGTTTGTTTAAGAATAAGCCGCTCTCCAGGTCGGGGAGCGGCTTTCTCGGTGTATGTCAATATGGCTAAACTCAATAGCCAAATTGTCAAGCGCTGCTTTTCAATATGGCTTAATTGTTCCGTTTCTCGGACATTTCGGACACCCTAAAAAGGCGAGATTTCCAAGCCCCTAAAAAGAGGTTACTTCCCAAATCGGGAGAGCGGCTTTTTATCGCTCGCCGCCGTAGACGCTCAAATTTGCGTTTTAAGGGGCTTGTGTGCTTTGGGGGTATAAGTTCATTACCGATATTCAAAAGTCGCCTTAAACGCGAAATTTGAGTGGTTAGCGGCGATTTGGCTTTTCAAGTGCCAAGTATCGCAAAATATCTTGCCGTGCTTCGTCGTAACCGTAGCATACGGAAACCGCATAGCCGCTCGCCTTAAGCCGCTCGATCCAGCCGCGTTGATAGTCGGACAGTCTGCCGTGCGGTGCTTTAAGCTCGATAAATAAGCCGTGACAGCCGCCGCGAGGAACGGGTAAAAACAGATCGGGAACTCCAGCTTTAACACCCATTCGCTTAAACCGAGCGGCTTCACGCGCGTTTCGCTTGCCACCGTTGGGAATATGGAAGATCAGCGATAATTCGGGAAATTTGCCCGATTGTGCCGCCGCCCACTCCATAAGGCATATTTGTTCGTTATCCTCAATGTGGTTCATTCAATCACCGCCAACGCAGAAAAGTCACTAACAGCTCAAATTTAGTCTCCATCGCTCTCCAGCCCCTCTCCAAGCTCTCTAAGGCTCTTGCTCAAAGCGTCCTCGCTCTGATCGTCTGCTATGTTATCGCCGCTGTGGGCGGTGTATTTATCGATCAGGATAGCCATTGTGGTGGCTATCTGCTGTGGAGAAGCCTTAGCGTATATATCGGGATTTTTTAACAGTTTAATACCGAGTTTCAACACCGCACAAACGTCATTCTTTTGTCTGTCCATATACGCGATAATATCGGCGGTGTTCTCTTCTTTTTTCTGCTGTAACTTTCGGTAAATATCGTCGCTTTTCATTACGACGTTTTTCACAGTCTGATGTGAAACGCCGTTTGCGCGAGCGGCGGCGCTGTAGCTACCAAGCTGGATATAATCCGCAACTATCTTCTTTTTCTGCTTATCCGTAAGCCTAGCCGCCATACCGTCACCCCCCTCTGCAAGCGGCAGATATTTGTGCTTTTCCCATAAATCCGCGATTTCTACCCGCAGCAAAACGCCCTCAATGTTCTGTTGTTGCGAAGTTCTTTCAGAGCTTTATTGTGCAGCTGCCACGCTTGATCTCTGCTCAAATCAAGCCGCTCCCCAATCTGCTGAAACGTCAATCCCTCGAAGTAATGATCCCGGATAACCTCGCGCAGATCTGACGACAAGCAGTCAATTGCTTCATACAAAACGGTATATCCGTTCCGCCGCTCGATTTCCTCAAAGACTGCCGTCGCATGTTCATCGGGAACCGTATCTCCGACGAGGATTGAATCTCCGTCACTGCTCTCGCTGAGCGGCTGTTCCAGGCTTTGAGTGTCCAAACGGTTCAGCGCGTCATTTTCGCCTTTCAGCAGACCGCGTATAACGTTCTTTAAGGCATAGTTCAAGTAAGTAATCAACTTATACTCTTTATCGCTTTTGTAGCTCTTAACGGCAAAAATAAGCGCATTGTAGCCCTCTTGCCGTAAATCGTCCAGCGAATACCCGAAGCGCTCCAGCTTTGCCGAATAAATGCCCCAATATCGTGAGCATTTCATGTAGATCAAAGCGTGTGTTTTCTCCCAAAGGAGCGGTAACAATTCATCGTTACCGCCCTCTTGAATCAATTCCGCAATAGTTTCGCAAGTCACTTGACAGACCCCCGATTTTCGTGTATAATGAAATCAGGACAAGTTTTCGCTCTGGGGGCTGCATTGGCTTTCGGAGCATTTTTTTATCTTTTCATTAGCCGTGCGGTGCTTACAGCAGCGGCAGTCACCAAAAGCCGTTTGCTTATATCATCAAGTGCATTTGTGACATTATTTAACGTAGATTTTAAATCCGTGAATTCGTTTGCGATATTTGAGATCACAGCGACCGAGCACTTTTCGCCTGAATAAAAGCCACAGTTCTCTTTGTCACATAAACAGTCGCCGATAGTACTTGATTTTTTCAGAGGACACATCATACGATCACCGCCTCGTGCTTTCTTCGTGCAATGCCACTTCGTAATTCTTCTCCCGTCAAAACAACGGGAGAGATCGGGCAACTGCCCATTTCCACAACACGACTGTATATGCGTTTTAGCTGCGTGTTATTAGGGCTTTTAAGCTCGTTTGCCGTTAGGTTCGATGTGATAACGAGCGGTTTCTTTGCTTTATACCGCTTGTCTATCACATCAAACAGCAGGCTTAAATTATGTTCTGTGTTGGACTGCGCTCCGAAGTCGTCAACGATCAGCAAGTCCACATCACGAATTTTGCAGAAGGTTTCCTCGCTTGTGCTGAAGTTCCCCGCCGCGCGTGTCAAGTCGCTTGCCGTGATGACCCAGACGCTGTGACCGTTATCAATCAACGCATTTGCGATACAGCAGGCGGCAAAGGTTTTTCCCGTACCAACATCCCCCAAGAACATCAAGCCCATATTCGCTGCAGAAAGCCGCTCGAAGTTATCGACATAGTAATGCGCTGCTTCGATCGCTTTCGGTGCCTTGCCC
This sequence comes from uncultured Clostridia bacterium, assembly GCA_947177735.1. GTDB lineage: Bacteria > Bacillota > Clostridia > Oscillospirales > Ruminococcaceae > CAG-115. The sequence goes on from CAMWVP010000144.1 coordinate 3,369, forward strand.
GTATCCGCGCCGAAATTCATAGACTTGTAGAAATCATCCGAGAAACAGTTGTTTCTCCGTTGAGGCGAGGTAAGTTCAAGCATGAGCTTTTCTCGCGCGGTGCGTTCCTGTTCTTCTTCCGCGTGCCGCTTTTCTTCTTCGCATTTGCAAGCGCAATTCATCACACCGCCATTAATCGCGGCAGCAAGCGATCCCTTAACCCGAAATTGTTTCGGCGTGTTGCATTTGCCACAATATAAAAGTCCGTCCTCTCCGATGTAGTCCCCCTCGTTTTGCGGACTTGCCGCTGTTGCTTTCGCTGCAAGATCGCCAATAGTTTTCTTGATATCCATAAATTAAAATCCTCCTAATCGTAAAAGTGCTTTGCCTGCTCCTCCAGTTCCTCCGGTGTGTAATTGTTCCAAGATTTTTGTTGTGGAGCGTTCTGGAGAGCGGCTTGTTTGTAGTTGTGATCGTATTGCCCCGAGCAAATTTTCATCATGTTTTCGGGTTTGAGTATCCATTCAAAAGACGCTTTCCACCCGCCATTTCGGCCGCAAAGGAAATCCGATTTTTCGACACGCTTGAAAAAATCCTCAAAAGACGATCCGCGAAGATTGATCCGCGCTTGATCCACTAAGCGAACCTGTTGCGCCGTTGGATCAAATTCAATCGGCGGCAAGCTGACGCAGATCGAATTGAAAAGCTGCTTTACCTCGTTGAAGTTGCTCGCGCTAGGTTCTTCACTTTTTTCCTTTTTTATATTTTTATATAAATATGTAGGTTTGTTAGTTTGATTGTTATTCGTTTGTTGATTTGTTTGTGGTTCTTTTGCTGATTGATTGTTAATCGGTTTGTTATCCGATTGGTACAAATTGAAATTATTTATTGTTATAATGCTGAATTTCGTAGTTGCGGTGATTGTTATTTCGTTTGTTGTTTGTAAGTGGTTCAGCGCGGTTTTTGTTTGTTGAATTGTCAAACCGTTGTTTGTTGCAAGTTCTTTGACAGTAGTTACTAACTGACCGCGCTTTATCAATGCTCCGCGAATTTCACCATCTTCCCAATTTGCACAAAGTAACAGATGAAAGAATATTAATCTGGTGTTAATGTCTCCATACCATTCCCATTCGAGAATTTTTCGGTGAAGCCGAATATAACCGTTTTTTGTCATATCATCACCGCCTTAACGCAAAGAGATCGGCGAAATTCTGGGTGCTTTCTCCGTCTGAGGAGTAGCTTCTGTTGCCGTGCCGATGTTCAAGTAGTCTGCGAATTTCTCCGCATTTACGAGAATTTTTCTCCCAGCGCGGACGGCTACGACTTCACCAGAATTGACCTTTTGTCGCACAAAGTGAATAGGCAGCTTGAACATCTCAGCGGTTTCCTTGATTGTCAACATCGTTGGAATTTTAAGAGGTTCGTTCATCGCTGCCGCCCCTTTCCTTGAGATACTTTTTCACACCATTCAGCGCAGCTATCGCAGATTTGATGCGGCTGCGTTGCTGGCGATAGTAGATTCGTGCCTCAAACTCGTTAGACGGCATAAAGTAGTCGCCCTTTTCCCAATTAGAGCAGATTGGCTCACCTTTTTCGCGCTCATGTTGTACAAGCAGCCGCAGTTTACGAGGGCGAACACCAAGCCGTACAGCGAGAGTTTTCATTGGTATTGGGTTATCTCTGCCCGTTGGAATATAATCTGAAATTTTCAAAAATTCTTCCTTTCCGGTTGAAAAACGCCGCCAAATATGTTATAATATTGGTGGACTCATTCAACCTAATGTCTGTGGTTAGGGTTCCGTTTTGCCGTTCGGTGTTCCAGCACCGAGCGGTTTTCACTTGTCCGATGGTTTAGAATCATCGGACTTTTCTGTTTGCGCCGCCTTTTTTTCCCAATAGCGGCGGTTATACTCGCTCACACGATCTTTGTGTTCATCGCGCCACTTCTTTTGGTAAGCGCGGCGAAGCTCTGCTGCTCTTTCAATGTTAGACTGCCCCACATTTTTCACCACCTTAGAAAATATTTTTTACTTTTACTTGACAGACGCACTTTCTTGTGCTATAATAATTATAGCATAAGAAAAACGAAAATGCAATAGATTTTTCGATGCTTTTTAAAAATGCAAATATGTGTGCAAAGGCGGTTAAAAAATGAGTACTAATGAAAATAAAAGCGGCAGACCCAAGAAAGAGAGTAATCCTTTTAATGATATTTTTCGCAAATTAATAGGAACCGCAACTCAACAAGAAGCAGCTGATAAGATCGGTGTATCAAGGCAAAATGTCGGACGTTGGATTTCGGGAGATACTACACCGGATATCAACACATTAATCAAAATAGCAGATGCTTACGATGTTTCAACAGATTATCTTCTTGGACGAACCCCGAACAAAACTACCGATATAGAGTTGCAAGCCGTATGTGAATATTTAGGTCTTTCGGAAAAAGCAGTTGATTTTCTCCATAAACTTCAGCTTTTTGCAAAAGGAAAGTTAAAAAGTGATCTTTATTATGATTATTTAAAGAAAAGAGATGAAGCAAATAATGCATTATTAAATTTATACAAAAAGTACCCAGAAATGGAACAGATGATAGAAAAATATGATAAAAGCAATAATCGAAAAGAGTTGTATGATGAATATATAAAAAAGCACCCTTTTTTTGAAAAAGCATTTACATATTTTGTTATTACAGAAAATGAAGACGATATAGGTTATGCTTTGCGATGGCCTGTGGAAGAGGCTGAAAAAAATTTAATGGTGTTAAACGTTTTACTTTCAACCGAAAAAATATGGGATTTAACACATTTGCTTGTAATTTATTTTTTTACAGATTTTACAAAAGGCACAATTACCACAACGGTAACTAGTGAAGATTATGGTACCACTATGAAAGATGGTGGAAGATCTTTTACATTTACTCGTGCAACGCTAGAAAATGGTATGTTATCGGAAATTACAGACATAATTAAATCGTTAAAAAATCAATGCGGTCCTAAATATCGTTTGTGTGATGTTATGCAAGAGGAAAATTTTGAAGCTAGCCATAATATGGATTATCTTTTAAAGCACGAATCAATTTTCAATAATAAGGAGGGCGAAAATAATGGCTAACATCACCCCGCGCCGCGACAAGAACGGCAATATTACAAGCTACACAATCCGGGTATATCACGGCTACGACAGCAGCGGAAAGCGGCTCAAGCCCTTTACAACGTCCTACAAGCCCGAAAAGGGATTGACCGCTAAACAGGCTGAAAAAGCCGCTCAACGGTTCGCGGACGATTTCGAGAGTGAGTGCTTGCACTTCGGCGAGGCTAATTCAAGTATGCGGCTGTCGGATTTCGTTCCTCGATATCTGGAGATCGCAAAGCAGACGCTTTCACCTGCGACATACGAGTTTTACAAACTGAAAATCGACAGCTTGATAAATCCCGCGCTCGGTCACTTGAAGCTCAAAGACATTAACCCCTCGCATATCCAGAAGTTTATAAATCAGCTTGCCGCCGCGCCTAAAGAGAAGCGGAGCGGCTTGCCGAATGAACAAGGGGAAACGCTCTCACCTTCAACCGTTCGCCGCTATTTGACGGTGTTGCAGTCGATTTTCAAGCAAGCAGTCAAGCTGGGCTTGATCACGGACAGTCCGGCAAAGGTCGAGCGGCTCACGCTGCCGAAAGCCCAAGCCCCGAAGATCGAGATATTCACGAAGCAAGAAGCCGCTCAAATGTTGGCGGCTCTGGAGAACGAGGATTTACAGTTTCAAACGCTGATTCAGCTTGCAATCTTCACCGGAGCGCGGCGCGGAGAGTTGGTTGCGCTGAAATTCTCGGATATAGACTTTGAACAGAGCAAGATCACGATCGAGAGAGCAGCTTACAAAATCAAGGGTCAGCCGCTCGCCACCAAGCCGCCGAAAGACTACGAAACGCGCACAGTTACTATAAACGAAAGCTGCGTTGAACTCTTGAAAATGCTTAGAGCCGAGAAGATATCCGAAAGCCAGAGGCTCGGCTCTCAATGGGTAGGCGGCAATTGGGTATTTACACAATGGAACGGCGAGATGATGAACCCAATGACACCGACAAAACAATTCTCCAAGTTCCTAGAGCGGAACGGTCTCAAGCACCGAAAATTTCACAGCCTGCGGCACACTTCGGCTACCTTGCTGCTTTATGCAGGAGTAAATATCAAGCAAGTGCAAGGGCGGCTCGGTCACGGTGATATCGAAACGACAAACAAATACTTACACTTGATCGAGGAAGCGGACGTTGAGGCTGTGAATAAGCTGGATATTATGCTGCTCCCCAAGCCGACCGCACTAAGCGCGACAGAGGAACAGGAAAAGAAGCAAGGCATTTCATAAAAATAAGCCGCTCGGCACTTCCCATTTTTAGGAAATTCGAGCGGCTTATTTTTTGTATCGTAAATTCTTGTTTAATATCGTTTTTCGGCAATGGCGCACAAATAGCGCACGAAAATAATTTGCAGAAAAAACAAAGCCGTTCATGAAATACTCACGAGCGGCTTTGTTATGCGGCTTTTGCTGGTCTGAGTGACAGGATTTGAATGTCCTTTGACGCTTATTCCAACTTTTGCTAACCTCTTGCAAACCGCATAGGTAAGCCAAATTTCGCCAGTTCATAATTTTGTGCTTTTCGTAACTTTTAATAGTTTTCCGTACTAATAGCG
>CAMWVP010000145.1 GCA_947177735.1 uncultured Clostridia bacterium
GTATAATATAAATGTATATAGGGTAGCAATTTAATAATTAAGGAGATAACTGGATCGATGAAGTTGAAGGGTTTCGGGATCACCGGGAGAATGGTGATAATCGTGCTGATCCCGGTAATAGTGCTGGCACTTTTTATGTCGGTATTTATCGGTTATTCCGGCTACAGGAATATATACGACGAGGTCTCACATGAGCTGTCAAGCGTTTGTGTGAGCGTGTTCGAGCTGCTTGAACACAGCGAGAACTACCAGTCTGCGCGGTATGAATATTTTAACGAAAACGAGGATATTTTTGACAATATAACCGAACGCACCGATATTTACATAACCGTATTCGAGGGCGACGAGCGCAGGATCACCACCATCAAGAACGCCGACAGCTCTCGTGCCGTCGGTACAAGAGCGGCGGCAGAGGTAGTGGAGACGGTGATAAACGGCGGGAACGAGTTCAGCTCGGACAACGTCGACGTAAACGGTTCGGAGTTCTTCGGATTTTATATGCCGATCAAGGACGACAGCGGCAAGGTCACGGGAATGGTGTTCGCCGGAAAAAGCCGCAGAACAGTGCTCGCGAACGTCACAAGATCCGTTCTGGGGGCGCTTGCCGTGTCGTGGTTCGTGGCGCTCGCGGCGGCGGTGCTGAGCATTCCGGTGTCGAGGGGAATGGCGCGCTCGCTGATATCGGCAGCGGAGTTCCTGAAAAAGATATCGCTCGGCGATACCGACTGTGAGGTGAATAAGCGGCTGGTGACGCGCAGCGACGAGATCGGAGATATGGGCAGGAGCGCCGTAAAGCTCCAAAAAGCTTTGAAAGACCTCATCTCCAACGACCCGCTGACGGGGCTGTATAACCGCCGCGCCTGCAATATCAAGATGGACGACTTGCGCGCAAAGTCGGAGCACAGCGGCGTGCCGTTCGCAGTGGCGATCGGCGATATCGACTTCTTCAAGCGCTTCAACGACAACTACGGTCACGCCTGCGGAGACATTGTACTGAAAGACGTAGCGCGGCTGCTGAACGACGGCATGGGCGACAAGGGATTCGTATCGCGCTGGGGCGGCGAGGAGTTCCTTCTCGTGTTCGGCGGCGTGCCCTACGGGGAGTGCGTGGAGACGCTTTACGAGATCGTTGAGAGCATACGGGGGTACCGCTGCGAATATGACGGGCTGAAGATCGCCGTCACGATGTCGTTCGGCATTTCCGAGTACACGGGCGGCACGACAGACAGTCTCGTAAACTCCGCGGACGACAAATTGTATTACGGCAAAAACCACGGCAGGGACTGCATAATCGAGCGTATTCCCGAGGAATGCGGCGAAGTGAGCGGCTAAAAAAATGGGCGGCGTCATTAGGGAGCGTGCAGTATATAAGTATTGCGGTGTCGAGCGAAAACGCTTGACACCGCAATTTTCTATGAAACGGTTTGACAAAGGCGGCACGCCTTATGATGCCGCCCTTTTATTTGCCGTTCACTTGTTCATACGCTTGATAGCGAGCTCGATAGCCATGATCGAATCGTTCACGTCGGTGATGTTCTCGACCGCCGTCTCAAGCGGATTCGGACCGTCCATCGTTTCATTAAGTATCTCGGGCACGATCTCCGCCGCGTTGACCGCGACGTTGTTCTCCTCGAGGAGCTGCTTGGCGGGCGCGCTGATAACGTCGGCATATATTTCGCGCACTCCGAGGATTATATGCAGAAACGCCGCCGCTCTCCCGACTACTTTATCGCACAGTCTCCAACCCGTGTACTTGTTGCCGCTGTACATCCAGTCCAGAAGCGGCTGCAAGCCCTTTTCCTTACTCTTGAACGCAACACCGTCCAGTGTGATAACGCAGGTGTATCCGTCAAAGATCATCATTTCCTTAGCTCTTTCAAGATCGTCATGCATCGTTCGATCCTCCCGGTAAATATTTTAAATTCATACTCCAAGCATTTTGTTGAAATCAACAAATGCTTCGGATATCTTTATTTGCTGCGGGCAGACAGCCTCGCAGCTTCGGCAGCCTACGCACGCGGAGGGCTGCTTTTCCTTGGGATAAGCGCCGAGCGCCATCGGTGCGATAAATCCGCCGCCCGTCAGCTTGTGCTCGTTGTACAGCTCCAGCAGGCTCGGGATATCGAGCTCCCGAGGACAGTGCGTCGTGCAGTAGTGACACGCCGTGCAGGGAACCGTACCTGCGTTTATCGTCTCGGCGGCGATCGCCTCAAGCGCCGACATTTCCTTTTCGTTCAGCGGCTTGGATTCCTCGTATACCGAGATGTTTTCTTTGAGCTGCTCAAAGCTCGACATACCCGAAAGCGTGACCTTGACTTCGGGCACCGACTGCAAAAATCTGAATGCCCACTCCGCGTCCGACGCGTCCGGGCGGAGCGCCTTGAGCGCCGCCGAGTGCTTTTCGGGCAGATTCGCCAGCTTACCGCCGCGAACAGGCTCCATTACCCAAACCGGGATATTATTGTCGGCGAAGAACTTCACCTTAGCCGCGGCGTTCTGGAACGTCCAATCCAGCCAATTGACCTGAAGCTGCCCGAACTCCATATGCTCGCCGTATGCGCCGACGAATTTTTCCAGCACGGGCATCGCGCCGTGCGCGGAAAAGCCGAGATGGCGTATCCTGCCGTTCTTTTTCTGCTCGAGAAGATATTCGAGTATCCCGTATTTCGGATCAAGATACTGCTCTACATTCATCTCGCAGACGTTGTGGAACAGATAAAAGTCGAAGTACTCCACGCCGCACTTTCTGAGCTGCTCCTCGAAGATTTCCCTGACCTTGTCCATATTGGCGAGATCGTAGCCGGGAAATTTATTTGCGAGCTTAAAGCTCTCGCGCGGATAGCTTTTCAGCGCCTTGCCGATCGCAAGCTCCGAGTTGCCGGCATGATAGCCCCATGCGGTGTCGTAATAGTTCACGCCGTGCTCCATCGCGTAGGCGACCATTTCCTCGGTCTTAGCCTGATCGACGCGGCTGTCGTCGCCGTCGATCAGCGGCAGTCTCATACATCCAAGCGCGAGCGCTGAGAGCTTCTCTCCGTGAAAATCACTGTAAACCAATGTAAAACTCCTCTCGGATCAAATTATGCTTTGGAATAAAGCTTGTTTGTGCCCTTTGCGGTGCTCACATACGCGCAGCCGCAGTAGGTGCGCTTCGCGCGCGACGCGAGAACCTTTTTCGCGGTCGGCGAGGACATCACCTGCGCTACGGTCATCTTGCCGTCGCCGGGGGTTTTCTTGTACTTGGCGCGCTTCGCGGCGAGCTTTCTTTCCGCTAAGGTCTTTTTCCGCTTAGCTTCCTGCTTGCGCTTTTCCGCGAGCTTCTTTTCGCGTTCGTTGCGCTTCGCCTTGGCGAGGTCGCGGTCGAATTTATTGCACTCCGCAACGGTCGGCAGCCGCCTGTACTCCGCGGTGCTCGTGAACGAGCGTATCTCCTTGTCAAGCGCGGCGTTCAGTCCCACGATGGCAGCACCGTCTCCGCCGTTACGAATAGCCTTCTTATAAGCCGCCAGCGCGGCAAGAGCGTTCGACAGCCGCATCGAGTTCACCTCGTCCTTGGTGCGGCAGGCGCTCAGCGAGCAGCGGTACATCTTCCTGGAGCTTTCGATCTGCTGGAACGTGGAATATCCCTCGGGATCCTTTGCGGCGAGGTATTGCTGTTCCGCGGGCGTGAGAGTTCCGCCCGTGCGCATTTTCGCCTTGATGCTGCTGAGCCTGTTGTCGTTAGCCTTGTCGTATTCCTTTTCGGCGAACAGGCTGTCGAGCTTTTCCATCTGCTCCTTGACCATTTCGGCTATCGTTTTGCCGTCCTTGTCCTTTACCTTGTCAACGCCCTGAACTATCTCGGTGTCCTGTGCGGAGGAGGAAGCGTCGGTATGCTTCTCCGCGTTTTCGGCAGCCGTTTTCTCGGCGTTTTCTTTGAACTCGTTCATTCTTTCGGCGAGCTCCTCGGCGGTCGGCTGAACTTTCCGCAGCCTTGCCGCGGCACGTGCTTGTGCGGAGAACGCCGACATATCGGAGCGTTTTTCCGCGATGCCGGTCTCTAATGTTTCACGGGCTGTAACCGCCGTCTTTACCGATCTGGCGTATGCCGTGACCGAACCTATCGTTGTCAGATCCACACAAATCACCTCCATATATAAGGTAATATCGGCAGGAAACGCCCGATTCTTTAGCGACGGGCGTTTGTTTTGTATACAATTCACAATAAAAATCAGCATATTGCACAAGAAATTGATGCGTTACGACAGCAGAAAATGCGCCGTGCCAAGCACAGCCAGATATCCAAGGTTAAACGCCGTGAATGTCCAAAAGTATTTTTTCGGCGCGCTGTCTTTGGAGGCGGCATAGAATTTGTAGGTTATAAGGCTCGCCATCGAGGCTATCAGCGTGCCCAGACCGCCTAGGTTAGTGCCTATTATCAGCGCCCTCACATTGTCCGAGATACCGGAGAGCAGTATCGCCGCGGGGACGTTGCTTATCACCTGTGAGAGCAGCACGGACAGCCCGACCTCATTCCCCTCGAATACCCTCCTCAAGCCGTCCGAGAGCACGGGCAGCGACCCGAGGTTGCCCACGAACACAAAGAAAAACACGAACGTCAGCAGCAGTGAACAATCGGCTTGCAGAAACAGTTTTCTGTCAATGATGAGCACAGCCGCCGCAACTATGACAAGCAGTATTCGTTCGTCCAGAACGCGCAGTATAGTCAGCATATTCACCGCGAAAAGCGCCGCGAACACTATCAGGTTGACGCGGCTTTGGAGCTTTGCCGAGCTGCCCGCCGACGGAGCTTCCAGCTTTGGCAGGAACAAGAAGACCGAGGATATGAGCATTACCAGCGACAGCGCCGAATAAGGGAAAATTATCCCGAAAAACTCTTCTATCGACAGTCCGAAACTCGAGTACAGGTACAGATTCTGCGGGTTGCCCATCGGGGTTAGCATGCTGCCGAGATTTGCGGCGGCAGTTTCGAGCACCAGGAGCACTATCTCCGCGCGCGTTTTTTTCTCGCCCGTGATATTCTCGAACATAAGCAGCGTGAACGGTACAATCGTCACAAGAGTCACGTCGTTTGTCAGCAGCATACTCATAAAGAAGCTCAGCAGCACGAGCACCAGCCCGACCGTCTTAATGCCGCGCAGCCTTTTAAGGAGCGCCTCGCATACCACAGTGAACGCCCCCGTCTGCCGTATGCCCGCTACTACCAGCATCAGGCACAGCAGCAGTATCAGCGTGCGGAAATCGATGTAGCCGAGATATTCCGCGGACGGCGGCACGATAAAGCACGAGAATACCGCCAGCACGCCGGAAACGCACAGTACAGCCTCTTTTTTGATAAACCCGAATATCCGCTTCACATTGTCAGCTCCCAAAACATTTTGACAACATTATATCACGTTTTCGCGTTTTTTTCAACCCTTTTTTTCCTTTTTCCGATGATCCATTCTATTATTATGCCGACGACGACGCACACCGCCAGCACAGCTGCCCAGATAAAAACGCCGTCATGTCCGGAAAGAAAATAGACCTGATCGGAAGGCGTTTCGGGAGTGATCCGCTCCATACGTATACCGCGGATATAGCCGCCGAGCAGCTCACCCGTTATTGTCGCGGCGAGGTTGCCGAGGGTAATGGAGTATGACACCGCGAGCTTGTTGAACAGTGTGAACCAGATCACGGGTATCCAGACGTAGCAGTACAGGCGCCGTCCCAGCCAGTCGAACAGATAGACATCTTTAAGCGCCGTCATTGACAGCACCTGCAAGCCGCCGAATATAATTGCCCCAATTATAAGAGCGATGATCTTATTCTTTATGTTGTGCGTAAACCATTCTTTCATAGTCTTTTTCTCCTTGGTATGATAATGCAGAATATTAGTGTGATAATGCATAATATCGGTCATAGTGGTGAGGCGTTAGAGTCTGAACAGGCTCTTAGGTGATCGTATGACCACCGCTCTTGTCACCATTATAACCGATATTTTTCTATTCCGCAATACCCTTTGCACGAACGGCACGCTCACAGCGTAAACGGCACTATTTTTCCGGTTTCAACCAGACTTCCGCGGTGAAACAGTTTTTCTCCTCGGTGAAATCAACGCTGCCGCCGTACTTCTCGGCGATGTTTCGGACGGATTTGATCCCGAAGCCATGCACCGACTTGTCCTCCTTGTCGGTGTCGAGGGTCGGGTTGCCGCTCAGCACGGAGCCTGCGATAGTGTTCTTGACCGCGATATAGATAAGCGACTTTCTGCTGCCGATAACCAGCTCAATGCGCGGGTCTGCGGGATCGCAGCCGTTCACGGCGTTGTCGAGCAGATTGGACAGCAGTATGCTTATATCGACGTCCGCAGAGCCGCCGAACCGCGTGTCTATCGCACACTTCGCCCTTATTCCGCTTTTCGCGCACAGCGCGAGCTTGTTGTTGATCACCGCGTCGACCACCGCGCTGCCCGTGTTCACGCCCGCGCCCGCCGCGTTTATCTTCTCGTCGATTATGCGTTCGATGTACTCCTTTGCCTCGTCGGCGCGATCGTCCGAGATGAGCTCCGCCGCCGCGGTGAGGTAGTGCCGCATATCGTGGCGCAGCGTCCTGACCTCGGAATAGCGCTCCCGAACCTCGGCGACCAGCTTTTCCTGCGCGGATACGTTCGCTTTCAGCAGCTTGTACTCCTCCCTTTCGATATTGTCGAGCTGCATTTTGTTGGTAATGGCGTAGAGCAGGACGTTCAGCGCCGCTATCAGCATATAGACTATCGAAAGCACGGCGAGACCGTCGGTGTGGAGCCTGAACTTTTCCCAAAGCAGCGTGCCTATCGTCGACGATATCGTGAAGCAGGACAGAAGCGTGACGCGCTGATACTTGTTCAGGGAGAATTTGTTTCTGCCGTGCAGTTTTATCATCACCTCGCACACGGCGAAAAACACGAGCTTTGTTATCAATATGAGCGGCAGACGCAGCTCTCCTCCGGGCAGCGCCGCCGCTCTGCCGCTCTCCGTGAGCAGTGAGGCGATACTTATGGTGATAGTATTTATCGGCAGCTGAAATGTATATACCGGCAATATGGCGAATAACTTTTTGAAGGTGTTCCCTTCCAGAAAAATACAGGAAAAAACAAAAAGAAAAAGCAGCGTCAAGGCGATAGAGAGCAGATCGAGGTTCTCGTGACCCGAAAACAAAACGTCGCTGAGCGTGACCGGAAGCATAAGTCCCGCGCATTTGAGCAGCTTATTGTTTTCGCTTTTAAAGCCGAGGAAACCCGTGATGAAACGGATATAGATCAGACATTCCGCGACGCAGGCAAAGACCTCTATAAGTTCGTCCGTCAAGCTCATAATCCACCCCTCAGGCTTTCCTTGAATTTGCTTCTGACCGTTTCGGCTTTGTAACGGCTGAGCGGTATTTCGGTTCTGTCGTCCAGCACCACGCAGCCCCGCTCAATGGAGAATATGAACTTGCAGTTCACCAGATAGCTCTTGTGTGTCCTGACGAAATCGTGCGCCGCAAGCTCCTTTTCAAGCTCGGAGAGACTGCCGCAGCACTCGATGGGCTCGCCCTTGTCGAAGTGCACCTTTATCCGATGACCGTAGATCTCTATGTACTGTACGCCGCTGAGATCGGCGAAGGTCTCGCCCGTGCCCGTTTTGAACACGAATCTCCTGCCGAGCTCCCGTTTTGCCAATTCCGCGTGCACTGCCGAAAGCGTTTCGGGGAGCTCGCTGTCGAGACAGGTCTTTCGGATAAATCTGAACGGTTGAAACTTTATCGACGAATACACCAATTCGTCGTGCGAGGTCACGAAGATTATCAGCGCGCTGCCGTTTATGCTTTCGGCGATGTCGAAGCCGCTTATTTCCGGCATATCGATGTCGAGAAACACCGCGCCGAACGGCTCGGCATTATGCGCGCTCAGGAAGTCTTCGCCCGACGTGAAGCCGTCAACCGCCGCCTCCGCGCCGAGCGCCTTGAAGCCCTCCGAGATCCGTCCGCAAAGACCCTCGAGCATTACC
>CAMWVP010000146.1 GCA_947177735.1 uncultured Clostridia bacterium
CACCTCGCGTTCGCGAAACGATCAGGTTGCGCTCGATATACGTTTGTATCTGCGCGACGAGATCAAGGAGATCAAGGCGCTGATAAAGCGGCTTGTTGAAACTCTCTGCAAAATTGCCGAACAGCACGCCGACACCATTATGCCCGGGTACACTCATCTGCAAAGAGCGCAGCCCATTACGTTCGGTCATCATCTGATGGCTTACGTGCAAATGCTGCTGCGTGACCTTGACAGGCTGAACGATACCGAAAGGCGTATGAACGTCTGCCCTCTCGGGAGCTGCGCGCTTGCCGGAACGACTTACAATATCGACCGCGAACGCACCTCTTCCCTGCTTGGAATGAATAATCCCATGGCGAATTCACTGGACGGCGTTTCCGACCGCGATTTCTGTATTGAGCTCGGCTCCGCTCTGGCTATCTGTATGGTTCATCTGTCGCGCTTCTCCGAGGAGATCATTATGTGGTGCTCGTGGGAGTTCAAGTTTATCGAGCTTGACGACGCGTTCTCCACGGGCTCGTCGATAATGCCGCAGAAGAAGAACCCCGACGTTACGGAGCTTATCCGCGGTAAGACCGCGCGCGTCATCGGCGACAATATGACGCTGCTCACGATGATGAAAGGGCTGCCGCTTGCGTACAATAAGGATATGCAGGAGGACAAGGAGGCTATTTTCGACGCGGTGGATAATATCAAGCTTTGTCTGGTGACGTTTATCCCCATGCTCGACACAATGACCGTAATCAAGGAGAATATGCGCGCCGCGGCGGCAAAGGGCTTTATCAACGCTACCGACTGCGCGGACTATCTCGTTAAAAAGGGTATGCCGTTCCGCACCGCTTATAAGATCACGGGCGGACTTGTGGCGCTCTGCATTTCCAAGAACACCACGCTCGAGGAGCTGCCCCTTGAGGATTACAGGCAGCAAAGCGAGCTTTTCGAGGACGACGTTTACGCGGCAATAAGCCTTGACACCTGCGTCAAGGAGCGCAAGTCATTCGGCGGTCCGTCGCCCGAGAGCGTTCTCGGACAGATCGAATTTGTTAAAAAGGCGCTGGAAACACTGTAATTATGGAAAAATACGTTTATATGTATGGGCAGATAATGTCCACACAGAGCTTTCTGTTAAAGGGAGGCTTCCCCTCTGCCGACAATTACGCGGAGATCAGGGAGCGCTATCACCTTGTTGGTGGAGAAACGGGTACCGCCGCGGCTGTGCTGGCTTCTTTGGGCGTTAAGCTCAAGCTCGGAGGAACTCACCTCGGGACGCTTAACGGAGTGCTTATTTCCGATTATTTCAAGGATAAGGCGGACATTTCGGAGCTTGTACACGAGGACTTTGACGGCGTTGTGGATTATGTGTTCATCGACAAGAACACGCGCACCTGCTTCGGCGAGTGGGAAAAGCTATACGGCAGAGGAAAGCCGTTCTATGAGCCGCCATGTGAGGAGTCGATAAAGAACGCGGAATGCTGCGGCATTGATCCCTCGTTCTATCCCGAGATATCCTCGGAGCTTTGCCGTAAATACAACAAGCCCTACGCAACTATCGACTGCGCATATGACAGTGAGATCAACAGGCATTGCACCGTAAACGCGATATCGCATGAGTATCTGAAAACGGTTTATCCCGATACCGACATTGAGGAGCTATTCCGGCTTTACACCGACAATACGGACGGGCTTGTGATATTCACAATGGGCGAAAAAGAGCTGCTATACGGACGAAAGGGAGCTTCTCCCACGGGACAGCCGCCCAAGCGATTCAAGCCCTACTCCCTTGACATAGTTTCAACACTGGGCGCAGGAGATTGCTTTAAGGCGGGAACCGTCTACGCTTTGTACAATAAAATGAGCGACGACGATACGGTCAGATTCGCGAGCGCACTTGCGGGGATCGCCTGCACGAAATATCCGATTGCGCTGAACCCTCCGGAATTATCCGAGGTAACGGCGCTTACAGAAACGAGGAATGACAAATGACTAAGATATACATTGACGGACAAGAGGGCACTACGGGGCTTAAAATCCTCGAGCGCTTCAAGGGCAGAAACGACATCGAGCTGCTCCGCATTGACGAGGACAAGCGCAAGGATAACGATGAGCGCAAGCGCATGATAAACTCCTCGGACTTTACGTTCCTTTGTCTGCCCGACGCGGCGGCGAGAGAGGCTGTCGCAATGGCGGACGATAATGTCCGCATTATCGACGCGTCCACCGCGCACCGTACCAACCCCGATTGGGCATACGGCTTTCCCGAGCTGGGCAAGGACTTCCGCGAGAAGATCGTGAAGTCGAACCGTGTTGCCGTGCCGGGGTGCTATGCGAGCGGCTTTGCTTCGATGGTCTATCCGCTTGTCAAGCTCGGCATTATGCCCGCGGATTATCCCGTTGCTGCACACGCTGTTTCAGGTTACAGCGGCGCGGGCAAAAAGGCTATCGCAGTCTACGAGAGCACCGACCGCCCCGCCGACTTTGACAGTCCTCGTCAATACGCGCTCACACAGCAGCACAAGCACCTCCCCGAAATGCAGAAGATATGCGGTCTGGAGTACGCTCCCTCGTTCAATCCGCTTATCTGCGATTTTTTCAGCGGAATGGTCGTTTCCCTGCCGCTGCATACCCGATTGCTTACGAAAAAATACGGCGCGGACGATATCAGAAAGGCGCTTGCCGAATACTATGCCGATTCGTTCTTCGTAAAGGTTATGCCGGAGGGCGAGCCCGAGGACGGTTTTATCGGCGCGAACAACTTAAGCGACACAAACAATATGGAGATTTTTGTCAACGGAAACGACGAAAGGCTTATAATCTGCTCGCGATTGGATAACTTAGGTAAGGGCGCAAGCGGCGCGGCGGTACAGTGCCTTAACATTATGATGGGCGTTGACGAGAAAACTGGACTGCTGTAATGACACACGAGGAAATATTGAATTACTGTCTGTCGAAAAAAGGCGCGTATCAAGACACTCCTTTCGGAGACGGAACGGTTTGCGTAAAGGTAAAAAAGAGAATCTTCGCGCAGTTGTTTTGTCTGAAAGGCGTGCCGATGTTCACGTTTAACGGAGATGCATTAACGGGAGAGCTTTATCGCAAAATGTATCCCAAAGATGTGAAAAGAGGCTATCACTGCCCGCCCGTTCAACAGCCGTATTTCAATACGGTCGATCTGACAGGCAGCGTTCCCGATGAAGAAATATTGCGAATGACAGACGGCTCTTATGAATATGTGGTGAGCAAGCTCACTAAAAAGCTTCAAAAGGAATTGGAAAACGAATAAGAATTTCCGAGAGGGGATAAAGATGGTAAAATTTGAGAATTACGAATTTGTGGACGGCGGCGTTTGTGCCGCGGAGGGATTTACCGCGGGCGGAGTTATCGCCGGGATAAAGGCGGGCAACACCACCAAGCGCGATCTGGCGATGATCTACTGCGCCGAGCGCTGCAAGACCGCCGCTCTATTCACCTCGAACAAGGTAAAGGGTGCGCCCATTATCGTGTCCAAGGAGCATTTAAAGGACGGCTATTCACAGGCGGTCATCGTGAACAGCGGCAACGCCAACACCTGCAATCCCGACGGCATCGAGATAGCCGAGGAAATGTGCGCACTTACCGCGCAGGCGCTCGATATCGACGTGAACGACGTGCTTGTAGGTTCTACGGGCGTTATCGGGCAGAAGCTTGATATAACTCCTATCCGCACTATGATACCCGCCCTCGCCAATACGCTCTCCGTCAAGAACAGCGGCGACGCGTGCGAGGCTATAATGACGACCGACACGCGCAAAAAGGAGCTGGCTGTCGAGTTCGAGATCGACGGCAGAAAGTGCCATGTCGGCGGTATCTCCAAGGGCAGCGGTATGATAAACCCGAATATGGCGACAATGCTCGCGTTTATTACGACAGACGTTGCCATCGCGGGCGAGCTGCTTGAAAAGGCGCTTCGCAAGGTGAATTACCTCACCTACAATATGGTGAGCGTAGACGGCGACACCTCGACCAACGACACTCTGATACTGATGTCCTCGGGGCTGGCGAGAAACCCCGAGATAATCTGCGAGGACAAGAATTACGAGATATTCGAGAACGCGCTGTATGCCGTGATGATGAACCTCGCACGTGAGACCGCTCGCGACGGCGAGGGCGCTACAAAGCTTATCGAGTGCATAGTGAACGGCGCTCCGAGCGAACAGGCGGCGAGAGCAGCGGCGAAGTCGGTCATCTCGTCGAGTCTTGTCAAGGCGGCGCTGTTCGCGGCAGATGCCAACTGGGGACGTATACTTTGCGCGCTCGGCTACGCGGACGCGGATTTCGATATCGACGGCGTTTCCGTGGAGCTCGCGAGCCAAAAAGGAAAGCTCACCGTCTGCGCGGAGGGCGCGGGCGTGACGTTCTCCGAGGAGACCGCCGCCGAGATACTCTCCGAGGACGAGATAAAGATACTCATTGACATTCACGAGGGCGAGCACAGCGCCATTGCGTGGGGCTGCGACCTGACGTTTGATTACGTTAAGATAAACGCCGAGTACAGGACTTGATAGTTCACAAAAATTAAGAGGTGCAAAAAATGCAGATAGATTATGATGTAAGAGCAAACGTGATGATAGAGGCTCTGCCCTATCTCCAGAAGTACAACAACAAGGTGGTGGTCGTCAAGTACGGCGGCAACGCCATGACTAACGATAAGCTCAAGCACGCTGTTATGGAGGACATCGTTATGCTCTCCATCGTCGGGATAAAGGTAGTGCTCGTGCACGGCGGCGGTCCCGAGATAAACGATATGTTAAAGCGCGTCGGCAAGGAAAGCAAGTTCGTGAACGGTCTGCGCTACACAGACGAGGAAACCGTCGACATCGTGCAGATGGTGCTCGCGGGCAAGGTCAATAAGGATCTCGTCTCAATGCTCGAGAGCCACGGCGGCACGGCGATAGGCTTGTGCGGTCTCGACGGAAATCTCATCGAGGCTGAGCAGCTCGATCCCGATCTCGGCTACGTCGGCGAGATAACCAACGTAAACTCCACCGTTATCCAAAACGCGCTCGACAACGGTTATATTCCCGTAGTTTCCACGATCGGACGCGGCAAGGACGGCACGGTGTACAATATCAACGCCGATACCGCCGCGGCGCGTATCGCCGCCGAAATGGGCGCTCCGTCGCTTATTCTGCTGACGGATATCAAAGGCTTGCTCGAGGACAAGGACGACGAAAACACCATTATCCGCACGGTCGGCGTGAGCGAGGTGCCGTTCCTCAAAAAGCAGGGTATCATCACGGGCGGTATGATCCCAAAGATCGACTGCTGCGTTGAGGCTGTCCGCCGCGGCGTTAAGCAGGCGAACATAATAGACGGACGTATCCCGCATTCCATTCTTATCGAGCTTCTGACCGATCTCGGCGCGGGAACTATGATCATTGCGTGAGGTAATCATATGGGAACTATTGAACAATTCAACAAATATGTAATGCACTCCTACGGCAGATACGATCTGGTTATGGACAAGGGCGAGGGTCGCTGCGCCGAGGACGAGAACGGCAAGGAATACATAGACTTCGGCTCGGGAATAGGCACGAACTCTCTCGGCTACTGCAACGAGGACTGGGTGAACGCGGTCTACGAGCAGGCGCGTAAGCTCCAGCATACCTCGAACTACTATTACACCAAAGTCCAGGCGGATTTCGCCAAGGCGCTCTGCGAAACGGCGGGTTACACCGATATGTTCTTCGGAAACTCGGGCGCGGAGGCAAACGAGTGCGCTATCAAGATCGCGAGAAAGTACAGCTTTGACAAGTACGGCAAAGGCAGACATAACATTATAACGCTCGTAAACTCTTTCCACGGCAGAACGCTCTGCACGCTTTCCGCGACGGGTCAGGATGTTTTTCACAACTACTTCTTCCCTTTCGTGGAGGGATTTATCAACGTTGAGGCGAACAATATCGACGACCTCCGCGCCAAGCTTGACGATACCGTGTGCGCGGTGATGTTTGAGTATATTCAGGGCGAGGGCGGCGTTATGGCGCTGGATAAGGAATTCGTGAATAAGATATTTAAGCTCTGCGCCGAAAAGGACGTGCTGACTATCGCGGACGAGGTTCAGACAGGCGTCGGCAGAACGGGAAAATTCCTCGCGGGCGATCATTTCGGTCACAAGACCGATCTGACCACGCTTGCCAAGGGACTTGCGGGCGGCGTGCCTATCGGCGTGTGCCTGTCGGGCGAAAAGTGCGCAAACGTGCTCACTCCCGGAACGCACGGCTCGACATTCGGCGGTAACCCCATTTGCTGCGCGGGCGGTCTGGCGGTACTTAATAAGGTCAACTCCGAGGGGTTCCTCGACGAGGTAACGAAAAAAGGCGAGTATATCCGCGAGAAGCTGCTGCAAATTCCCGAGGTAAAAAGCGTTTCGGGAATGGGCTTGATGATCGGTATCGAGCTGAAAACCAAATCCGCCGCGGACGTTGTAAAGGCGGCTCTCGGCGAGGGGCTGCTGCTGCTCACCGCAAAGACAAAGGTTCGTCTGCTGCCGCCGCTTACGATCACGTATGAGGAGATCGACAAGGGGCTGGCGATACTGGAGAAGCTGCTGAAATGAACAAATGGTACGACGAGGAATACGGCTTTACTATCGAGGTCATAGCCGTTTCGCATAACAACAAGACCGAGGATCACTGCCGCAACGGCGACGAGGCAGGCGACGTTTACCGCTGCACATATGACTGTCCCGTGAACCAAAACGGACGCGGATTCTGCCAGAAGTCGCTGCTGTATCTGTTCCCGATGCTTGAAGCGGTGCGGAGCGGCGGCGACCTGCGGAATATCGGCGGCTTCTCCCCTACCGGGAACGTTATCGACGATCCGCACGTCAAGGAGTTCGTCTGCCCCGACGGAGTGGTGACGTTCAGGCTCACCGCCGAAAAGCTGGGCGGTGAAAACTTCCACACGGGCGGCTATTACAAGGATTGAAAAGGAGCACATTATGTCCGAGCTTACCGCAATGATGAACATAGGCAAGGAAATGGCGCGAAAGCTGACTTCGGTCGGTATCGACACACCCGAAAAGCTGATAGAGCTTGGCTCAATGCAGGCGTTCCGAAAGCTCAAGGAAGCGTATCCGCAGGTATGTCTTGTACATCTGTACACGCTTGAGGGCGCTATCTACAACACCGAATACAACAGACTCTCCGAGGATAAGAAAAAGGAGCTGAAAGCGTTCAGCGACTCTTTTAAGGGAGAGTGCAATGGCTAAGGTGATAATGACCTGCGGCAAGATATGCAGCGGAAAAAGCACCTACGCCGAACGTCTGCGCAAAAAGCATGGCGCGGTGCTGCTCTCGATCGACGAGATAATGCTCGCGATGTTCGGGCAGTATGTCGGCGACATGCACGACGAATACGTTGCGCGAACGGAAAAATATCTGCTCGGTAAGTCGCTGGAGATCGTTGAGAGCGGCATAAATGTTGTTCTCGACTGGGGCGTATGGACTAAAGCCGAACGCGCCGAGGCTAGGGAATTTTACAAGTCGCGCGGCATTGACTATGAGCTTCACTATATCGATGTTTCCGACGAGGTGTGGCGGGAGCGTATTGCAAAGCGAAACAACGCTATCTCCGAGGACAGGCTTGACGCGTATTATGTCGATGAAAATCTTGCCGCAAAATTCGGGGCGATATTTGAGCCGCCCGCAGACGAGGAAATAGACG
>CAMWVP010000147.1 GCA_947177735.1 uncultured Clostridia bacterium
CGGTAAATTTATTTTATGCGGAGGATGCAAAAATATGAAAAAACTTTTGTTATGCGCGGCAGTTTTTCTTTCGGTGATTTCGGGAAACGCGCCGTCGGAAAAACGCGGCAGCCTGTTGGTGCTGGGCGACTCGATCGCTTCGGGCTACGGGCTTTTGGAATATGTTTCGGGTAACGACTATTCCGCGCTCGACAGCTTCGGAAGTCTCCTCGGCGCGGGGTTCGGTGAATACGAAAACCACGCCGTCGACGGCATGCGCTCCGATGAGCTGCTCGCCGCGTTTGACGAGGCGGATGGGGCTATCCCCGAGGCGGCGGCAAAGTCGGATACGGTGGTCGTCTCGATAGGCGGAAACGATTTCTTAAAGCCAATGCTCAACGCGATAAAGATACGCGCGCTGACCGACGGAGACTTCTTCACCGCTATACTCGAGGGCAACATCAACGCCGAAAGCATCTCCGAATACTCCAACGGCATTTTGCAGTCGGCGCTTGACGCCGCGCGCGGAGTCGACGTTGACGGTACCGTGAGCAATATCCGAAAGATAACCGAAAGGATCGCCGAGCTGAATCCGGACGCGGACATTATCCTGCTGACCGTCTACGATCCGTTCGCGGGGAACGTCCTGCTCACCGCCGCCTCCGAGGCTGCCGATGAAAAGCTGGGAGAACTGAACGACGGCATACGTTCGCTCGAGAGTGAACGTGTCCTCATAGCGGATATCCACGAGGCGTTCAAAGGCAGCGAGGGCGCGTACACGAATATCTCCCGTCTCGATATACACCCGAGCAGCGCGGGGCACTTCCGCATCTACGAGGTCATCTCAAAGATACTTGGAAAACACTGATTTAACCGCGGTTTTCCCCGCCGCAGTCAGGGAAAACCATAAAATTTTGAAAAGATTTAATCGTATTATCAAAAAAAGTGAAACCTTTTTCATCGTCATTGCGTATTAGATATATAAGGGCAAATTTCGGACGAAAAGAGGTTTGACAATGAAAAGATTATTTGCGCTTTTTCTGGCGGCGGTCATGGCGCTGTCGGGCTGCTCGGAAAAGCGGGAGAGCGGCGCGAACGAAATCGACGGTATGGTCGATATACTCGGCACAGGCGATACGGACGGCGGGAGCATTGCGCCGACGGCGGGGGCTTCCTCGGATAAGCTCACGAGCACGGAGCGTGATTCGTATCAATTCCTGCTCCCCAACGACAACGGCGATCCCGTCGAGATAACCGACGAGGTCATCATCAACGAGCTGTGGATTTTCCTTGAGGAGTGCGAGAACGGCGAGCGGTGCCGTTTCTCGAAGTACGGCGACGAGCTCTCCGGCGTGAAGGGCGAGACGACGCTTATACTTAAAGACAAGGCGACGGGCGCGGAATACAATATCGCGGCAGGATTCCCGTTCCGCTGCAAAAACGCAAAGGACGACGAGCCCGTTATCCGTATCTCGGGCTACCGTGCCGAGGGCGACCTGCTCTGGGCAGCGTACAAGGACGAGTTCGGGCGGTTCGGCTATCAGCTCAACGGTCTCGCGGACAGGATAAGCTTTGATCATCCCGCGCTGCTGACCGACGGAAATTTCGAGGAATACGAGTTTACGGGTACTTTGGAATCGTACGACCGCGAAACGCTCAGCGGCACGATCTCCGCGTCCGCGGCAAAGCGGATATGGGAGCTCGTAAGCGAATTGGAGCACGGCGGGGAGCGCAGCCGGGACGACATCAGCGGTTACGGCAAAGGGAACGCCGCCGTGACCGCACGGAATACGGTCACGGGAGAAACTACCCTGATCTATAACGGCAGCGTGGGCTTGAAGCCCGCCGAATTGGAGGTGGACGATTCCGTAATATACGTCGGCGACAGGATATACCCGGCGATCTACATAGGTAGCGAGGGCATATACGCCGACGTTATGCTGAGCAAACTCGTTGAGGAGGGGCTGAGCGGCGGTAACGATAACGGCGGCGCGCCGCAGGTCGACTACGAAAAGATAACCGACGGCGTTTTCGAGGAGTTTGAGATCTACGGCAGCGTCGATGACAATTACGGCGAGATAACCGGCGAGGTCAAGCGCTGGGTATGGGATAAGCTCGCGGAGATCGAGAGCGCCGCGCCCTCGAAGCTCACGGGCAGCGCAAGTACGGGCGGCTGCTGTAACGACAGGCTGATACTCACTCATGTTCCGACGGGCAAGACGTACCGTATCCGTGACGGCATTTACTACGCTTCCCCCGAGCTTGACGGAGGGCCGAGCGTTGTCGAGCTTGAGGGTACACACGGCGTATTTTATTGGGGGTCGCTGCACGAGACCTTCGACAAAATCCGCGAGGAGCTGAACGCGCGGCAGTTATCGCCCGCGAAGCTCACCGATAATGCGTTTGAGGACTTCGAGTTCTCGGGCAGCGCCGAGACCTACGACGGCGCAACACTTACTACCACAAGGTACAGCGGCAAAGTGCCCGAAGAGACAGCGCGCAAGGTCTGGGAATTTCTGAATCAGATCGAGAACACGGGGCATTTCGACTATGACGACAACGACTACGCGGGCAGCTACGGCGACTGCTTTATAATAAGGAATAAGTACACGGACAGGGAATACAGGTTCGCGCGCGGCATACTGTACGACAATCCCGGTGAAGATGGCGGTGCCTCGGTCTATGTGCTGCTCGGTATGAAGTTCGGGAAACGGGATTATTCCTGCTACGGAAAGAACATTGGTGTCGATAATTATTACTCGTATGCAGACAGATTCGACGAGCTGATAGCCGAAGGCATAGTCCGCGAGGAGAACGTCGCCGAGATCGTCACCGATCACCCCGCGCCGTCCAAATCGGACATCGTACTGGTTCGCAATTGCAGGAACTGGGCGTGGGGCTATCAGAACAGCGGCAGCTTTGTCGACCTTTCGGGCAATATCTACGAATTTGACATCGCCGATATCCCGTGGGAAGTGATCGGCACGGACGATGACTTTATCGCCTTGCTGGAGAAGATGCACTATAATCACGAATTCGGCGACCCCATCGGCACCGTCGAGGACACGGATATGCTGCGGGATATCACCGCCCTCGCCGACCGCGTTTCCCCGAACGCCAAGATCACCGAGAAGCACGCCGCCTATGATGCGGGACAGTGGACGCTCTACGCCGTGAACTCCGAGCACACGCCCGTGATGATATCCTCTACGGGCGACTTTGACCGCGTGAACACTGATCTGAACGCGATCAAGATCGCGCTCAAGTGTTCACTCAATAAGATATTCTGATATGCAATACTTACCCTATATAAGAACCCACAGCAATTTTTAAGTTGCTGTGGGTTTTTGTGTAAGTTTTTTAAGGAAACACTGATTAAATCGCTTTTTAAAAATTTAAAGTATTATTTTTGCAGTTTTCCCCGCCTCCGGCGGGGAAAACCGCTATTAAATCAGTGCTTCCTTAAATTAACAAGGTTAGTTCACTTATAAAGATAAACGAAGAAATATACACTTTAAGAACCCGTTCCGCTGTACTTCATCGCCCCGAACATCCAGAGCTTGTAGCTCAGCCAAAAGAACACGCAGCCAAACAGCGGCGAGAGCCACGAAAGCAGCGGCACCTCATCGGGGCGTAGTATAACAAGGCTCGGATAATACGCGATAAACGCTATCGGCATAATGAACGTAAAGATAAACCTGAAAACGGGACTGAATATAGTTACCGGATATTTCGCGTAGTCCTTGAATTTCAGCGTCATATCAAGCAAATAAAACGAATTATGTATCCAGAAGCAGGTCGCCGCCGCCGCATTTTGCAGCGCCATCATAATAAGCGAGGCGGTGATGAGGAACACGATCACTTTCAGCAGCATAAGCGGAGTAAAGCCGAGCCCAAGCTTTATCCACGAATATATCAGCGTGCCGATACCGAACGCAAGCTGCCCCAGTCCCTTTATGTCGAACACCTCCGACTGGTAGTAGAAAAACAGATTTATCGGACGGAAGCAGTACTTGATAAAATCGCCCAAATAAACGTACGACCTCAAACTCCAGTTGTTGTCCAAAAGGCATTGCACGGGAGTGAGCGATATCAGTGAAAATCCGTACAAAAACAGTATCTCATAGTAGTTCCACCCGTTTATAGAGGGAAAATTGCGGAACAGAATCCAGAAGCTCGCAAAGCCCGCGATATTCGTGAATATCATACCGATAGTCGAAATTATAAAATCGGCGCGGTAACTCATTTTGCTTTTTAAGTCCTGTGCAAGAATTTTTCCGTATATTCTCAGATAAAAGCCAAGTCCTTTTCTTTTCATAGACTAACCTCCGTTCACGGTGATCTGTCGCAGTGAGAGCTTCCAGAACAGCTTGCCGAGCAGCGTCATTCCTATGCACCACAAAAGCTGAGTTCCGAGTATTTCAAATACGGTTTCCGGTGTTGGAGAACCGTTGAGCAGCAATGTCAGCGGCGCGTTGTAGATCGACTGAAACGGCAGATAGTACACAACGGTTTTCAGCGGCTCGGGAAAGAACGCGATAGGCACGGTCGCTCCCGACAACAGCAGCACTATCACCTGTTTCATTATATTGATCCCCCATATGGATTCGGTGTACAGGCATATCGTGCCTACGATAAAATCTATGCTGTAATTTATAAGCACCGCCAGAACCACAGACACGGCGAAAAACAGAAGATTTATCCCGAGCGGAACGGCTCCGTGCGTTACAACGCTCACAACTATAAACGTCGGAAGGAATGTGAAAAAGAACTGCGTAACAAAGCTTCCCGAATACGACCAGAACAGATAACGGCGGTATTCCATGGGTTTAAGCAGATCGAGGACGATTTTACCCGATTGGATATTCCGTCCCATTTCCCAGACCGTGTACATCTCCATAAAGTTGAATAACGCCGTCGCAAGCACCAGATATATCAGCGTATCGGTGAATGTCATGCCGTTTACGACGTCCGTTTCCGCCGAGGCATAGATCGACTTCCACAGAAAATAAACCACTATCAGATACAGCAGATTTCCTATCACCATAATGACCGTCGCGAGCCTGAACTGGAGCGATTCAATGATACCGGCACGGGTGAGGGAAAGGTATTTTTTCAGCTTCATTCCACACCCTCCTCGTAAATTTTCTTGATCACGTCCTCGGTGGAGATCTCCTCAAGCTGCATATCGCGAATATCAAAAGAGCTTTGCAATTGGTTCAGTACCTCCATTACCGCTGCGCGCTCCTCGTCCACCAGAACGGATATCCATTCCTCGTCGGCAGAAACGGAAAAATCGGGAAGCTGCGCCTTCACTTCCTCGGCGCGCTCCGACAAAATGCCGTCAACGCGTATCTTCAAGGTGCGGTAAGAGCCGAAAAATCCCTTTAGATGCTCTATATCGTTGTCGTACAGCATCTTCCCCTTGTCAATGATGACTATTCTGCGGCAGAGCGCGTCAACGTCTCCCATATCGTGAGTGGTAAGAATTACGGTCGTGTTTTTCTCTTTATTGAGCGCGTGGATAAGCTCTCGAATTTTCGACTTCATAGAAACGTCCAGACCTATTGTCGGTTCGTCAAGAAAGACGATCTTCGGGTTATGCAGAAAAGCGGCAAGAATATCGCTTAAGGTTCGCTGTCCGAGGGACATCTGGCGGACGGGCTTATGAAGCAGCGGCTCGATATCCGCGAGAGAGCGGTACATTTCCAGCATATTCTCATAGTCGCGGTCGGCGATCTGATAAATATCCTTGAGCAGCTTAAACGATTCGATAAGCGGCAACGCCCACCAGAGCTGCGAACGCTGCCCGAACACCACTCCTATCTCCTGCGCATTTTTCGTCCTGTTTTTATAGGGAACGTTTCCGCCGACCAGAATTTCGCCCGAGGTAGGCTCAAGCACGCCCGTCATCATTTTGATGGTGGTTGATTTTCCCGCGCCGTTCGGTCCGAGATAACCGACGATCTCGCCCTGTTCGATGTTCATAGAGATATTGTCCACGGCGCGGACGATCTTGTAATCTCTTGAAAAAAGGTCTTTAAGACTGCCCTTTAACCCCTCGCGGCGGTTAAGTACTTTAAATTCCTTTGTAACGTTTTGAATTGTGATTATAGGCGGCATATGAAAAACCTCTCTTTGTCAAAATTATGTTTTGTCCTATAACAGGACATAAATTCTTACTTTTTAGTATATCATAATAATTGTCCTATGTCAAGACTTTTTGTAAATTTAATCTAAGGAGGACAATTATTATGGCGAGAATAATTGACGGACAAAAGATGAACATTGTCGGAAAGCAGGTACGGAAATTCCGCACGGAGCAGAAGTTGAGCCAGCAACAGCTTTCGGATAAGCTCGAAACGATTGCCGTATACATCTGCCGCGGCTCGGTCTGCCGCATTGAAGAGCAGACTAGAACGGTATCCGACATTGAGCTTTGGGGGTTGTCGCAGATATTGCGCAAGCCGATAGAGTGCTTTTTTGAGGATATGTAGAAGCTCACCGCAACTTCTTGACAATCATCGATCAATGTGATATAATTATATCGCAAAATCAGAGGAGATTTCAACCGTTATTTTGCAAAATACTATAACAAAAGCGCAGGAATAGCATATGAAAAAGAAGTGCGTCAATTTTATTGACTTAAACAATGACCGCAGTGAAAAGATCAAATACACCTATGCCGACTTTTCGGTCTATTATCACAAAGGGCGGTTTTCGTCATACCCAAACTATATGCTCAAAAGTCATTGGCACGATGACTTTGAACTTATCGTGCCCATTTCGGGACGGATCACCTACAACGTCAACGGACAATTGGTGAGCTTCGGCGAAGGAGAGGGTATATTCGTAAATTCACGCCGCCTGCACTCCGGCTTCTCGGACGATATGACGGAGTGCGAATATTATGTGGTACTGTTTCACCCTGCGGCACTTTGTTCTGTAAAGCAGTTTGAACACGAACTCGTTACGCCCGTAATAAATTCTCCGCAGGACTATATACACTTAAAGTCCGACACACCGTGGCATAAAGAGATAATCAGTCTGGTACGCAATATCGCCGAAAAGTCAAACGAAAAAACGACGCCTTTTGCGGCTCTGGGTTCAATTTACCTTATATGGAGCGAAATCGCGGAGCATATCGATCTGAGCCGCAAGTCAGGGAATGATAACACAAGGCTGTCCGAATTAAAGGCAATGCTCTCATATATTCACGAATACTATCCTCAAAAGATCACGCTGGAAGATATCGCACAGGCGGGGTATGTTTCAAAACGCACCTGCGGCGGCTTATTTCTGAAATATCTATATAAAACGCCTATAGAGTATCTTAACGATTACAGACTTCAAAAAAGTATCGAGCTTATGAAGAGCACGGATAAAACGATACTTGAGATCGGTCTCGCCTGCGGTTTCTCTGGCGCGAGCTATTATGCGGAGGTTTTCCGCAGGAGCTTCGGGAAAAGCCCTGCCGAATACAGAAAAAATCTCATATAATACCGATTGCGGCAACGCTTTATCGGATCGGAATGTTGAGTGAAGTCGGTTGTACCGGACTAGCTCGCGAACGAATAAACGTCTCTACAATAATGATAACTTTATTTAAGGAAATACTGATTAAATCGTTTTTACAAAATTTAAT
>CAMWVP010000148.1 GCA_947177735.1 uncultured Clostridia bacterium
GGCAGCCATTAAGGCTAGCCGACAAGCCTAGGTTGACCGCGAAGCGGTCATTCGTTCTCGTATCTGAGGGCTTCTCGACAGCCTGAATGCGGCTTTTTCTACAAGTTGCGTAAACCTCGTTGCAATAAGAGTTTTTTCTCTTTTTTATTTTTTTCAAAATTTTTTCAAAAATTCCGAAACTTTTTTGCCGGATCGAATGACTACTGCTTTGAACGGAGAAGAAACCGTGAAGAACGGCTGATTCTGAAGTTTACACAAGAGGAAATATAAAATAGACAGAAAAAGAAAATGTTGGGGTAAGATATAAAAACTCCCAAGGGCATCGCTCCGGCGGCGCCCGCAATCACCACGGCCGCGAAAGCGGCAAGAAATTCCCGACGTGCTGAGGAAACGGAAATCGTAAAGCCGCCAACGAGGGTACGGCGGTCCCAAAGCTCCGGCAGCGGTGCAGCAAGCGCAAATGTGCAGAAAGTGCCAAGCAGGAACGGACGGCGGCGGAAGTCGACAAAGCTAGGTGAAAACAATGGCAGCCAAGGGTAACCAAGGCAGACAACAACTCCGGCGAAAGCGGCGTGGGCTCGGCGACGAGCGGAAAAACCGCCGCCGGCAATGGTGAGACATAATCGCCTTGACAATTGCTCCCGCAGTTATCGCAGGCGCAGCTGTTATTGCCATTGAAAATGAAGTCGAATAATCGGGAATTTTAACTTAAAAAATCGCTCCGAATGCGATGTAATATTAACTTAACATCAAACGGCTTTTGCCGCGTGTGTGTTCAAGGTTACATGTTACGTCAATTCTCGGGGCGGTTTTTTGTTTAAGTAACTAAAAAAAATAGATCAAATTTTTGCAAAATCACCAAAATGACCAAGAGTTATTGACATATGATGATAATTTTGTTATAATAAGGTGAGATATATATTCAGCTAATTTGTTGTGGAAAGGTGGATATTACTGTGACAAAAAAGCAGAAATTCGGGCTTAAAAGACTCTTCACGCTCGCAATGTCGGCGGTCATGGCAACGACTGTGCTGCAGGTGGGCGGCACTGTTGTGTCTTACGCGGAGGACAACGCAGAGGAAAGTGAGGTCTCGCTCGATAACCTCAATATCGTAAGTAATGAAGACGCTTACAAAAACTATATAAAGAGGTTTACCGATGCTGCAAAGCCCATGGAGGAGATCAACGTCGACGTAACGAAGTTCTCTGCGTCAAACGGCGCGGAGTGTGAGCTCGTTGACTTCGAGGGCGAGACGAACTGCGTTTCGTGGCTCGACAGCGAGGGCACGATCTCGTGGGAGTTCGACGTCAAAACGGCGGGCTTGTACAATATGGAGATGTTCTATTATCCGGTTGCGGGTCAGAATACCACTGTTGAGGTCGAGCTGCTGCTGGACGGAGAGTCTCCGTTCGACGAGGTAAGACTTATCGAGCTTGACAGATACTGGCATAACAAGACCGCGAGCATACAGTATGACGCGCTGAATAAGAACCAGAAGCGTCCTCCGCAGGTGGAGTACGACTGCTGGGTTACTTATCCCATCAAGGATAAGGACGGTCTTATCAACACGCCGTATTACTTCTACCTCAGCTCCGGCAAACATACGCTTACGCTCAACGGCGTAAAGACTAATATCTACATGAAGAATATCCGCTTCTACAACACGGAGGAGCTGCCCTCCTACGCGGAGATCAAGCCCTCGCAGTCGGAGATAGACAATACGCCCGCGCTGTCTGGCGGCGAGGCTATTCTCGTTGAGGCGGAGACTCCGAAGTATACCACTTCGTCCACGCTTTATCCCACCTATGACCGTTCGGATTATACCATCAGCCCTTCGCACCCCGTGAACAAGCGCTACAACACCATCGGCGCGGATACGTGGAGCAAGGCTACGATGACCTCCGTGTATGAGGTAACGGTTCCCTCGGACGGCTGGTACAATATAAATATGAGAGTTCGTCAGAGCACGATGCGCGGCTTCTTCTCCAACAGACGCGTTTATGTCAACGGTGAGGTTCCCTGCAAGGAGCTCGACGACGTTAAGATCCAGTACAGCCCCAAGTGGCAGACCGTAGAGCTTAAGACCGAGGATGGAGAGCCTATTTTCGTAAAGCTCAACGCGGGCGTGAATACTATCGCGTTTGAGGCTGTCCCCGGCGACATCGGCGAGGTAATGGAGCGTCTGGACGACGTTGTTTACCAGATGAACTACTATTACAGACGTATAGTAATGATCACCAGTACCGACCCCGATGAGTACAATGACTACTACATTCAGGAGCAGATCCCCGAGCTTATCCCGTT
The DNA here is from genome assembly GCA_947177735.1 of uncultured Clostridia bacterium. GTDB lineage: Bacteria > Bacillota > Clostridia > Oscillospirales > Ruminococcaceae > CAG-115. Next base: position 2,306 of record CAMWVP010000148.1, read on the forward strand.
TTTCAAGTCGACGATAAACGCGCTCTATGCCGAGAAAGATGGCATTGAGAAGCTGACAGGCTCAGGCGGTTCCGAGGCCACCACGCTTCAGACAATGGCGGTTATCCTGAACAGGGCGGTCAAGCACCCCGAGGATATCCCGATGATGGTATCTTCGAGAGGCTCCGGTATCCGCGACCAGATCAACTCTTTGTCGGCGTGGATGAGAGACTACCGCGGACAGCCGCTTGAAATGGACTATTTCGAGGTAAGGACGACTCACGATAAGTTCAAGAACTCCAAATCCAACTTCTTCAAGGCGCTTGCCTTTAATTTCCAGGCGTTTATGGGCTCGTTCTTTGAGGACTATACCTCCATCTCCGAGAGCAACACCAAGTCGCTCAATGTGTGGGTATCCCTCGGACGTGATCAGGCGACGGTTATAAACGAGATAGTTGCCAGTGAATACAATCCCGAGCACACTACCCAGATCGGTATACGCCTCGTTCAGGGCGCGATTCTCGAGGCAACGCTCGCCGACAAGGGACCCGAGGTAGCGCTGTTTATCGGCGGCGACTTCCCGGTTGTCTGCGCGTCAAGAGGATTGGTTGTCAATCTGAAAGAGATGCCCGGTTATAACGAGGTCGTAAAACGTTTCCCGAAAAATGTTACAACGCTTTACGAATATGAGGACGGGGTTTACGGATTGCCGCTGACGGATAATTTCCCGATGCTGTTCTATCGTACCGACGTACTTGAGGAGATCGGTCAGAAGCCGCCCGAGACTTGGGATGAGCTGATTGCGATGCTCCCCGACCTCCAGAGAAAGTATTTGCAGGTAGGTCTGTTACTCCCGTCGAACATCTCCTCGCAGGTATTCGACGCCGGCAACACGTTCGTGCTGCTGATGAATCAGACCGGTCAGAACTTCTACAACGATGAGCTCACTTCGACAACGTTCGAGACCGAGGCTGCCGTTGAGGCGTTCACTAAGTGGACTAAGTTCTACACGGTATTCGACTTTAAGCAGACGTACGATGCGTTCTCGCTGTTCAGAACAGGTGAGATGCCGCTTGTTATACAGAACTACGCGGGCTTCTACAGCCAGCTGTCCGTAGCGGCTCCCGAGATCAAGGGTCTGTGGAGCTTCACTCACGTTCCCGGAACGCTGAGAAAGGACTCTAACGGCAATGAGATCCTCGATTACACCGCGAACTCCGGTTCAGCGGGCGCGGTCATCTTCAACAGCTGCTCGGATGTAAATGCCGCTTGGGACTTCATCTCCTGGTTTACTTCCACCGACGTTCAGGTTGAGTACGGCAAGACCATCGAGGCGGTAATGGGTCCGCTCGGACGTTATGACACCGCGAATGTTGAGGCGCTCGCGAAGCTCAACTGGTCTACCGCGGAATATGAAAAGATCTACGACCAGATGCAGCATCTGAATGAGATCCCGATCATTCCCGCTTCCTATGCCGTAACAAGAAACGTGTACAACGCGTTCAGAGCCGTTGTAAACAACAAGAAGGACGCACGCTTCCAGCTCTCGTCCTACAACCGCGATATCAACGCGGAGATCGTAAGAAAGCTCGAGGACTTGGGCTACGTTATCGATGACGACGGTCACGTTGTAAGCAGACCGTAGACTACGGCAAATAAATTTTAGGAGGAATCAGCTTGTTCGGTAAAGAAAAATCTCAATATATCGAGGACAACAAGTTCCGCTATACGATGCGCGAAATGAAGAAAAACGGTAGCGCTTACGTCCTCGCTCTGCCGTACTTCCTACTGTTCTTGTTCTTTACGGCAATACCCGTAGTTATTTCACTGCCCGTAGGATTTACGAACTTCAATATGGCGCAATTCCCGAAGTGGACGGGTCTGTCCAACTTCTATACGCTGTTTCTGGCGGACGATGTTTTCCTGATCGCTATCCAGAATACGCTGGTATTCGCGATCATCACGGGTCCCATAAGCTATATTATGTGCTTCCTGCTTGCGTGGCTCATCAACGAGATGCCCGGCCCGCTCAAGACTGTGTTCACATACATATTCTACGCTCCGACGCTCGCGGGCAACATCTACGCGACGTGGCAGCTCATCTTCTCGGGCGACGCTCAGGGACCGCTCAACTCGATACTTATAAACCTCGGACTTATCAAGGGTCCGCAGCAGTGGCTGACCGACTCGAGATATATTCTCACCTGCGTTATCATCGTTCAGATGTGGATGTCGCTCGGCGCGGGCTTCTTGGCTATCCGCGCGGGTCTGCAGGGCATTGACAAGGCAGGCTACGAGGCGGGCGCCATTGAGGGTATCAAGAACCGTTTCCAGGAGCTCATTTACATCACCGTTCCCTCTATGGGACCGCAGCTGCTGTTCGCGGCGGTAATGCAGATCACGTCCTCCTTTACGGCGGGCGATATCGGAAGATATCTGACGGCTTTCCCGTCGACGGATTACGCGGCGCATACGCTGATGACCCACGCGTTTGACTACGGTTCGATACGCTTCGAGATGGGTTACGCCTGCGCGGTATGTTTCTTCCTGTTCATTGTGATGCTGTTTGTAAACAACGTTATCCGCAAAGCGATGAGCGGAATACTTGATACGTAAGGGGGCTGCGAGATGAAATTTTTGAAGAAAGAATTCCCGGAGGGCACTGCCCCCGAGCAGGAAAGCTCCTGCCCGATGAAGCTGTTTGACAGCGAGATCATGCGAGTCCTCGCGATAGGTCTTTTGGCTGTACTTGCAACGGCGTCGATAGTAGCCATTGCCTGCCACACCATAAAGAGACTCGGCGGAGAGGAGGACTTCACGTGCGATTGATCAAGAAAAGAAGAATGTGGGGCGGCTCCCGCGGCGGAGATATCATGATATTCATTCTCCTGCTGTTAGTCGGCGTATTTATGCTGTTCCCGATCTACTTCTCAATTATTCAGTCAATAAAGCCCGTTGAGGAGCTGTTCCTGTTCCCTCCGAAAATGTATGTTCAGCGCCCGACAATGCAGTCCTTCGAGGATATGCTCAAGGTAGCGGGCGGTATGGACGTTCCGTTCTCGAGATACGTTTTTAACTCGGTATTCGTTTCGGTAGTAGTTACCGTAGCGCAGCTCCTGCTTTCATCCTCGGCGGCATACGTGCTCGCTAAGGTAAAAGCGCCCGGCATCAGGGCGATGAATAAGATAATCGAGGTAGCGCTGCTGTTTACGTCCTCCGTTACTTATATCGTACAGTACATCGTTATGGCGAAGATGGGTCTTATCGATACATATTTCGCGCTTACCCTGCCCTACATCGCAACGCCTATGGGTCTGTTCCTGATGAGGCAGTTTATGGGTCAGATACCCGAGTCCATGATCGAAGCGGCAAAGCTTGACGGCGCTTCTCACCTGAGAATATGCTGGCAGATAGTGATGCCCAACGTAAAGCCCGCGTGGCTGACGCTGATGATATTCGCGTTCCAGGGCGCTTGGCAGATCACGGGTTATCTGTTCGTTTACTCCGAGCAGCTGAAGCCTATCCCGATCGTTATGCAGCAGATCGCTGCGTCGGGTCTGGCGAGAGCGGGCGTTTCCTACGCGACCGTTGTCGTACTTATGCTGCCGCCTATGATACTGTTCCTTATCTTGCAGAGCAACGTTGTTGAAACAATGGCTCACTCGGGTCTTAAGGACTGATTTTATTAACGAAAGGATGATTTCGGTGCCATCAATTAAACGCGTCGCAAGACGGGTCATTTCCGCCGTACTGGCGGCGGCTACGTTGTGTACAGGCGTTGTTGCGCACGCCGACGAGCCGTATATGGGCTATAACTACGACTGGTGGGGCGACCCGGTTCCGTCGCAGAACGGCTATGTAGTCGACAGAGTAGTTTCGGGTAAGGATATCGGCTGCGGAGATCTTTCATCTCCCGCGGATATATTCTTTGACGACAACGGCTGTCTCTATATCGCGGACAGCGGCTATATCGGCAATTATGAGGGCGCGTCTCAGAAAGGGCGCATTATCGTTACAGATTACGACCTCAATCTCGCGAGCTCTATCGAGTATCTGGACTTTGCCAATATGGGAGACTGGCTCAACGCGAAAAAGGCAGCCCTGGACAGCGGCTCGCTCACTCAGGAGCGCTACTCCAAGGAGACCAACACCTACTTCAGTTCTCCGTCCGGCGTATTTGTCGACGGCGAGAATATATATGTCGCGGACAGCGACAATGAGCGTGTCGTACAATTCACGCTCGAGAAGGACGCGAACGGCATAGGCTACGGAAAGGTGCGCGAGGTGTTTACGAGACCCGAGGGTATCTACTACGACGCGGGTCAGACCTTCAAACCCGAGAAGGTGCTTGTGGACGCGGCTAAGAACGTTTACGTCTGCATTACGACGATAACGCGCGGCGCGGTCGTATTCTCCCGCGAGGGCGACTTCAACGGCTACTACGGCGCGAACCGCGTACAGAAAACCGGAGAGGTCATTCTGAACGCGTTCTGGAAGCTCATTATGACTACCGAGCAGATCAAGCGTATGAAGAGAAGCGTTCCCGTCGAGATAACCAACTTCGATATCGACGACGACAACTTCGTTTACACGGTATCCAAGAGCAAGAGCTCCGATTCGGATACCCTCAAGAAGATGAACTCGGCAGGTACGAATATATTCATCAATCTCGGCTACAACGAATACTCCTTTGGCGATCCGCTTGTAAAGTACTACCGCGGAACGACCTACAGCTCGCAGATATGCGACGTTGACGTCGGACCGAACGGTGAGATAAACCTTCTTGACCTCCAGACTGGACGTGTGTTCCAGTATGACGACGAGTGTACGCTGATGTTCGTATTCGGCGGCAACGGCGACCAGAAAGGAACGTTCACGACCGTAAACGCTATTGAGAGCCGCGGCACCAACGTGTACGTTCTCGACAGCAGAAAGAGCGCTATCACGGTGTTCAAGCGCACCGAGTTCGGCTCGATAGTTCACGAGGCGATGTCGCTCTTCAACGCGGGCAAGTACAACGAGGCTATGGAGCCCTGGAATGAGGTGCTCAGACGCGATTCCAATTACTGGATGGCGTACATCGGTCTCGGAAACGCGTACCTGAACGCAAAGGATTACGAAAAGGCGATGGATAACTTCTACCTCCAGTCGAGGAGCGGTTATTCCGACGCGTTCAAGAGCTGGCGTATGAACTTTATCCGCGAGAACTTCACGCTGTTTGCGGTGATTATCGTCGGGCTGCTGGTTCT
>CAMWVP010000149.1 GCA_947177735.1 uncultured Clostridia bacterium
CGTCCGCAGCCGCAGATGTGTATCCCAGCCAGGCGCATCCCCGCGCCGACACACGCTCTCGGCGACCTCTTTATAGCTCTTCATAAACAAAGCCCTCCTTTTCAAGCTCGGACTTGAGCGACTGTTTCCCGCGATAGATAAGGTTCTCTATCTGGCGGCGGCTCTTGCGCATTACCTCGGCTATCTCTGCGTTGGACAGCTCCTCGAAGTACGACAGATACAGCGCCTGACGGTATTCCTCCTTGAGCCTGCCCATCGCGCGGTGGAGCGCTATCTTCTGCTCCTCCTTGAAGTAGGAGCGCTCAAGATCCTCCTCATCGGGCAACGACTCATCCATAGTCACCTCGGCGCTGCGCGATCTTTTTCGTAAATAGTCGATAGCCGCGTTTCTGCCGATAGTATAAAGCCATGTCTTGAAAGAAAATTTCGCCGAATAGCGCGGTCTCTTCACCACGAGCTTGACGAACGTGTCCTCCATCAGCTCCTCGGCGATATGTATGTTCTTGACGTAGCCGTTAAGATACAGCATCAGACCGTCCTTATAGTCTCTTATTATCTCGACCATACCGCTCTCGTCGCCATCAAGGAAACGGCGGTAGCTACTTGCACCGTTGTCCATGATATCTCCTTTCCGAAAGGCGATTTCGCCCTTCACTTATTAAACGCTGACGAGGGCGGAAACTCTCACTTTATGCAAAAAGCGGTGTCGGACAGGCTGTCCGACACCGCGATGTCATTATTTTACCACTCGGCTACGCCCGAACCGCGTTTGTGCCACGGCAGGTAATCTATCGGATTCAGCGGCGTTCCGTCTACGCCCAGACGCACCTCGAAGTGCAGATGCGGACCGTAGGTCTCTCCCGTCAATCCGACCTCGCCGATCATGTCGCCTGCCGTCACGTACTGCCCGGGATAAGCGTAAACCGTGCTCATATGATAGTAGTTCGTCGCGTACCCGTCGTCGTGCTGTATCACAACATATGAACCGCGTCCGCCGTTATAATAACCGTCGCCGACAGCGGTGACAACGTAGCCGTTTGCCGCGGCGTATATCGGTGTACCATAGGATGCACTAATGTCAATGCCCTTATGACCGACATATCCTCCGTGCCCGTACATCATCTCAATGATAGAGCCGCCGTCATAGCCGCCTACGGGCCACAGCAGCTTGCCCTCCTCGATCATCTGACCGGGAGCGGCGTTGTCCGGTCTCGGCTTGGTGCCGATAGCGATTATCTCCGTCACGGGCTGAGTTACTGTCGTGCGCGAGAGCACGCGCCTGCTGATCTCCTCGCCGTTTATGTACGAAACGTTCGCGACAACGAACCTCACGCCGTCCTCGCCGTGCTGATTTCTCCTGCTGTTTTGCGCGTAGAGCGTGCTGTCCTCCACATACTCCGTAGGATAAGGTATCGGCTCGTTGTACCGCAGCTCGCGGGTGATGATTATGGTCAGATACGGCACGTCGGTCGTGATCTGTATCATGTCGCCCGTGTGCAGCTCCGATTCCGCGCTGAAGTCGGGATTAAGGCGCGCTATCTCCTCATACGTCATATCCAGCTTGTCGCAGACAAGGCTTGGCGAATCGTCGTCGACTACGGTATAATAAGACGCGACCTGACGCTTAGAGGTCAGCTGGCGGATAATCTCGTCCTCGGTAACAAAGCTGTCTACGAGGTACAGCCCGTAAACGTAGGTTATGGAGCGGTCGAACTCCACGACCTCCTTCGGCTCGCCCGTGCGGTAAGCGTTGAGCAGATCGTCGAGCGCCGCGTCGACTCTGTCATGCTCGAGCAGAGTACCGTAATACGCGTCTCCGACATACAAACCGTAGCCGTGCGCGATCTCCGCGTCCATCATCTCAAGCAGCTTGTCCGTGAGCTGATAGTTGGTCAGCGGAGTGATAGTGCCCGCAAGGTCGACCTCGTAGGTCGGCTCGAATGTGATTATCTCCGTACTGCTGCCCGTATAGTTTATACGCTTCTGCACCATCTTTTCCGCTTCGGTGAACGTTGTTTCATTGTCAATATAGCCGATGAAGTCGCCGTTTACGGTGAGCTTGAGCGCGTATATCTGATTGTTTGCGTATGTAACGATATTGAACAGGAAAATGCAGGAGCATATCGGCAGCGCCCAATTCGCGATCGTTACGATCCAGCCGCGCTTGCCGAAAACAAGTCTGCCCGCCACTCTGCACCACGCGATTATGCCGCCGAACACGCCCTTTTCCTGACGGCTCTTGGCGATCTCGGCGCCGCCCATTTTGAGCGCCTTTTTGTACCGAATAAACGGAGAGGCAAAGAAGCTGCCTATCCTGTGCAGGATATTTTTAAGCGGTACCTTTACCCTGTCGTAGCCGCGCAGAAACGCCGCTATAAGCCACAGTATGCCGTACAATATGACCTTGCCGACAGAGAGAAGCGCCTTAAAAAACAGCTCTCCCATATCCGCTATCCTGTCGTACAGCGTTTTTTTCGCGGCAGGGACCTCCTGCCGCGGTTTGTTTTCCGTAGAGATCATATATATCAAGTCCTCGATTTTTCAAAGCTCTGTTTTATGCGGTTTTACCCGCCGTGGGCAGGGAAAACTGCGATCAAATCAGCGTTTCCTTAACCTAAAATATTGTAACATATTTGTAACCTTTTTGCAACCGGTTTCGGAAAAATTCGTCAAACTGTCACAAAGTTTTACTCGGACAGGACATAATCTACGGGATTTTCAATAACGGAAATTCCATTCATTTCCATTACGCGGTAAGTCATATCAATGCTCTGCTCCGTGCCCGTCTCGTCGGTCAGCGAACCCGTCTCGGTGAACTCCGTGATATAGCCGTCCGAATTTATCCTGTATACGCAGGTCAGCACGGAGAACGCGGTGACGTTCTCGAGCTTCGAGACGACGCGGTCGTTCAGCTTTTCGCAGTCGTAGACGTAGGTTATCAGCGTATCGCCGCCGTCCTGTGCGGTCTCAGCGGAGCTCACCGAATCCGCGTCAACAAAGAACAGCGCCCCGCGCGCATATGGATAGCGGTACTTGCGGTTGTAGATATTGTAGATATACGCCTCGTCCTTTGGCGTTATCGCCGTCCAGCCGCTGTCTCCGCCCGTCTTGTAAAAGAACTGCTTGCCGTCGCTGTACGCCATTTCATCCTTTTCGGAGCTCTCGTAGCTGAAGATCATCTCGTCCTTTTTGTTGATGTAAAAGCTGAAATCCATAAGCGGCTCGCCGGTCTTGTTGTCGAGCATCACAACGTGCGCCGAATCCAGCGCCTCATAAAGCTTTTTCGCCTGCCTGATGTCGCCGTATGCCTCAGGCACCGGCGTGCAGCCGGTCAACAGCAAAACCATAATTATCGGCAAAATATACAAAAATCGTCTTTTCATAGCCTACCTTAAATCACAAAAATAAAGGGGCAGAACGTAAATTCCGCCCCAAAAGCTTTGCGTTGACCGAATTACTCGGCAAATTCGCTCTCTACCAACTTAACAAGTCCGTCAACTGCCAACTGCTCGTCGGAGCCGTCAGCGATGATGCGAATCTGTGCACCGCCTACGATGCCGAGCGACAAAATACCCAGAAGGGACTTTGCGTTTACTCTGCGCTCTTCCTTTTCAACCCAGATGGACGACTTGTACTCATTTGCCTTCTGGATAAAGAATGTAGCGGGTCTTGCGTGTAAACCAACCTGGTTTTTAACTTCAATGTCTTTCATGCACATAATAGCAACCTCCATTACAATTGTGTTCAGTCAGCGAGCAACCTTTCTTCGGCGACTGCCGCCGCCCATAAGTTCTCTTTCTGTGTTTGTGTATTTGCCTCAAGAGAATCAATGAGAATGTAACCCTCCCGGGCGTTCGCCGTTTTATATTTCTTTCGGCGGTTCTCTTTCTCTTAATTCTAGTATATCCAAATTATTCATTCACGTCAACAGCAAATTTAATTTTTTATCAATTCAAGCTCGATTTTCAGTTTTTTGACGTATATTTCACGAATGAAAACGCCAAGACTTGTTTATCTTGCACAAAAAGTTTTCAACAATCTAATCAACATAAACATCGGTTTTCAACTTTTGCGCATAAAGCGGCTCTGTTATGCGAATCTGCACTTCCCGTTACTTCCCTGCAGCCATTTTATATTTAGTTAAAATTCCCATAATAACGTTTTTTCGCGAATAAATCAACCGGCTGTGTTGGTGATAATGTACAAAGCGGCGCGGGAGATCTCCGCCGCTTTAAAGTATTATTGCTTCACTGCCCGGTATAATCGGCGCGGAGCTGTCCGCAGGCGGCGTTCAGGTCGGCGCCGAACTCGCGGCGCTTTGTCGCGATAACGCCGTTGTCCTTTAACACGGCGCAGAACTCGGAGACAGTCTCGGCGCTCGATTTCGTGTAGCCGCTGTCGGTGGAGTTATAGGGGATAAGGTTGACGTAGAAGTCGTGACCGCGGACGAGCCCGGCAAGCTGTTTCGCGTTTTCGGCTGTGTCGTTCACGCCTTTTAGCATAACGTACTCGAGCGTTACACGGCGGTGAGTTTTCCCGGAGAAGTACTCGGCGGCTTTTATGACCTCGGCTATCGGGTACGCCTTGTTTATCGGCATAAGCTCGGTGCGGAGCTCGTCGGTCGGCGCATGGAGGCTTATCGCGAGGTTGCACGGACGCGGGAGGTCGGCATAATCGTATATCCCGGGAACGATACCGCAGGTCGAGACCGTAACGTGACGCCGTCCGACAGCGAGACCCTTGTCCTCGGTGACTATCTCGCAGAAGTCCGCGACCGCCTCGAAGTTATCAAACGGCTCGCCGATACCCATTACGGACACTCCGTCGATACGGCAGTCAAACTCGCGGGCTATCGTCAGTGCCTGACCCGTTATCTCAGCGGCGGTAAGATTGCGGCGTGTTTTGAGCAGTCCGCTTTGACAAAACTTACATCCCATATTGCAGCCGACCTGTGTGGAAACGCAGATACAGTTGCCGAACATCTGCCGCATGAGGACAGTCTCGACGTACTCGCCGTCTGACAGCTCGAGCAGGAGCTTAGCCGCGTCCTCGCACTCGCGCTTCTCGACGACCTTTGGCAGCGCGAAGTCGAAGTCCGCGTTCAGCCGCTCAACGATCCTCTCGGCAAACCCGTATTCGGTAAAGCCTTTCAGTCCGCGGCGGTAGATGCCGTCGAAGATTATCATTGCCTTAGCGGGGTTCTCGCCGATATATTCAAAGTATTCTTTAAGTTTCCGCGGGGAATAGCCGTAAATGTTCATAGCGATGTCCTATCTGTTAATGATGATGGGTGGCGTAAATCAAGATTTACCCATATAATTATACACCATTCCCCTGTTAAAGTGCAATACCTTTCGGAAAATTTTCCCTTGCAATCCTCCGTAAAATGTATTATAATGAAAGAAATAAGATTTAAGGAGATATTATGAGCAACATTATCCGATTTGACCGTGAGGGCGACCTCAATAAGTGGGAGAGCGAGTGCCTGCCGATAGGCAACGGCGCTCTTGGAGTTTCTATGTTCGGCGGTGTGAGGCGTGAGCGTACCGTGATAAACGAGAAAAGCCTGTGGGCGGGCGGGCCGTGCCCTAAGCGCCCGGACTACCGCGGCGGCAACAAGCGTGACCGTTACAAGTACGTCGCCGAGGTTCAGCGTCTGCTCGCTGAGGGTGAGCGTGACCGTGCCGCGGAGCTGCTCCCCGAGCTGACGGGAGACGGCGATTTCGGCACCTATCTGCTGCTGTGCGATGCTGTGCTGGACTTTGAACTGCCGAGCGACGAGCCTGAGGATTACGCGCGGCAGCTCGACCTTGACAAGTCGCTGTACTCCTGCGGGTTCACGCTGGACGGCGTTCGGTACGGACGCGAGGCTTTCGCGAGCTGTCCCGATAAAGTAATAGCTTTTCGGTTTTTCTGTGATAAACCGGGGGCGCTGTCGTTCGGGTTGACCCTTGACAAGACCCACCCCTCCAGTATCCGCGCGGAGGGTGATACCCTCGTGTACGGCGGCGCTGTCGAAGATAACGGGCTGCAGTTCAGCGCGCGTTTTAAGGTAGTGACCGACGGTGTACTCTCTGTTTCGGACAGCGGAATTACCGTCAAGGACGCGGGTGAGGCAGCGATATATTTTGCCGCCGCTACCGACTACGCACCGAAATATCCCGGTTACCGCAGCGGTATCGACCCCGATACGATAACCTCCGCGCTTGTTGACAGTGCCGCCGCAAGGGGCTTTAATGAGCTGTACAAGGCACATTACGCCGACTATTCCGCGCTGTATGACAGGGTGTCGCTGCGGCTGAACGATGAGCTTTCGGAGCTTCCGTCGGATCGTCTGCTCGCCGAGTACCGCAAGGGGAACAGAGCGGCGGCAAACCGCCTTGAAGCGCTCTACTTCCAATACGGACGGTATCTGCTCATCTCCTCGTCGCGCGAGGGCTCGCTGCCCGCGAATTTGCAGGGCGTGTGGAACGAGAGCAACACGCCGCCGTGGTGCTGCGACTATCATATAAACGTCAACCTGCAGATGAACTACTGGGGCGCGTACAACACCAACCTTGCCGAGACGGCGCTGCCGCTTATCGATTTCCTCGACAGCCTCCGCGAGCCGGGGCGCGTGACCGCCGCGGAGTACTACAACATCGTCTCCGACGCGGAGAATCCCGAAAATGGCTGGACGGCGCATACTCAGTGCTCGCCATTCGGGTGGACTGCGCCGGGGTGGGATTTTTACTGGGGCTGGTCGACGGCAGCGGCGGCGTGGCTGATGCAGAATATCTGGGAGTATTACGAGTTCACGGGTGACAAGAAAATTCTCGCCGAAAGGATATTCCCGATAATGCGCGAAAGCGTGCGGTTCTACACGCAGTGGCTGCGCTATGACGAGAGGCAGGACAGACTCGTCTCCTCGCCGACGTATTCTCCCGAGCACGGTCCTGTTACCGTCGGCAATACATATGAGCAGAGCCTTATCGAGCAGCTCTTTATCGACTTTCTGGCTGCCTCGGCGGAGCTTTCCGAGGAGGGCGAATTGCAGGAAAAGGCGCGGGAAATGCTGCCGAAGCTCATGCCTTATCACATAAGTAAAACGGGACTGCTTAAGGAATGGTTTGAGGAGGACGAGCCGGATTTCGACAGCTCCAAGACCGAGCTTCACCACCGTCATCTATCGCACCTCATGGGCTTGTACCCGGGCAAGCGGATAAACTCCGAGATACCCGAGCTGATGAGCGCGGCGGTACGCTCGATGGATCAGCGCGGCGACGAGTCAACGGGCTGGGCGAGATCGCACCGTCTGAACCTGTGGGCAAGAACGGGCGACGGCAGCCGCGCCTACAAGCTGCTGCGCGGGCTGCTGGAGAAATGCACCTTTGACAATTTATGGGATTTCCACCCGCCGTTTCAGATCGACGGAAATTTCGGCGGCTCGGCAGGTATCGCTGAAATGCTGCTGCAAAGCCACGAGGGAACCATTCGCGTGCTGCCTGCGCTTCCGGACGAGT
>CAMWVP010000150.1 GCA_947177735.1 uncultured Clostridia bacterium
ACATGTATAATTTATAATAATTATTTCACGGAAATACCGATAAAATCGTTTTTATAAAATTTAAAGCCTTATTTTATGAGGTTTTCCCCGCCTCCGGCGGGGAAAACCGCGATTAAATCAGCGCAGAGCATACTTGAGGGGTGAGCCGATGGAATTTCTGAAAGCGATATTCAAGCCCGATCTTATATCGTTTGTGATACTGATCGCCTGCGTTCTGAACGTGCTGGTGTATCTCGCGGTCATGAAAAATATTTCGAGGCTCGAGAATACGGTGCGCCCCAAGATCGACCGCCGAAACGGCGTGCTGGCGGAGCTGGCGCTCTCCGACAATGAGAGCCGCGAGCTTGCCGACTGCTCGGGGAAAGCCTCGGGCGCGTATGCGCTGTTCACGAATATCACGGCGGTCTTTCCGCTGCTCGGAATTCTCGGCACGGTCACTTCTCTTATGCGGCTTGCGGGCACGGAAAACCTCTCGGATAACTTTATGTCCGCGCTCGCGACAACGTTCTGGGGGCTGGTATGCGCCATCGGCTTCAAGATAGCGGACAGCTTCATAACCGCGCGGCTCGACAGGGCGCTTGACGAAGCGGATTACCTCATACACGAGCACGACAAGGAAAAGAGGGAGCTCCAATGAGGCGCAGACGCAGACGCGATATAATCATCGAGCTGACCTCGCTGCTGGACGTTATCATGATAATGATCTTCATGGTTATGGCGCAGAACAGCAAGCTCATCGCCGAAAAGCAGACCGCTCTCGACGCCGCTCAGACCGAGAACGCCGCGAACAGCGCCGCGCTCGGGGAGCTTGCGGACAAGGCGGACGGGCTGTCGGCGGAGCTCGAGGAGGCTCTCGGAAAACTTAACGAGGGCAACACCGAGGAGCTGCTCGAGAAATTGCAGGCGGCGGAGAGCAGGCTCGACGCGTACAGGTACATGGACGACGTTGTCATAGTGCTGAACATCGGACTTGAAAACAAGTATTCCAATACCGTGCGCTGCTTGTCTTTCGGCAACTCCGCGGACTTGAACGGTACGCGGAATGTTTTCGAGATACGCAGCGACGAGGAGCTTACCGAAGCTATAAACCGAATGAAGGTGTTCCTCACCGAATATACCTCGCAGGCAGCCTCGGACGAGACCAACTCCACCATCGCGTATATGATCTTTTCATACGACACGCGAACCGTCTTTCAGGACGACTACGCCGCCGTCGACGAGGCGCTGAACAGCATTGAACATAAATCGAACAGCGGAAACGTGCGCTATCGTCTCGATCCGCTGAATGACCGATAAATCTATTATAGAAAGGATGTTTTATTATGCCGCGTAAAGAAGAAGGACACCCCTCTCACGACCCGCACGGAGAGCCCCCGCGCGCCGAAAAGCCCAAGCGCAGACGGAGACGCGCTCCCGTTCTGCCGATACTTCTGTTGCTGCTGGTGGTCATAATCGCGCTGCTGCTCTACTTTAAGCCGTTCGGCGGCGGTCTCGGCTTCGGAGGAGGCGGAGGAACGGACGGCGACTCCGGAAGCGCCCCCGTTTCTGGCAGCTCCAACATATCCGACAGCTCCGACAGCGAGGTCTCCAACATTGCGGTGATACGCATTGACGGCAACGATATTTTCCTTGACGGCGAGCAGTGCGAGAACGCAGCCGCACTCAAGGACAAGATCACCTCTATCGGCACACAAAAGGAATACGAGCTCGATCACTCGACCGCTATAAAATCGACCTACGACGAGGTAAAGCAGGTGCTCGGCGAGCTTGAGAACGCGCTTGACATCAAGGTCGATTACAACGAGTGATAGACAGATTTATCGGTACTCCGAGACAGCCGCGCGGAGAACGGCGGGCTGCGTTTTCGCCCCGCCAAATCTCCGCCGAAACGGCGGCACGTTTAACAATTTTTACATATCGTTAAACCGCTATTGACATTTTTACTCGAATGATGTATAATAAGGGTAATAACTGTTTTGTTATTACCATCAGTAATTTGCCGCATTCAGCGCAAGACACCCGAGCGATGCCGTGCGCTTTTTTTGTAAGCAGTTACCGCGCGGAAAGCGGCACGGTTCACAAGAGAGGACATTTTATGAGCAAAAGTATTAAGGTGAATGTCGGCGCACGCGTTATCGCGACTATCGTCTCTACGCTGCTTTTCAGCTTTATGACGACTGCCAATATTCTAAACATCGAAAGACTCGAGAAGGAATCCGAGGCGACAAACGCGCTTCTCGACAACACGCAGACCGCCGAGACGGCGCACTACAAGTGGGCGTCCAACCTCAGCAACGCTCTGTACGCGGGCACCGAGTTTACCGGCAGTATGGATCCCACCGGCTGTGTTCTCGGAAAGTGGCTGTATGGCGAAGCGGGCACCGACGACGAGCTGATAATCGGACTTCGCAGCGACCTCGAGGCGCTTCATAAGGAGCTTCATGAGTCCGCGTCATACGTTCTGGGTCTGCACGCGGACGACCCCGCCGCCTCGCAGGACTATTACCGGACCACGATACAAGGCAATCTGACGACGCTTGTCGGGATGCTCGACCAAGTGATAGAGCGCGGTGAAACCCTGAGCGCCGAAAGCAACAAAAAGATAGGTTCGACGATAGGCGTTATGCACGCGACGACGGTCGTCTGCTTCGTACTCGCGTTGGTGTGTCTTATCTCGCTCATACGATACGTGTTCAAGCGCGTCGTTCAGCCGATAATCGGTCTGACCGACAGCACCAAGGTGCTTCGGAACGGGCAGCTGACGCTGGATATAAAGTACAGCTCCGACGACGAGATCGGCGACCTTATCAAAACGCTCCGCGGCTCAATGGAGCAGATATACGCATATGTTGCCGATATCAATAAGATAATGGGAGAGCTCTCCGAGGGCAACTTCAACGTGCGCGCCTACACCAGCTACATCGGCGATTTCAAATCTATCCAGACCTCCATAGAGAGCTTCACCGAAACGATGTCGGGGGTTCTCGAGCATATCACGGGCGCGGAGCGCAAGATATCCGAAAACGCCGAGCAGCTTTCCAACAGCTCACAGTCCGTAGCTCAGGGCGCGACCGAGCAGGCGAGCGCTACCGAGGAGCTGTACGCGGTGGTCGACGAGCTGTACAAGAGCGCTCGGGAGAACGTCAAAGTCGCAAACGAAGCCAAGGAGCACGCGCGTCTTACGGGCGAACAGGTTGCCGAGAGCAACCGACAGATGGAGCAGATGATGAACGCTATGACCGACGTGAGCAAGTCCTCGCGCGAGATCGGACAGATAATCGCGACTATCGAGGAGATAGCGTTCCAGACCAACATTCTCGCGCTCAACGCGGCTATCGAGGCGGCGAGAGCGGGCGACGCGGGCAAGGGCTTCGCGGTAGTTGCCAACGAGGTGCGCAGCCTCGCGATGGCGGTCAACGAAGCGTCCAACGCGACAAAGAGTCTCATCGAGAGTTGTGTCGGCGCGGCCGGCAGAGGCAGTTCTCTCGTCTCGGACGTTTCCGAAACGCTCAACAAAACGATGGAGCTCGTCACACTTTCCAATAAGAACATCAATTCCATAGCGGACGCGGTGAACGAGGAAGCCGAGGCTATCACCCAGATCAATCAGGGCATCGGTCAGATCGCCGACGTGACGCAGACCAACTCCGCGAGCAGCGAGGAGGCGGCAGCGGTCAGCGCGGAGCTGTTCGCGCAGGCTAACGAGCTCCGCGAACGGACTAGGATGTTCAGTCTCAGGAACAAGGTAAGATAACGGAAAACGCGGCATCAGAGCAAACCGATGCCGCGTAATGTTTTATTCGAGCGTTAATTCGTCGCCGCCGTACGGGAGCAGCGCATTCCTCAGCTCAAGCAGCCGCGCGGTGTATTCCGTCTTGCCGTTCGCGGAGAAGCAGTCGATAAGCTCAAGGATATCGTCCGCACAGTATATTCTCTCTCGGCAGAACTCCTCTATCATCTCAAATAACAGCGCTTTCAGTTCATGCTCTTTCCCCTCATCAAGAAGCTCTATCGTGAGGGCAAGCTCGCGCGGGCTCCTTATCCGCTCGCTGAACAGCGCCGAAAAGTCCTTTATCTCCGTATCGATGCCCCCGTACAATACATGTCCGGAGTGTTCTTTCAACCATTTGATATAGTATTCCCGGGCATGATCGGTCAGCTTGTACGGATAACCTAGGCGGAACAGTGCCGTAATGGAGAAAAAACCCGCGTATGCCGGATGGTTTGTGCAGTATCCCTCAAAAAGCCTGTCGTGCTTTTCAAGGTCAAATCCCGCGTATTCCCTCCAGCCGTATCTGTGCAGCTCTATTATCTGCGGCGGCGCGTACTTATCCATGCAGACCTTGTATTTTACGTTGCCGCTTTCCGCCGAACGAACGGTAACATAACCCGCCACGGTGAGGAAGGAGCGCAGCGGCGCTTTCAGGTTGTCAAAAAGCTCTATGTACTGAACCGTGCGGAACACGTTTGAGCCTATTACGGCGAGCGTAACGGGCAGCTTGATCTTGAATATATATTTGCAGCCGTAAAAGCACTTGTCGCCGATATCGTGCAGCTTTTTGAAGATGAGTTCCCGTATTTTCTCACAGTTCATGCACGCTTGCGCACCTATCGACTCGACGTTTTCAAGGTTTATCGAGCGCAGGTTTTCGCAGTATTCAAAGGCGCCTTTTCCGATGACCTTGACGCTCGGCGGCAGCTTTACTCCGACCGTGTACATATTGCCCGTGAACGCGTGAGCGGCGATCTCTCTTACGGTATCGGGAACGGTAACATAGTTGGTCTTGCAAAGCGCGCACCACAGCACCGTCTTATCCTTGGAATACACGCAGCGGTTTTCCGTCACAAGATACGGGTTTCGCTCGTCGATGATGAGCTTTAGCCATCTGCCGCGCTTGCCGCTGCTCGAGAACCAGAGCACGTTGAGGTCGAGCTTTTTCACGGTCTCCGGAATGAACAATCTGACCTTGTTATCATGTCTGTCAGCCGACTCCCACCTGACCTCCGTTACGGGCAAGCCGTTATAGGTGCTCGGAACGGCGATATCCTGCGGGATATCATACGACTTGATCACCGCAGTGTATTCCTCGCCGTTATCATTCAGTCTTAGGCGCAGGTGCTCCATTTCGACCATGTCGATACACGCGGTGGTCACCATATCGAGCAGCTCGTCCGTGTGCGTATTGGCGGCGCGCGGCGCAGCGGGAGCGCTCTGCTCCTTTTTCGCCGCCGCGGCAGCGAACTTCAGCGCCACTGTGACCGCCTTGGCAATCAACAGAATTCCTCTCATACCCTGCCCCCTTAAATGTTCGATATCTGTATTATAGCATATTTTCTCGGCAAATGCAATATCACGTGGTCATTACGGTCAAATATGTCTTGACTTTATTTGTGAAATGCTATATAATATAAGTTGCAGACTTTAGGAGGCGGCAAAATGCAGAAGATTTTAGGGTACATTCGTCGGGCGTGTCAGGAGTTCGATCTGATAGAGGACGGCGACAGGATAGCCGTCGGGGTGTCGGGCGGCAAGGACAGTCTCGTGCTGCTTGCGGGAATGGCGAAGATGCGGCGGTTTTACGAGAAGAAGTACGAGGTCACGGCGATAACCCTCGACCCGCGCTTCGGCGGTGTGGAGACCGACTACTCCCCCGTGGAGCGGCTGTGCGGGGAGTTTGATGTGGAGTTCAAGCTGATACGCACCGATATCGGAGAGATCGTTTTCGATATCCGCAAGGAGCCGAACCCATGCTCGTTGTGCGCGAAGATGCGCCGCGGAGCACTCCACGACGCGGCAAAGGAGCTCGGCTGCAACAAGATCGCCCTCGGTCACAACAACGACGACGCGATCGAGACCTTTATGATGAACCTGTTCAACGAGGGGAGGATAGGCTGCTTCGCGCCGATATCCTACCTCTCGCGCAAGGATATAACGTTGATACGTCCGCTTGTGTTCGCGCCGGAAAGCGCGGTCATGTCCTGCGCGAAGAGGAACGGCTTCGAGATCGTAAAGTCGAAATGCCCCGCCGACAAGACGACCGCCCGACAGACCACTAAGGAGCTCCTCGCCCGTCTCGAGCACGAGAACAGGGGCGTTAAAATGCGCATATTCGGGGCGATGCGCCGCGCCGGGATAGACCGCTGGGGCGACGGCAGCTGACGGTCAAAAGTTGAAAGTTATTTGGGAACCACCGATTAAATGGCTTTTTCCCGCCTCCGGCGGGAAAAAGCCGATAAAACCGTGCCTCGCAAAACGGAAAACGGATCAGATCGACGTTCCTTTGGTCTATGAGGTGAATATATGGGGAAAAATGTAAAATTGAAAAACAAGAGAACGGAGAAGAAAACCCCCGAAAAGGAGAGCTTTTTCTTCTTTGTACGCGATCAGGGCGAGGGCGCGGCGCGTGTCGTCGTCATTATCCTGAAAATACTTGAGCTTGTGATGACGACGATATTCTGTGTGTGTCTCGGGATATTCGGACCGCTCGCCATACGCGGCATGGACGATCCCGTGGTATCCTCCGACCCGTCCTCGATATACTGGCTCGCGAGCTCCTGCGTGTACATTATAGGGCTGTTCGTGCTGATGTTCGGGCACTCCAAGATTGCGACGGTCATTCACGTGATCGCCGCGGCGGGCACGCTGGTGACCTACGCTAGCTACGCGAAGATGTTCAAGGATCAGGATCCGAGCATAGGCATGGGTCCCACTGCGCTGTATATGCCCTGCCTGTTCATCACGGTGATGACTGCCGTTATAATGCTGCTGATAAACCTCCCGAAGTGGGTAGACAGGCACGTCCAAAAGGTCAACGAGCAGGCGCCGTCTATTCTCGGCGACAGAGAAAAGAAGTAAAACAGAGAGCCTTGCTCACCGCAAGGCTCTCAGACTGTCGATAAACCCTCATCTGCTTCGTCAACCGCCCGCGCGGCAGCCACAAAGGCTAGCCGCGGAGCGGTTTCCTCGCATCTGAGGGCTTCTCGACAGTTTGAATGTGGACTTTTTCTACAAGCTGAGAGCCTTGCTCACCGCAAGGCTCTTTTAGTTATAGGTACGCACGCAGTCCGGCTATCTTGCATCCGCTTTTTCTTGTAATCCACTTATCTGCTCGGCAACGTCGGTCTGCCCCGCGAGATAATCGATGCTCACGTTATAGAATTTGGACAGGACGATATAAACTCTTATGGGGATATCACGTTTTCCGTTTTCGTAGTCGGAGTAATACTGCTGTGTGGTTTCGAGTATCTCGGCTATTTGCTTTTGCGTATAACCCCTGTCCTCGCGGATAACGCGTAGGTTCTCATAATAAGTCATATCATCACTCCTTTTTTGTTATTGCTCCGCCAATAAATGTTTCCGTTTTTTCTTTCGCTTTTTATTGTTTCCCCCGCCGCAGGCGGGGGAAACAATAAAACTCCGGAAAAATTTAATTGGATTATCAATATTATAAATCAAAATTGTACATTTTCGCTGTTTACATTAT
>CAMWVP010000151.1 GCA_947177735.1 uncultured Clostridia bacterium
CTGCGTATTGATTTATGGTAGATCTTTCACTTAAGATCGTTAGCCTGCTTTTCGTATTCGTCGGCAGCGGACTGCTTTTCCGCGATCTCCGCGTTTATCCGCTCTATCTGCGTATCGAACGTGCGGCTGTTTTCCTCCGCGTTTCTGAGCTGCTCGGTGAGCTCATCGCGGCGCTGCTCGTTATGCTTCAGATCGTTCTCCGCAACGGATATCGCGGAGCGCTTTTCGGCAAGCTCGTCGTTCGCGGACTGTATGCCCGCGCGGACGCGCTCAAGTCTGCCCTGTGCCGCCAGCTTATCGTCGCCGAGCTTTTCTATCTCGCCCTCGGCTTTTTCAATGTCGTGCTCGTAATGCTCACATTCGCCTTTATTGAGCAGCAGATCGTCGTTGAGCTTGGAAAGCTCCCCGCGCTTCTCGTTGAGCCGCGCGACGGATACGGATATCTCCAGCTCCTTTTTCTGCGCAAGCAGCTCCGACGCAAGCATCGCCTTTTCGGACTGTTTTTTCAGTATCGGCAGACGCTCCTCGTCCACGCGGATAAGGTCGCGCTGACGGATAATGTTCTCCTCCGCCTGAGCAAGCTGCTTTTCCGCGTCGGCTTTCTTTTTCAGAAACAGCGAAACTCCCGCTGCCTCCTCGAATATCTCGCGGCGCTGAGTATCGCGGGCGCTGATTATCTCCGAGACCCTGCCCTGTCCGATTATCGAATATCCGTCGCGCCCGAGACCCGTGCCCATAAGCAGCTCCTGGACATCGCGCAGACGCGACTTTTTGCCGTTTATGAGGTACTCGCTCTCACCAGAACGGTACAGCTTACGGGATATGACCACCTCGTCATCGGCGACGGAGAGCGTCCTGTCGGAGTTGTCAATAGTCAACGCGACCTTGGCAAAGCCCATGGGCTTGCGCTCGACGGTGCCGTGGAAAATAACGTCCTCCATCTTCTCGCCGCGCAGAGTTTTAGCGCCCTGCTCGCCCATTACCCACCGCAGCGCGTCCGAAATATTGCTCTTGCCGTTGCCGTTCGAGCCTACTACCGCCGTGGTTTTAGTATCGAACGTAAGCACCGTCTTGTCCGCGAAGGACTTGAAGCCCTGTATTTCAAGAGTTTTAAATAACATCTGTACCAGCCTTTATTTTATAAGTAAATATTCCCCGTTAAGGGGCAATATGTCAATTTCATATCCAAGCTCCGCAAGAGCTTTAATGTTGCACTTCTTCTGTCCCACCGCTTTTGAGATATTTCTCGGGTCGGTGTAAATGAGATGATATCCCTTTTCGAGCTTTGCGAGCCGCGACAGCATATCTCTCAGAAATATCCTGCTCTCTACTATTTCACGCAGCGCGGGGTGATAAACTCCGCCCAGCATTTCGCGCTCCACCTCGGGGCTTGCGTGCAGCCCGAGGCGTATCACGCGTATGCCGTTTTTCTCGAATTTTCGGAGCAGCTTCGCACACAGCTCGACCGTCTCGTCAAACCCGAACGACTTGTACTCGCCTCGTGAAAAAAGCTCCCCGAGCCGCGTGTTTTTCAATATCACGGTCGGGTAGATACGCACGGTTTTCGGCGACAGCTTTATGAACTCGTCCGCCGTTTCAAGACAGCGCTCGGGAGTGTCCTTGTACAGCCCGGTCATCATCTGCAAACCGAGCTCGATACCGCTTTGCTTGATCAGCGCGGCGGCTCTGCGGATGTCCTCGGCGGTGTGACCGCGGTCATTCGCGAGGAGGACTTCCTCGTTCATTGACTGCGCGCCGAGCTCCACTGCCGTTACGCCGTAACGCTTTAGGATATCGGCAACCTCTTCGTCCACGCAGTCGGGGCGCGTCGAGCAGCGTATCCCCGTGTAGCACGGAAACTCCTCCACCGCCACCTTTGCGGTATCAAGAAGCTCGAGCATATAACCGCGCGGTATCGCCGTAAAGCTGCCGCCGAAGAACGCTATCTCGGCGATCATTCCGCGCTCGGAAAGGTGCGCCGCCTGCTCCTCGATGAGAGCGCGCACCTGCTCCGCCGTCGGGGCGGAGCGCTCTCCCGTGATGCTCTTCTGGTCGCAGAACGAGCACATATGCGTACAGCCGACGTGCGGAATAAATATCGAAAGATTAGTCTGTTTCATAGCCCATAAGTTTGACGGCTTCCTTTGCGGCGGCCTGCTCGGCTTCCTTTTTGGACGGACCGCTGCCGCTGCCTATCGCCTGCCCGTTGAGCAGGACGTTCGCGAAAAACATCTTATGATGAGACGGCTCCTCGTTTTCCGACACCTCGTAGGAGATGTGCTCCTCGGGATTCTGCTGGATTATCTCCTGCAATATCGTCTTGTAGTCGCCGAGCCGCACCTTGCCCGATCTCAGCGCCTCGATGCTCGGCACGAACGAAAGTATCATGCGAGACGCCTCGTCCATACCGCCGTCAAGATACACCGCCGCTATCAGCGCCTCGAACGCGTCCGCGAGTATCGAGCGCCTGTCGCGCCCGCCCGTCATCTCCTCGCCCTTTCCGAGCAGTATGTACTTGCCCAGATCGATACGCTTAGCGAAATTGTACAGCGAGCTCTCGCACACTATCGACGCACGGAGCTTTGTAAGCCCGCCCTCGGGTACGGTGGTCATATTCGTGAACAGATACTGCGACACCGCAAGCTGAAGCACGCTGTCTCCGAGGAACTCCAGCCGCTCGTTGCTGCCGTTGTTCTTGCCGCCCGAAAAGCTCGAATGTGTCATCGCGCTCTTAAGGTAGCTGCGCTCCTTAAACTTGTAGCCGATCTTTTCTTCAAGCTCGGTAAGCGAAGCGATATCAGCCATTTTCAGCAACCCCCTCCAACGCCTCCAGCGCCGCGACCGCCTTGGTCATCTCCTCGACCGCGTTGTTCTCGACGAACATCTTCGCCTGTCTGAACGCGCCGAAAAACGCCTTCGCGTCGCTGCTGCCGTGCGCCTTGAACACGGGCTTTGCTGTGCCGAGAAGCGGCGAGCCGCCTATCTCCTTGTAGTCCATCTGCTTTGAGAACTCGTCAAGCTGCTTCTTCACGCACAGCGCTCCGACCTTGGTTATGAGATTTGAGTAGAACATAGTTTTCAGCGCGTCCTTCATCAGCGCGCCCATGCCCTCGCAGGCTTTCAGGAACACGTTCCCCGTAAAGCCGTCCGTTATCAGCACGTCCACCGCGCCGAGCGGAACCTCGCGCGCCTCGATGTACCCGATAAAGTTTATGGGAGTTTTCTCGAGCAGCGCCTTTGTCTCGTGCTCGAGCTCGCGTCCCTTTTCTTCCTCGGTACCGTTGTTGAGCAATCCCACGCGCGGATTTTCAACGCCCATCGTCGTTTTCATAAAGCAGCTTCCCAAAATGGCGAAAAGTCTCAGCATTTCGGGAGTGCAGTTGATGTTCGCGCCGCCGTCCAGTACGCAGAAGCGCTTTCCTCCCGCGCACGGCATAAGCGGAACGAGCGGCGCCTTTTTAACTCCCGGTATGCGCTTGGCGTATGTTCTGCCGCCGACTACGATAGCCGCCGTGCTGCCCGCCGAGATGAACGCGTCGGCATTGCCGTCCGCGAGCATTTTGAACGCCACGCCCATTGACGTGCCGCTCTTCTGCTTGGCAACGGACATGGGGTTGTCCTCGGTGGTGATAACGCCCTCCGCGGGTACTAACTCGATCCCGTTTTCGGGAATTTTCAGCGCCGCCATACGCGCTTTCAGCACGTCGACCTCACCCGTTACCGCAACGTCTATCCCAAGTCCCGTTACCGCGAGCGCCGCGCCCTTTAAAATTTCGTCCGGAGCGTTGTCGCCGCCGAAGCCGTCAATTACTATTTTCATAAATTCTCCTAACCCGTTAATCACGTCCAAGCGCCTTGTCCAGATCGACAAGCGCCCTCGCGGCGAGCGCCGCGTATTTCCTCTGTTTTCCGTCTTTGCCGCGGAACTCCTCGTCAAGCGGCGGTAGTATTCCCATATTGCTGCCCATAGGCTGGAAATTGCACTCCCAAGCGTGAGCTACATAATCGCTGAGCGCTCCGAGCATCGTCGTCCTCGGGAACGTCAGCGGCTCTTTTCCGTCAAGTATATCCGCAAGCGCCCTGCCCGCCATAATACCGCTTGCCGCGCTCTCGACATAGCCCTCCACGCCCGTTATCTGTCCGCCGAAAAAGATATTATCCGAGCCGCGCAGCATAAAATGCTCGTCCAGCAGCCGCGGGCTGTTCAGGAACGTGTTGCGGTGCATTACGCCGTATCGAGCGAACTCCACGTTCTTTAAGCCCGGGATAAGCGAGAACACGCGCTTCTGCTCGCCGAATTTCAGATTGGTCTGAAATCCCACTATATTGTACAGCGTGCCCTCGGCGTTCTCCTTACGGAGCTGCACCGCCGCGAACGGGCGCGTTCCCGTGCGCGGTTCTGTGAGCCCGACTGGCTTCATGCAGCCGTACCGCACGCTATCATAACCGCGCTTGGCAAGCACCTCGACGGGCATGCAGCCCTCGTACACCTTCAAGCCCTTAGCCTCGGACGGCACATCGAACTCGTGCAGCGGCGCCTGCTCGGCGTTTATCAGCGCGTTGTAGAATATCTCGTACTCCTCGCGCGTCATCGGACAGTTTACGTAGTCCGCGCCGCCGTGGTCGTACCGCGACTGCTCGAACGCTATCGAGAAGTCGATGCTCTCGGCGGTTACTATAGGCGCGGCAGCGTCGTAAAAGCTCAGATAATCGCCGCAGCGTTCGCGTATCTTGTCGGCTAAGCCGTCGCTCGTCAGCGGACCCGTGCAGATGACAGCGTTCCTCTCGGGAAGCTCCGTGACCTCGCCGCTTATTACGGTGATGTTCGGGTGAGACGTGACTATCCTCGTAACCTCGTCCGAGAATGCCGTGCGGTTCACCGCAAGCGCACCGCCGGCGGGTACGGCTGTCTTTTCGGCAGCCGCGCAGACTACCGAGCCAAAGCGCCGCATTTCCTCTTTAAGCAGTCCGCAGGCGCTGTCCACTCTCGCCGACTTCAGCGAATTTGAGCAGACAAGCTCCGCGAAACCCTCGTATTTATGCGCGGGCGAGAACTTCTTTGGCTTCATCTCGCAAAGCTCCACCGAATATCCCCTCTCCGCGAGCTGCATTGCCGCCTCGCAGCCCGCAAGCCCCGCGCCTATAACCTTAACCGTCATTGTTATCCTTTGCGTTGTCCAGCGGACGCTCGTAGCCGCAGCCGTCCTTCTGGCAGTATATCTTGCCGAGCCTGCCCGTTTTCTTGAACAGACTGGAACCGCACTGCGGGCACTTTTCCTCAAGCGGCATATCCCATGTCATAAAATTGCAG
This sequence comes from uncultured Clostridia bacterium, assembly GCA_947177735.1. Classification (GTDB taxonomy): domain Bacteria; phylum Bacillota; class Clostridia; order Oscillospirales; family Ruminococcaceae; genus CAG-115. Next base: position 5,312 of record CAMWVP010000151.1, read on the forward strand.
TCCTTGAAGTTCTCGCAGCCGTAGAACGGCTTGCCTTTCTTGGACTTTTTCAGCAGCATCTTCGCGCCGCATTTCGGGCACAAGCCCTTAGTCTCGGTAACTATCTTCTTAGTGAACTTACACTCGGGGAAGCCCGAGCAGCCGAGAAACTTTCCGTAAGGACCTATCTTGATGACCATATTCTTCCCGCACTGCTCGCACTTGATATCGGTCGGCTCGTCCGGCACTTTAAGGTGCTTGCCCTCCATATCCTGCTCCGCTTTTTCAAGCGACAGCGCGAAGCCCTTGTAGAACTTCCTCAGCGTTTCCACCCAATCGGTAGTGCCCTTTTCGATATTATCAAGGCTAGTCTCCATTTTCGCGGTGAACTTCACATCAACGATATTGTTGAACTTCTCCTTGAGCAGCCCCGTGATGACCTCGCCGAGCGGCGTGGGCTTGAGCTGGCTGCCGTTCTCACGCTCAACGTAGTGCCTGTCGAGAATGGTGGAGATGGTCGGCGCGTAGGTGGACGGACGCCCGATGCCGTTCTCCTCGAGCGCCTTTATCAGCGACGCCTCATTGTACCGTGCGGGGGGCTGGGTGAAGTGCTGATTGCCGAGAACTTCCTTGGCGTTCAGCTTTTCGCCCTTTTCGATCTTCGGCAGCGCGCCGCCCTGCTCCTCGTTGTCGCGCGACTCCTCGTACAGCTTTGTAAAGCCGTCAAACTTCACCGAATAGCCGCTTGCCTTAAACAGATACGACTTCGCCGAGATATCGACCGACACGGTATCCATAACGGCGTTCGCCATCTGGCTTGCCATAAAGCGCTCCCAGATGAGCTTATACAGCTTGAACTGATCGTTCGAGAGCGTTTTTTTCACCTTTGCCGGGGTCAGCTCGACGTTTGCGGGACGGATAGCCTCGTGCGCGTCCTGAGCGTTGTTTTTGGACTTGTAGGTGCGGGGCTTCTCGGGGAGATACGCCTCGCCGTATTCCTGCTTGATGACCTCGGCGGCGGCGGTTTTCGCCTCGTCCGAAATGCGCAGGCTGTCTGTTCTCATATAGGTGATGAGACCGACAGCGCCCATTCCCTCGACGTCAACGCCCTCATACAGCTCCTGCGCGGTCTTCATCGTGCGCCTTGCCTGAAAGGACAGCTTGCGGCTCGCCTCCTGCTGGAGCGTGGAGGTCGTGAACGGCGGCGCGGGCTGCTTCTTGCGTTGCGACTTTTTGAGATTGGAGACGATATACTCCGCGTCCTTGAGGTCGGCGAGTATCGCGTCCGCCTGCTCCTTATTGTCGATCTGGGCTTTCTGACCATCTATCTCGGCGAGCTTTGCCGCGAACAGCTTTTTCGAGCTTGCCGCGGAGAATTTCCCGTCAATGCTCCAATATTCGGTGGACTTGAACGCGCGTATCTCCTCCTCACGGTCGACTATCAGCCTTACCGCAACGGACTGCACTCGTCCTGCCGAAAGACCCCTGCGCACCTTCTTCCACAGGAACGGCGAGAGCTTGTAGCCCACTATCCTGTCAAGTATGCGGCGCGCCTGCTGCGCGTTCACAATGTCCGTATCGATAGTGCGCGGATGGCTCATTCCGTACTGCACGCCCGTCTTGGTTATCTCGTTGAACGTTACGCGTATCGGCGCGGTCTCGTTGATATTCAGCAGATGCGACAAATGCCACGCTATTGCTTCTCCCTCACGATCCGGGTCGGTCGCGAGATACACGATATCGCACTCCTTGGCGCGCTTTTTCAGTTCCTTGATAACGTCGGACTTGTCCTTCATATTGACGTACTGCGGCTCAAAATCATTGTCGATGTCAACGCCGAACTTCGATTTCGGCAGGTCGATGATGTGCCCCGTGGACGCCATGACCTCATAGCCCGCGCCCAGATATTTTTTAACGGTTTTCGCCTTTGACGGCGACTCGAGAATAACCAGATTTGCCAAAGGTATCTCCTCCAATTTATATTTATTTGGTACTGCAAAACCGAAAGTGTTCTTATGGTTTTGTACTGCCAATTATTTTGATAACTCCCAAAACAACACTGACGCTGCCATAGCGGCATTGAGCGATTCCGCGCCCTTTATGGG
>CAMWVP010000152.1 GCA_947177735.1 uncultured Clostridia bacterium
CTTCCTTTATCTTTCAAAAAAAAATATATATCTTTTGCCACCCAAATTTAATTTTTTCTTTTTTTGGGATTTTTTTACGATGTTTTCCCCCGCCTGCGGCGGGGAAAACCGCTGAAATTTCGGAAAAGGTTAATTGGACATCAATAGAACCCGCGATATTTTGCAAAAGAAAGGGGTACAGAACGTGACAGTGAGAAAAAAACTTGCGGCTCTGTTTGCGGCATGCCTGTTACTTGCGGGCTGCGCTTTGGACGGCGGTGAGGAAAATAACAGCAACAAGACGATCCCCGAGGAATCCGAAACGCAGATGCAAAGCGCCGATACGAACAAGCCTGCCGAGCCCGTAAATTCCGGTAAACGTATGCCGGTTATTGACATAAGGACAAAAGACAGCGGTGCGGACGCTATGGACTTTGTTACAAGACCCGTTGCGAGGCACGTAGCCAAACAGATCGCGTCGTGGACGCCAAATTACAATATGCCGCCCGAGCCATATTATACGGAATGCTCCGTATCGGTGACAGACGCCGATGATAAGCTCCTTATCAACTCGGCAAACGCAAGCGTAAAGGTGAGAGGAAACTGGACTACTTCCTACAATAAAAAGCCGCTCAGAATAAAGTTTGAAACAAAGCAAAGTATGCTGGGGCTCAATGGCGGCGGTGAATACAAAAACTGGCTGCTCCTTGCGGAATACAAGGACTTCTCTATGCTCCGCGATAAGACTGCCCTTCAGCTTGCGGGAGAGATACTCGGAAAAGACGGTTACTACGCCGCCGATTCAACGCTCGCAGAGGTCACGATAAACGGGGAATACTGGGGCGTATATCTCCTTACAGAACAGCAGCAGATAAACAAAGGAAGAGTTGATATAACCGAGCCGGAAAAAGATTATACGGGTACGGATATCGGGTATTTCCTCGAATACGACGGATATTATTACGCCGAAGACCCGCTGCACCGCTTCAAGGTCAATTACCACAACGACGCGGAGCTTATACCATACGACGGATACGGCGCGATAGGCAGAAGAGTTAAGCCGTTTGCCGGCGGAAAGAACGATGTGGGCATTACGATAAAAAGCGACATCTATTCGCAGGAACAGCACGATCATATCGAGCATTTTGTCAACAACGTCTACGACATAATGTACGAGGCGGCTTATAATGACAAGGCGTTCGTTATGTCCGACGACTTCTCCGCCATCACCGAGACAGCGGAGCTTACTCCTCGGGAAGCGGTAGAAAAGGTCGTCGATCTGCACTCGCTCGCGGATTCGTATATACTAGCGGAGCTTGCCTGCGACGCGGATATCTACTGGTCTAGCTTTTTCATGGACGCCGATTTCGGCGAGGGCGGCAGCGGAAAGCTGCGGTTTGAAGCACCGTGGGATTTCGATTCGGGTTTCGGCAACAAAGACCGCTGCGCCGACGGCAAGGGTTTCTATGCGGCAAATATCGTATTAGACGTTAACGGTGAATTCGAGGAGATGTGCAACCCGTGGCTTATGGTGCTGATAAACGAGGACTGGTATCAGGATATCATAAGGGAGCGCTGGACGGAGATATACGACAGCGGCGCGTTTGAACGCGCGTATGAGATGATAGTTTCCGACTCGGAGAGATTTGAGCCCGCGTTCACCCGAAACTATGACAAGTGGGACAATATACGCCATAACGACGCGAAGAACGAACTTTGCGCGGGCGCAGCGGCATGTACCACCCAAAAGCAGGCGGCGGACTACCTGAAAAGCTGGCTCGAATCGAGAGTGACGTTCCTTGATTCGGAATGGCATAAATGATCCCGCGTCCGATCTCCTAGCTTCGGAACATTACAAGGGATTTAACATGGGGCGCCTATTATAATCCCTTTTGATAACAATATCAAGCAAACCGCCTTGTAAAGCTATTTATAGCTTACAAAGCGGCTTTGCTTTTCATTTCTAGCCGGCTTTTGTCCCCGTTTTTCGTCCGGCTGCTTTCACCTCGTTCCATACCTGATCTCCGTAGGTGTGCGCCCGTAGTACTCCCGTATTTTTCTGCTCATATCATTGGCGCAGCAGAAACCCGTGTTGGCTGCAATGTCGACGAATTTCATATCCGTGTGAACTATCAGTTCATACGCACGCGTACAGCGGATGTGCGAGAGATACTCACGCGGCGACATTCCCGTTTCTGATTTAAACGCATGCGCAAGATAGCCGTCGCTGACGAAGTTTGCGGCGGCAACATCCGCTATTCTTATGTTGTCGGCAAAGCTCTGTTCAATATATTCGCGCACCTTGTCGGAGAGGCGTTTCGCGGCATGCGCGGCGTTTTCAGGAGCACGCGGTCTCACTGCCTCGTATATTTGGGAAATAACGGCAAGCGCGGCACTCAGCTCCTCATAGACGTTTCCGCCGTTTCGGAAAATATGCTCCATACGCTCAAAGCATCCGTACAGCTTTTCGGCGTTCCCGATTTGAATAAATCCGCTCTTGCTTGTGTCGGTCATCAGTGCGAAAAGGTCGGGGCGTACCAGCTCTTTTTTCAGCTCCCACGGATTTATTACCGCGATAAAGCGCTTGTATTCCGGATCGCGATTTACCCGAACATTATGCGGCTGACGGCTCTTTATAAGCAGACAGCTGCCGTCGGTAAGCGTTATTCCCGCGTCATCCGCTCCTCCGGAAACCCTGACCTCGCCGCTGACAACGCACATCAGCTCGCATGAGGTATGCGTGTGTGAAACATTATAGAGCGGATTTTCATAGTAACCCGCGTGTTCGATTATCGGCATAAGATCACCCGCTTTCATTATACAATATTTTCCCGCTTTTTTCAATGCTTTACAGCAGATTTTCTATATAAATGGTCAGATTATTTGATGTTATATCAAGCGCGGCGATTTATAATTATGATAATAACACGTTAAGGAGACGGATAAATGAATATCAGAAAATTTATAGCATCAGCACTTTGTACGGCAGTTTTGCCGTGCTGTATAGCCGGCTGCTCACACGGTCACAGTGATCAGAACAGCGGATCGGAGGTATCGGATATGAATTCGGAGAACACATCAAGCAGCGGCTTTGTTAGCACTGAAGAAAAAGAGATTCCCACAGCCGCGGTAAACCCTGCTTACAAGAGCGTTACCGTGGACGGAAACACCGTAAACACAGATGCGGGAACGGTTTACCGCGGGCTGGGCGCGGTCACGGGAAACAACTCCTCGCGGCTGCTTATGGACTACAAAACCCAAAATCCCGACGCGTATTGGGAAATAATGAACCTTTTGTTCAAGCCGGATTACGGCGCGGGGCTTACGCATATTAAAATAGAGTTCGGATCCGACGTGAATTCCTCGTCGGGCACGGAGCCGTCGATTATGCGCTCCGCGGACGAACACGCCGATGTTACGCGCGGCGCGGGATTTATGTTCGCAGCGGACGCGCTGACGATAAATCCCGACATAACCGTCGATCTGCTTCGCTGGGGTGAACCTAAATGGGTCACGGACGCGTTCTCCGAAAGCAACGAAAAGGGGCACGAGGCGCGGTACAAATGGTACAAAGCGGCTATTGACGGCGCTTACGATACCTATGGAATGAAGTTTACACATATCAGCGCGGATATGAACGAGGCGGCAAGCGTTGACACCGAATGGATAATCTACCTTGCCGACAAGCTGGAGAACGAGACCGACGAGCGGTATGACTACGGTGCAATAAAGATTGTGGCTTCGGACGAGCTTGGCTCCTGGAATATCGCAAAAGAGATGATCGCAAACGAAAAGCTTCGTGACGCGGTGGATATTCTCGCGGAGCATTACAACACATGGTCAAACGACGACGTAAAAAGGCTCAACACGGAATACGGAAAGGAAGTCTGGTATACCGAGGGCGTGGCTTCGACAAATATTGCGAAGCTCGCGGTGACGAGCAACGGCAGCGGTCTTAACGGCACTAACGGAGCGCTTGACGTGTGCAACCGCGTTATCAACGGCTATTACAACGGTAAAATGACAATGTACGAGTATCAGCCGGCTGCTGCGGCGTATTATTCGGGCGCAAAATATTTCCCGAAGTCGCTGCTGAACGCTCAGAATCCATGGAGCGGTTACTATGAGGCGGACTGCGGGATATGGACCTCGGCACACTTTACGCGCTTTATCAAGAACGGCTGGCGCTATATCGACAGCGCTTGCTTTGGCGACGGCAAGGAGTCACACTCTATCTCCGAGACGACCAACAACTACATGACCGTTTCCGATACGGAAACGGGCGACTACTCGATCGTTATATGCAATGACAGCGCCGAGCAGCGAAACTACACATTCACTCTTGAAAATATGAACAAGGCGGACACGCCGTTCACGATATGGGAAACGCGCGGTCCGGACGAAGGTCAGCCGTTTGACGCTAACTACTTTAAGAACATCGGAACGTTCAAGCCCGCCGAGGTTGACGGAAAATATGCTTACTCGGTCGAGGTGAAGCCGTATTCCGTCATTACGCTGACAACGCTTGATATCGGCGAGGTAGACGTTTCCGTTTACGAGTGCAATAATGAGTATAAGCCGCTTGACGTGAACTATTCGGACAATTTTGAGTATTCCGATGAGTTCCTTTCGGCTCGCGGGAACGCGCCTCTTTACACCACCGACTACGGCGGAGCGTTTGAAGTCGCGAAGGTCGACGGCAAAAAGGTGCTTATGCAGATGATCAACGCCGACAATAAGCCAACCGATTGGCGTTACCGCGGAACTCCGAATCCCATTACTTCCCTGGGCGACGATCACTGGAGCGACTATTCGGCTGCCGTTGACTTTAAGTTTGCGGAGAACGCGGCGGATAACTACGTTTCGTTCGGCGTGAGGTATCTGACTGCGGAGCTTAACACGTCCACCGCCGACAACGGTTACGGGCTGCGCGTTATGACAAGCGGCAGCTGGATGCTTATCAAGAACGGTAGCCCTCTTGAGCGCGGAACCATAGACGGATTTGACACGGCGGCCTGGCATACCGTTAAGATCACGGCAATAGAGAACGCTGTTACCGCAGAGCTTGACGGCGCGGAGCTTGTCAAGTATTCCGACGGATCGGCTTACAACAATTCGGGAAGAGTTTTTATCGGCAGCGGACTGTACAATAACGTTTTCAACAACCTGAAGGTCAACGGCAAGGGAGAGCAGCATACCGTTACACGCGTTGACGATCATGACCCGTGCGTGACGTATACGGGCGATTGGGACAGGACTGTTCCGGACGGGTACGTTCATTTTAACCGTACACGCTCCAAGGGTACGGCGAACGGCAGCGATACTGCGTTTAAGATGGAATTCGACGGCGATCGGATCGCGCTTGTCGGAGAAACCGACGCGGCGAAATTCGACGTGTACATTGACGGCGAGCTGTTTGAAAGCGCGGAGACTGCAAAGTGCGCGGCACGGCAATGCTGGTACTCGGCGAACGTTCCCGCGGGAAAGCATACGCTTAAAGTGGTTGTGACCGAGGGCACGCTTTCCGTCGACGTTATCGAATATTGATATTGATTTTTTTACGAACTTGTGGTATTATTACAGTAATACCACAAATTCGTATGTAAGGAGAATGTTATGTTTGAAATTAAGGACAAATTTTATCTTGACGGCGAGCCGTTTCAAATCATTTCGGGGTCTATCCACTACTTCCGCACAGTTCCCGAGTATTGGCGCGACAGGCTGGAGAAGCTCGTCAATATGGGCTGCAATACCGTCGAGACGTATATCCCTTGGAATTTTCACGAGCCGAGGCGCGGGGAATTTCTGTGGGAAGGTATGCACGATATTTGCCGGTTTATCGAAACGGCAAAGGAGCTTGGACTGTATATGATCATCCGCCCGTCGCCGTATATCTGCGCGGAATGGGAATTCGGCGGGCTGCCCGCGTGGCTTCTCGCGGACAGGGGAATGCGGCTGCGGTGCTCGTACAAGCCGTATCTCGACGCGGTTTATGAGTACTACCGCGAGCTTATGCCGAAACTTGCGCCGTATCAAGCAGACAGAGGCGGAAATGTTATCTTAATGCAGATCGAGAACGAGTACGGATACTACGGCAACGATACGGCGTATTTGGAGTTTCTGTGCGGCACTATGCGCGAGTTCGGGATAACCGTGCCGTTCGTCACCTCGGACGGCACGTGGAGCGAGCCGATATTCAAGTCGGGATTAGTCGAGGGTGCGCTGCCTACGGGGAATTTCGGCTCTTCGGCGGAATGGCAGTTCGGACAGATGAGGGAATTTATCGGCGACGACAAACCGTTGATGTGTATGGAATTCTGGAACGGGTGGTTTGACGCGTGGGGCGAGGAGCACCACACCACCGCTCCCGAAAAAGCCGCCGCGGAGCTTGACGAGTTGTTAAAGCGCGGCAGCGTGAACTTTTATATGTTCGAGGGCGGCACGAATTTCGGGTTTATGAGCGGTCGCAACAGCGGCAGCAAGACCGCCGACGTTACCTCCTACGACTACGACGCGCCGCTCACCGAGGACGGGAGGATCACCGAAAAATACGAGCAATTCAAAAGCGTTATCTCGAAATACCGCGATTTTGAGACGATACCGCTTACGACGGAGATCCGACGCAAAAATTACGGGGAGGTCGCTTGCTCGGGAAAGGTTGATCTGTTTTCCGTTATCGGAAAAATTTCCGCGCCCGTGAAGTCGGCGTATCCGCTTTCAATGGAGGAGATCGGGCAGAATTACGGTTATATACTGTATCGACTTCGCATTGACGAGGAGATAACCGGAATATGGCTTGAAAACGCCGCCGATAGAGTTATGTGCTTCCGTAACGGAGAGCGGCTGTTCGACGTTGAGGGGGACGGACTTCATCAAAAATACGAGCCGGACGGAGCAGTTTCGGGCGGGATAGTCGATCTGCTTTGCGAGAATATCGGGCGCGAGAATTTCGGCACGAACTTGGAAAATCAACGCAAGGGGATATTGGGTGGCGTGAAGATCAACGACCACCGCTGCTTCGGCTATGAGATATTTCCGCTGCCGTTGGACGGGGAACAGATATCCGCGCTTAAATTCGACGGCGAGTGTCGGGAGAACGTTCCCGCGTTTTACCGATTCGATTTTGACGTTGACGAGCCTTTCGATACGTTTCTCGACACGGAGGGCTTCGGGCGTGGGTGCGCGTTTGTCAACGGGTTCAATCTCGGGCGGTTTTGGGAGATCGGTCCGCAGAAGCGGTTGTATATCCCCGCGCCGCTGCTGAAAAAGGGCGTGAACACTATCGTCCTGTGCGAGAACACGGGAAAGACGGCGGAAAAAATAACACTTTCGGACGAGCCACTGCTTGGATAAACGGTGTTTTGAAAATCGTGTTAA
>CAMWVP010000153.1 GCA_947177735.1 uncultured Clostridia bacterium
AGGTGTTGACAAATTGTAAGCGTTGTGCTAAAATAATAACAACAAAAACACATAGGTCGGAATTTACAACATAAGTCGATTATGTTGTATTTTTTTTAAAAAAAGCGCGGTCTCCCCGACAACGGCACGGGAGACCGCTTTTTTAGACTTTTATCCGATAACCAAAATGCGGCAGAGAGATCTGCCGCATTTCGGTCTTATTCCGCTGCCTGCTCGGCGAGCGTAAAGATTATTTCCGCGACGCGTTGTTCGGCGCTTTTGGGAACGTAGTACGATGTCGAATCCGTCATATCTGCTCTGAAATTAAAGCTGTAGTCGGGCGCTTCATAATCGTCCAGCCGTACCAACAGCGAAATAAGCTCTTTCACCTCGTCTTTTTCGAGGTCTCTGCGGAAGATATTGACCGCCAACGGCAGATCGCCGCCGCTGACAGTCATTACAAGATCGTCGTCGCTTACCTCGGCGAAGGACATCAGATACTCCTTCGTCCTAGTAAAGCTGTCCGGTATGCCAAACTGTAGCGATCTTTTGCCGTATATACTCAACTTGCCGGTCATCACCGCGTCGGAGGAGTATTTTTCGCGTACCTCCTCCGAAAGCAACGACATAAACTCGTCGAAGCTGTCATCAGGTACTACTATCTTTCCGTACACACCGTCAAGCCACGCGGTAGCTTCCACCGGAATACAATCATCTATCGCATCGGCCAATGCGTCGCGAAACGTCGGAAGCGCCTGGGTATCGGCGACAAGACGCTTTATCAAATCACGGTTACGGTTGTATTTGCTGCATAAGCCCCTAGCCTCCTCGCTTCCGTCGCTATTAACATAAGTCAGCATATATTCATAGCCGCTGTTGAGATCGCCGTAATGCTCTTTTAAGGTATCGTTCACGAAGCCGGTCAGCGTTTCGATGTCGTTTTTGTCGGTTATCGTAATGTCGGAGCGGTTATGCAATGAATACGAGACCTCAACTCTCTCAACGCCCTCCGCGGAGAGGAAGCGCTGTCCGAACGCGCCCGTCTTGTCCAACAGAACGTACACGCCCGTACAGCAAGCTGCCGTCAGCGCAAAGGCGATGAGCGTTTTCGGCAGCTCGCGCGCCTTGGGGAGGCGTATTATCTCCATCAATATCGTTATAAGCACACCCGCGAACACCGACAATCCCAGCGACAGCGCAAACGACCACTCGGGCGCCGCGTATAATTCGCTCAATCCGAGCGTGAGCAGGAACGCTCCCGCCACCGCAATAACGGATATCACGCGGAAATACGCCTTATACGCGAACAGGTTGCCCGTATGCTCGAGCTTGCGCGACTTCGAGAGGAAGAACGCGAGCGCTGTCAGCCCCGCCGAGAACGCCGCCGTATACAGCATATACAGCGGATCGAATACCGAGTAGTATCCGGCGGGCATAAACATCTCCCCGAAGCTGATTGTGCTGAGATCAACAGCGGAAAGATATACAATACACCCGTATATATCCCATTCCACCCTGAAAGCGGGGAAGATCCAGGCGTACATGGTATCAACGCCCCAGATCCCGCTGCCGGTAATGACCGTCAAAAAACATACCGATATGCCTACTGCCAGCAACACGAGCGAGCCTACCGAGATAAGTGACATCAGCATAGACTTCACGAGCTTTCCGCAGCACACCGCCGCGACCGTCGACATGATATAGCAAACCGTGCAGGCGACAAGCAGCGACAGTGTTACGCCGACAAAGAACAGCACGCACGTTGACGAGGCTTTAAAGCCGTTTTCGATATCGGCGGCGTTAAGCATATTCTGCGGTATGATCGAGATCAGCACCGTGATAACGCCTGCGGGGATTATCGGCGCGACGTTCGCTATCCAGCCGCCGAGGAAGTCTCCCCAGAATCGCTCGCGGTGAGTGACGGGGAGCGCTCCGAGCATATCCGTCTTTGAGGGGCGGTTATAGATCCCGAACGCAACGGGCGCGCCTATGATCGCCATTATCATCAGCGCCGGAACGCTTATCTCCTGCAGCAGCCATAAATATTGATCTGCCGTCGAAGCGGGCGAGTAAGAGTAGTCGAGCATAAATATTTTCACAATATTATCGGCTGTGCCGATGATCTCATATACTAAGATCGTAAGCGCGAACAGGCTCAATATGCAGCTTATCACGAAATAGCCCTTTAAGCCGCCGATGCGGCGGAGCAGATACTCCTTAAAAAACGATTTTTTACATGAGCTTGGAGCGGTCATATTCCAACGCCTCCATTTCATATACAAATATTTCCTCAAGTGAAAGCGGGATAAGGCTGCACTCGGGCGACCTTTCGCGGATCGTGTTCAGCGTATTGTCCGCGTTGCCACGCACTATCAGGTTCACCATTCCGCAGTTCTCCTCGATCAGCAGTACGTCCAGTCCCGGGAAGTCGCTCTTCTCGGGCAGCTTTTCAAATCGGCACTGTACCTTGTGGATATTGCCCTTGACGAGGTCGAGAGCGCGGCTGAACAGCATTTTCCCGTCGTGGAGCAGCCCCACCGTATCGCAGAACGCCTCTATCTCGCGGAGATTGTGCGAGGAGATGACGATAGTCATTTCGCTGTCGCACATCGCGTCGATCAGCATCTTCTTCACCGCCGAGCGCATTGCGGGGTCGAGCCCGTCGAACGCCTCGTCGAGCAGCAGGTAATCGGGCGACGCGGCTATTCCGCATATCACCGCCGCCTGCCGCTTCATACCCTTCGAGAATCCCGCGGTCTTTTTGTCGAGCGGCAGCCCGACAACGCCGTGCAGCTTGTTGAAAGTATCCTCGGAGAACTTCGGGTAAAACGTTTTGTAGAACTTCTTCATCTGCTTTAAGGTCAAATTGGAGAACTGCGCGGTCTCGTCGCTGACGAGCAGCAGGCGCTGCTTGACCTCAACGTTGTCGTAAACGGGCTTGCCCTCGATGGTAATGCTGCCGCTGTCGGCTCTGTAAACGCCCGAGAGCAGGCGCAGGAGCGTGGATTTCCCCGCGCCGTTCGTGCCGAGCAGTCCGTATGCCGTGCCCTTGGGTATCTCGAGCGAGAAGCTGTCAAGTACCTTGGCACCGTCAAAGCTTTTAGTCACATTGTCAAATTTTATCATAATATCTCCCCCTTACCGTGTCTTTTCAAATTCCGCGCGCGCGATCTTCAGCATTGCCCTCAGCACGGCTCTTTCGTCCGTCTTGGCGATATACATTCCTCCGCCGGAGTGAGTGTTGTCATAGTACACATAGACGTTTTCCGACGCCTCCTCGAACGTCTCGCCGGGCATCCTGATATAGCTCAGAAGCTCACGTGCCTCCTCGCTTTCATCGTCGGACCGAACCTCGACCTCAAGAAGCCCTACCGTATCCGTTACGTCGTCGCCCCTGACGTTCCAGGTGAAAACAATCTTTTCCGCCTCCACCGGCTTAGGCTCGCCCCGAAGATTCTCGGGCTCGCTCAGGAACGCCAGCGTTTCGGCATACCTTACCGGAATGTGGTACACGTCAACATAATCTCGTCCTCCCAGGGTAAACTCTATCCTGACCAAACCGGCTTTATCCTCATAATCCGCCACAGGCGGCAGATTGATAAGCTCGTGCTTGAGTATGTCCATAAACGCCTTTTCCCTGCCCCGCGTAATATATGAGACTTTCTCGCTGCGGTCACCCGCATCATTGCGAACATACTCGCTGTAGCTTATCCATATATCGTCATAGCGCTGCGTGGAGACGATACCGAGAGCGCTGCTGTCCGTGGGCTCGAGCGTGCGGATATTCTCGAATACCTTATCGGCGGCGGGCAGCATTTTATCGTCGTAATATCTTGGGCTGTAAAAGCGGCACACGCGTCTGCCGTTTTTGAGAACGTAGGTTATTTTGAGAGCGTTTCCCGTATAAAATCCCTCGTCAAGATTGTCGATAATACGCCTGTGCTCTCCTATCAGGACGGATATCGCCTCGTCTGAGGCGTACACATAATCGTCTCTGCTGATGTTAGTATAATTATAATTGCTTATCACCTTATATCCCGATATCCTGACCTCCTCAACGGAGGTATCGGAGGGAATATATTTCTCCGCGCCGAAGTCGCCCGTTGCCCTGCCGAGCATTATAATGCCGAAGCAAGCCGCGCTGATAACGGCGAATCTTACCGCCGAGAGCCATATTTTCTTCAGCGAGCGCCTGTGTACGAGCTCGATTATAATATACGGAACGAACGCGAAGAACGCCGAAAACAGCATCCCAATCGGCTCGAACGCGCGGTCGTCGGAGATAACAAACACAAGCGAGATACCGATGACCACCGCGATAAGAAGCGCCGATATCACGTGATACATGCCGCCGTAAACGAAGTCTCTGCCCGTTCTCTCGGTCTTGCGGTATTTTCCGAGGAAGTACGCGCCCGCCGTCAGCGCGGCTATCATAAGAACCGCTATGATAAGGTACTCGGGCTCGTCGGTGAGGAACCACAGCCCCTTAAGCGCCTCATCAAAGCTCAGGTATTCCGAGAACATCCTCAATGCTGCGCCCGCCCACACGCCGAATCCCGGAAAAACGGGAACAGCCTTTGATATCTCTAACGCCGCGTCTATACCGACGGTATCCCAATATATGCAGGTGAGGTATATTATAACGATACCCGCCGGCAGCAACAGACCCGCCAACGTGTAAAACGCCGCGCTGCCGCGTTTGCCGCAGCAGGAAGTAATGAGGCACGCCGACGCGTACACTCCGAGATATCCGACAAGCAGCATCAGTATCAGCGAAAGGTAAGTCGGTATCAGCTTGTCGATTATAAGACCTTCCGAATAGAGCAGCTGCTGCGAAAGATCGGGGTTCTTGTACACCTCGCTCTGCGCGGCGGCGATAAGGAACACCCCCGCCGCCGAGCACGGAATAAAGGATATCATATGCGCGGCAAGACCGCTCAGAAGATCGCCCCAGAAGCGCTGCTTATAAGTCAGCGGCAGACACCCGATAACGTCCGTCCATGTGCTCCTGTTGTAGAAACTGAAATTGTTCACGGCGGTCACGGCGAGCATAATCGTTCCAATAACGAACGCCGTCAATGCCACAGCCAATACGGCTTCCATCAGGAAAAAATATTCCCAACCGCCGAATCCGAGATCAAAGCTCTCCAACGACTTCTGATCGAGCGTACAATTGACCATAACGGCTATCGCGATAAGCGTTACCGAAAGAAAATTCATTATCGCCGCCGCTATTGCCGTGCCGCGCAGTCCGCTCAGCTTATATTTAAAGTATCGTCCGAAAAAGCTCTTAGTTTCCATACGCTCACCCCCTGTCTTTTTCGGTCACTTCGTCGATTATCTCCATCAGCTCGGGCTTCTCCAGCCCTTGCCTCAGCGCGTGCGTGACCGCGTCGGAAAATGTCTCCCTGCTTCGGGCGCGCACCGCGTCGAGATACTTTCCGCTTGCCGAAACGTAGCTGCCCTTTGCGGGTATCGAGTATATCAGCCCCACAGCCTCCAGCTTCGCATAGGTTTTCTGGACAGTATTCGGATTGATCGCGAGCTGCTTCGCGATCTCGCGCACGGCGGGCAGCTTCTCGCCCTCCGCCATTTCACCGCTGATTATCAGCTCCGTGATACGCCGTTCCAGCTGCTCATAAATGGGCGCTCCGCCCTCAAGCCGCATTGTAAACATAATTAACACCTCTTTTTTGCTGTTGTATTATAAGTATGATGTGTATCATTCGTTGTAGTACAGTTGTATTATAGCATACCCGTTTCCGTTTGTCAATAGCTTTTAGAAAAATTTTTCAAAAAAAAAATTGCAGGGGCGGTAAACCCCTGCAAAGGCAATGTCTTTTTTTCCGTTTCACGGAAAATTGCGGTGTCGGGCGTTTTCGCTCGACACCGCAATACACCGCGTTGCCCGATGTACTTTTTTAATCGCAATACCCGAAGCCGAGAACGGCGAAATAATGGTTCGTGCCGCCCGGGAGCTTTATCTCCACGGTATGCTCCGAGACCGTGTCCTCATCGATAACGAGGATCGTCACGGGATTGTTCCAGCCGTCGGCCATATTGGCGTTGGCGTGATCCTTGATCTCGCCGTCGATATAGATATCCGCCATTCCGTAAGCCTTGCTGTTATTAGCGAGGAAGATCATCTGCAGCGACTTGCAGTTGATCGTGAACTTTATCGACGCGTCCTCCTTGCCCTTGTACATCCAGCCGTTGTGGAACGCGGAGTGAGCGTCGTTTTCCTCGAAGCCGACAAGCTCGGGCTTCAGCTCCGCGTTGTCGATATAGTGCATATCAACGTATCTTTCGCTGAAAACGGGAGCCGGGAGCGTTTTGTCGACCGTGCCCGTGTTCTCGTCGACCGCAGCCATCACCTGCTCGAAGTAATAGGCGACGAAATCGCGCACGATCTCATGACCGCGTTCGCTCGGGTGGCTCTCGTCGTCGGAGTAGTCCTCCCACGTCATTCTGCCCTCCGCAAACTCGACGCCGAGGGAGTCGGGCTCGCTTATCATTGGCAGCCCGTAGTTGTTGCCGATCTCGCTCATATGCGGCTGACAGCTGTGACCGTTCTTCAGAACCGTGAACAGCAGTACTACCGCTATGTCCTTGTCCTGCGTGAGCAGCGTGCGCACAAGGCTCTCATAGGCTACCTTGTACTCGTTGGCGTTGCCGTCGTTTACCGCGAACTCCACAAAGCAGATATCGGGATCATGCGCGAGAATATCACGCTCAAGACGGACGTTACCGAGAATGGACGGAGTGCCCGAAAGACCCGCGTTGACATAGTTTATCTTAGCGTTCGGGTACTTACCGCAAAGCCACTCATAGGAGAGGTTAGCCCAGCACAGCTCGGGGTGAGAGGGCGCGACGGTGAGACCCTCGGTGATCGAGCCGCCGATGTACGAAACGGTGATCTCCCCGCCGTTCTCAGCCTTTTTGAGGACGTTCGCCATACGCGTCATATCGCCTGTTGTCATCAATGAACGTTTTACCATAAGCTCGTAAATCTCCTCCCCCGAGAGCTTGGAATAATCGATCTCGGAATCTTCCGGCTCGCTTTCCGAATCGGAAGGCGTGTCGGTATCGGTGTCGCCGGAATCGCTTGACGAACCGTTGTCGGAGCTTATATCCGTTGATGTGTTGTCCGTCGAGGTACTCGGCGTTTCGTTCGGTGCTGCGCCGTTACAACCCGCGAGCGTAAGCAGCATTGCCGCCGCGAGGACTGCCGAAAGTATTTTCTTCATAGTCATTCTCCTTTTAAGAGCCTGTTTAGTATCTGTAGAAGTGCCGGATTTGCCCGTATTTTCGTGCCGGACAACGGCAATTTTCCGCAGATGTACTGTATGTACCTCAAGG
>CAMWVP010000154.1 GCA_947177735.1 uncultured Clostridia bacterium
GTGGTATATCTGAGATTGTTATATTTTCATTATATCTCAAAAACAAACTTTCCCAATATATAAATCTTGGTGAGTGTAGTTGGTCTCGAACCATCGAATCGCATAGCGCAGCAGATTTACAGTCTGCCTCCATTGCCGCTAGGAAACACACCCATATTATCGGTGCCGATGATATTTCGGCACCGAATTGTTTTCAAAAAAATCTCCGACGGGTCGGCACTCCCGCATCTCCTACACCTTTCGGCGGGCGGCGGCAGCCCGTTCCGCCCTCGGGGATAATTTTACTGTAACATTTATGCCTTTACAGCGTCCTTAAAAGCATTGCCCGGTTTAAACGCAGGAGTAACGGTCTCCGCGATTTTGATCTTCTCTCCGCTCTGCGGATTTACACCTTCGTGAGCCGCAATCTTGCGCACCTTGAAAGTGCCAAAACCTGTGAGCTTTACTTCCTCTCCGCGGGAAAGAGCCTCATACACAACATTCTGAAATGCATCAAGAAACTCCGCGCACTCCTTTTTGTTCTTACTTCCGATCTTTGCCTGAAGTTCATTTACAAAATTCTGTTTCAACATGTTATTTTCTCCTCTTCAAATTAATCGAATGTTATGGGATAGATACACTCTATCCCCTTATCAGTACAAACGCAAACCGTCTGAGACGGCTTCCCGCTCAATCTTTTCTCAATGGTATAGTCATCGCCGGAACCGCTCAAAGAGCCGCCCTGGACAACTCTAACACCGCTCTCATCGGTAACGGCAGGAAAATGGCGATGTCCCATAACGACCGCATAAGGCATAACACCCAGCATCAGCATAAGCCGCGCCATAGCGTTCTTGCCCATACCGTCATAATCGCCGTGAACCGCCACATATTCCTTGCCGCGGATATCAAACCGCGCTATACCCGTATCGACCTTACCATCCAAGATTGGCTTAAAATTCCCGACGTGCGCCAGCAGTTTAGATGCCGTCCAAGCTATAAGGCTGTCCAGACGCTCATCGTGAAGCGCGTCCTCTTTGCGGTCAATACGCGAGTGATTTCCGGCACAATCCGTAAAGTACACGTTCGCGAAATTCTGCGACAGTTCAAAGCAGAACGCGCTTATGTAGTCAACCGCAAGTTTAACCTGATCTATAACGTTTTCGCGATTGGTAACAGCAATTGTCTTGTGAATATCCCCGTTAATAAGATCCCCCGCCAGCACCACGTACACATTCTGCGAGTTGTGTCTAGCTCGTATCTTAAGTATCTCGCTCAGATAATCGTTAAGCCGCCTTTTAGCTATATCAGAATCGTACTCCCCGAAAGCCGAAGAAAATGTCGCCCCGATATGTAAGTCCGACAGCACAACAAGCAGATCGTTGTCGCTGTTTACGCAAGGCATAACACACGGTTTGAACCGTTCTCCACCCATATCGGTAAGCACGTTTTCCAGATATTCAAGTTTCTGTTCAAGCCGCGCCGAGTTGCGGTTTTGCGTATTGTAAGCCATACGCTCGTCACGGAACCGCACCTTAGCCTCTTCCAGCAATCGGGTCTGTTCTTTTATATCGGCAAGCATTTCACCATCGTTGATAGACACCTCATCCTCGATCCTGCCGCATACCTTGTTCAGCACATAAAACGCCTTGCGCAGATTATCCTCGCTGTAAACGTTTTCGTCGCCAAGCAGCGCGTCGCCCATCTCTGCATAAGATATGCGCTTGTCCGCCGCCATAGCAACAATGCGTTTCATAAACCGAGTATAACTCTCATCCGCTCTGTGTTCTGTATTTGTATTCAATAGGCATCACCGCCTTACAGACCCTGCGGCTCGCTGTCAATACCGATAGACAGAACGACACCATCCTTGTCAAGAAATTCGCCGAGAATTTCCGTAAGATCATAATCGGCAGTGTTATCCTTGTCATATTCGGTAATAATATATCTCCCGTTCTCAAGGGCAATGTTCGCCTTTGAAAACGAATATTTCTTCTGAAGCTTAGCCATTTTTACCGCCTTTCTCTCAGAGCAGAACCTCGCGCGCCTTCTCGTTCAACCGTCTCTGTTCATTTCTCTTTTCCTTTTTCTCCCCATACTCCGTAAGAGCCGCTTCAAGATCCGCGTTAAAGGTATCATCCTCACGGAACACGACCACCGTTCTTACCGGATCTGCACGGTTAGGCTTGATATCAATGACCTTATGATCCTTATGGATAAGCGCACGAGCGATAGCCGCAGAATACACACATCTTCCCTTTTCATCGTCCACCGTGATCGGATTTTCCATAGATACATTTTTCTCCATATTTTTTACCTCATTTTCATAATATTTTTGTGCTATTGCACTCATTTTCGGAGCGTTTCTCTCTCCGCTTATTCAAAAACTTTTCAACGATATTTGACGACCTAAAAATACAGTATGAAACAGGGTTTTTAAGGGTTATAAAAAACAAAAACAAATCGAAATTACCCGATTAACCCCGCTTTACGCATTCTTTCTCTTGCCTTTTCTCTGTCAATTTCGGCAGCGCACTTCGAACAGTAAAGATTGCGCCCATTGGTCACAGGCACCATTTTACCGCATTTTTCACAGCGCACAAATTTCTTTCCGCTATATTCTTCAAAGACCATACCCGCCTCATTTATGTCTTTTACTTCAACCTCCGGCTCTCCGTCTTCAACACCCAGAACCTTTATTCCATGACTTTCTATTTTCCGAATGATATCTATGTACCCGGTTTTGTATAGATCGTGAATATACAGGCACTGCTTTTCGACGGTCAATCCTTTTATATTGGCTATTGAAAAAACGTGCTTGTATTTTGTGTTTACCCAATGGTCTTTTATGCCGCCGGCTGCCCCGAACTTGGCGAGACATAAAAGAGTAAACGCCAGCTTTTGCACTCGTGAATCATCATATTTATCCGAGTGTATAGCTTTTATTCGTTCCATTTCCGGCTTTGTCACAACAATACCGTCCACAACACAAAGCGGACGCTTCTTAGAGGTTTCAACAGATTTTCTCACCCAAAAATCCACGGAGGAATCCGGCGCATCGGGAATTTTTTCCCTTATCAACCGCTCTACCGCCACCTTTATCTCTCTGTCATCATATCCGATATGCCGATAATATCTTGCCATTACATTAGCAGTATACAGACGATTTTTGTTTTTATCAATATCACCCCCTCGAATGATGGTCTCCGCATATTTTTTCTCATTCATAACAAAAGTCATTGAGTATCATCCCCTTTGTTACATACACACCGAATTTTCTTATACCGAATCCCGCCGTATACGGTATCTCCGCTTTCATCCCTGATAAAGTACGAATATTCCTTGTTTTTCTCCAAAAGATTACGAATAATCCGATCTCCGCACATTTTCCATACGAACCGTTTGCTATTCTCGTTTGAATAGCATAGTTTCAATAAAATGTCGCATTGTCGTTTTTCGCTCACGCAAATACAATCGCATTCTCTCTTGAACCATTCGTCCAGCTCACACTTCCACGAGTTCAGATCTCTCGAATCAAAGTATTGAATATTTGTAAATACAGAAACGTCTTTCATAAATCCTTTGTATCGAACGTATAAGTCATTTATTTTCTTAAAATACGGAGTACTTTTTGTATTAAGTTCAAAATTATCGCTTATAAGCAGTTCGCGGTAAGAGTATCCCTTGTTTTTTGTATTCTTCAAAAAACCATCAAATTCCCGCTCAACATAATGACAAAGCCGATTCATTACCCCGTTTTCATCGAACACGGGATAATATTTATAATACTGTAATACAAATTTTTCCTGTTCTTCGCTTCTGTCGGTCTTCGCAAGCAGCTCGCCTAATGTTAGACCATACCGCACCCGACTGCCGGACTCTGCCGACATAATAAACCTCCGCACCTCGCGCTTAAGCTGCGAATATATGTAGATCATAAAATACGGCTTTTTACTTGCAATTATCTGCTTGTTGTATGCCTTTTTCTTTGCGGTATAGTCGTCATCATCTTCTTTCGACACAACGCTGTGAATGTCATACCACATTTTAGGCATTGGTTTAGATACAATGCCCTTGCATTTATCAATACAATCCTGCTGTAAAAGCTGTCCGCACTTAATGCGGTATTCCAAACTATGATACTGCGGCGACCCCCGCTCAAACTTAGTCATAATGTCATACATAGCCGTAACTCTGTTAGTGATAGCCCCGATCTCATCTCCGAAGCTGTTCTTGTTAGCCAACGCCAGACGTTCTTCGGTAATAACGCACTTCTCCGCCTTTTTCTGAACACACACTATCGCGGGAACATCACGGGTATTTCGCAGCAGTATCTCGTTGTCGGTGGTGAGGATAGCGTCCCCATCGTTGTCCGCACCGTTTTCCGCAGCATAAAAAGCATCGTGACAGTTAATGATGTTGACCGTATTCATATACCGATACCAGAAATCAATATCCTCATTCCGAACAACGCCCATAGTTCTGATGTTATTGTGGCATGACATAGGGGCACGAAAACACACAACTTTCTTGCCTAATCCGCCGCTGTCATCGACCCAATACTTAGAGTACATCTCCCCCGCCCGGAGCAGTCCCTTTTCCTCATCGGGAACATCACACCCGAATATCTTCTGGCAGAACGCGAACGGATCACCGCTTATCAGAGTGTAGTTTCCGTGAACCTTGACCTTGCCTATTTTCAGCTCATCAATTCGCTTTTTAATCATATTGTAGACCGTAGTAATGGCATACGGGTCTTTAGCAACACGCGGCTCAATCATAATAGCCTTGGCGAGATAATTTGTGTCAGCGTCAAAGTCATAATCCTTACCACAAGCCCCGCGAAGAAACAACAAGGTCTTGTCAGCATCGCCGCAGACAGTCTCCTTTATCTCATCAATAGAGGGCTGAACCAGCTCCTTTATCTCGTCATCGGTCAAGTCATAGCTCTGTATAAACTGATAGTTCAGCGTTCTCTCGTTCTCAAGCTCTTTCTCACAGGTCTTAGTTACGGAGAACCCATGTCCATACTTTTCACACATTTCCAGATAATGTGAAAGTGACCCGTAGCTATCCCACAGTTTCATTACCGATACGGGCAGTATAAGTTCAACGTCCGAAACGGTGTGAACATCGCCCCATATGTCGGTTATCGTATCTCCGTTACCGTACCTCCGTGCGAACTCATGAAAATCAAACGCGTACACCATACCCTTGCAGAACAAGTTGCGGATACACATTCCGCCCGCAGTGTAACCAAGTTCTAATTCTTTGCTCCACCGTTCAGCCAATTCGGGACTCATAAGCCCGAATCCGTCACTTGCGTTAAGTTCAAACTCTCCGCGCTTTTCGGTCATAACAGGCTCTTCCGAGTCGTCGGTGTTTTCAAGCTGAATAAAATCGTCTACAAACGACAGTACAAAATCATCCACTACAAGGATATCCCGCGGCATACTTACAGGAACCGACGCTGAACAAGCCAGCGCCTTATATGCCTCAAACTTAGCGGGAACAAGTTCTTTTGTTTCATCACGACCGCCGTTCATTCGCTTGTCAAGCTCCTCATGAATACGAACCCCGTTAGCATTGATAACGGGACAGTATACCACAGTAGACTTCTTGACCCCGTTAGGGGTACCAACAAGCCGCCGATACTCCACACCGTTTACCGAAAACCCCTTGTTCAGCTTATCGAAATCCGAAGGCTTGCTCATAACGACCATTATGTAATCGGACTTTAATTGCAACTCGTCCAGTTCGGTATACAGAGCCTTGATACGATTACGAGCCGCCGCTTTATTCTCGACCGACAGCCGCAGCCGCCCTATCTCTCCGCGAATACCCGATATCTTCTCCGCGACCGCCGTTCTGTCAACTCCGTTCAACTCATCAATAGCCCGAAGTACGTTACTGCCCGCGAGTGAAATGATTTCGTCATTCAGCCGAGCGTCACGCGGAGTTATGATCAGATTTTTCTTCTCAGAACCGAGGATCCGGCTGCTCTCCACCTTGTAAACTAATTGCTGATACATTTTTTGTTTCATTTATCTGCCGCCTTTCTGTGACATCCTCCCCCGCCTACGCTAACGCTTAGAGGCGGGGGGGAATTCTTGCGGATACTTGTTAAACCAATATCATTATAACATACCCAACTGCGACTTTTGCGCTACCTTTTTTCAAAAAAAGTGTCAATTTTGACACTTTGTGTGATAGATAGATAAAAATTCACGTTTCCCACTCAAAAACAAGCAATAAAAAACGGAGCCGTTTAACACAGCTCCGTTCACTTTATCAATTTCCGGATGTTTTCATGCCTATGCCATAGTAGAATGTCAGAACAAAGAATATTGCTATAAGTGCCAACACGGAGCGTGCCCGTCCTCCCCTTTTACCCCAAGCAATAAGCTTTGAGAAAACGCGGTTTTTCTCTGTTTCGGACATTCCGTTCTTACCCGTAAAAAAGCAGAGCAGCAAAAATACGAACAGAGAGATGAGTCCTACAGTCAGATAGACCATGGTATATGATTGAACACCCGTATATGGCATCTTCTCATCATCCGCATTTGAAGGCAAACCCAAAGTCCCGCCGCTCACATCTCCATTGGATGATGTGTTATCGCCGATCAAGCCGACGTCCGAGGAAGTATCTCCGCTCGATGTGGCATTATCCGCGGGGAGATTCTTTTCCTTGTAGACCAGCGCATATGTAGAGAACTTATCGGCATCCACCGTAACAGTCCTATCGTTGTCATCCATATCATTTAACACAAACGTATCACCGTTATGAACGCATATTACAGCGTACTCTCTTCCCTCGCCGAGAAGCTTATCGGGAATATCTATCCTGATAGTAATGGGCTCTCTCGTTCTTACAACCATTTTTTCGGTTTTGCCCATAATTTTCAAGAGGGTGATATCAAGATACTGTCCCAATTTGTATCCGGAAAGACTTTCGAGAGCCATATCAACCGCCCTTACATCACTTGAGGATACAGAGCCGTCCATATTCTTTACCGCCAGAACGATCTCTACGCCAGCGCCATTTTCATATTGAGTTCTCTCCTCATCAGTCAAAAGGAATCTCACAAGATCTTCTTTCGTGTTCTGAATAGAAACTTTGGGAGTATCCTCACCGATATCAACGCTGTTTGAAAAATCGCCGGTAGAAACAATCGGATCGATCGGCTTAACAGGAACAGAAGGAGTGTTTGTATCCGGATCACTCGTATCATCAGGCTTGCTGGTATCATCTGGCTTGCTCGTGTCATCAGGTTTGCTCGTATCATCGGGCTTGCTCGTATCATCGG
>CAMWVP010000155.1 GCA_947177735.1 uncultured Clostridia bacterium
GCCCGGTATACCGTGCCCTGCTTTCTGTATGCCGGTAAGGTACCATATCGTATGATCGTCGGTCTTGAACAGCGCCTCCAGCGTCTTTATCGTCTTTTCGGGAAGCTTCTTGTCGACAAGGAAACGGTAGACCTTTTCCGCAGACAGCCCGTCAAACTGCCCCCCGAAGCCCTCGAGAAACTGCTTTTGCTGCCCCGCGCGGAGAGTGTTCAGGTACGGCAGATCGAGGTCGTTTATAACGCTCTCCACTGCCACGTCGCTGGCAATGTTCCAGAGGTCTCTGTCGACCGTAGGGTTTACGAACATATGCTTGAACACGCAGTGAAACACCGAGTGGAGATACCCCCGAACGGGCAGGTTTTCCTCGACGCGGTATGCCGTCAGTATGTGCTTCGGATCGTACAGATACACCCGCCCGTCCGTCGCGGTACAGGTAGTAAATTCAGGCTTCGGGCTCATCACAAGGCGGCTCAGCGCCATATCGAGAAACCGCAGATTGACAAGCAGCTTATTCCTCGCCATATTGATTATTTCAAGCGCGATCTTTTCGGTCTTTCCTTGTGTTACTTCGTCAAGCATAGTGCCTCCCGGGATATATTATTGATGGTTCAATCAAACATTGCCGATCTTACCCTGTTTGCTGAAAACGCAGCCGCAGTAGTTCTGCCTGTACAGCCCGTGCTCCCTTGAGAGCTCAATGGAGCGCAGATATCCTCCCTTTTTCTTGAAGTCATTCGGCAGGTTCGGTACTTTGTATATCTCGGACAGCTCGCTGCCTATCTCATTCAGCTTCTGCGCGTTTTTCAGCGGGCTTATCGAGAGCGTCGAACAGAAGTAGTCAAACCCGTTTTCGGCGGCATATTCGGCGGCTCTTTGCAGTCTCAGACGATAGCATACAAAGCAGCGCTCGCCGCCCTCCGCACATTGCTCCAAGCCCTCGACCGCCGAGAAGAACTCTTCGGGGTCGTACTCCGCGACAACAAGCTCGACGGGGTTGTCCGTTTTCAGCTCGGAAATGAGCCGCCGCTGTTCCTCGGCGCGCTTTACAAACTCCTCCTCGGGATAGATGTTCGGATTGTAGTACAGAACCGTTATCGCGAAATACCTCGACAGGTACTCCAGACAGTAGCTTGAGCACGGAGCGCAGCAGCTGTGCAGCAACAATCTCGGCGTACCGTTTATGGTTTTCAGCAGCTCGTCCAGCTTGCGCTGATAGTTGATCTTCTCCATTCTATCTCCCCGCGTACAGATCGCGCTGGGCGACGGCGAGCCTGTCGCAGCGCTCGTTCTCGGCGTGACCGGCGTGACCCTTTATCCATCTGAACTCCACCTTATGCGTGTCGAGCAAATTCAGCAGGCGCTCCCACAGATCGGGATTGAGCGCGGGCTTGCCGTCGCTCTTTTTCCAGCCGCGCTTTCGCCAGCCGGCTGCCCAGCCCTTTGTTATCCCGTCGACAACGTACTTGCTGTCGGTCGTTATACGCACCTCGCACGGAAACTTCAGCGCCTCAAGTGCTGTTATCACTCCCATAAGCTCCATTCGGTTGTTGGTTGTGTGAGCTTCGCCGCCGCTTATTTCCTTTTCCTTGCCGTCGCAGCGCAGTATCGCGCCGAAACCTCCCGGTCCCGGGTTGCCGCTGCACGCGCCGTCGCTGAATATTTCTACAAATCTCATTTCCGTTCGCCTCCTACTCTTAATTATACACCTATCGCGCTGTAATACTAATTCTTGATTGAAGTATAAACAAGATTGGCGCAAAGATGTCTATTCGTAGATCAAGAATTAGTATAAGGTCAAGAAATCCGCCCCCTCTCGGGAGCGGACGTATTCTTGTTGGTTTGCGCGACGCGTATCAGTTCGCGAGACCCGCTCTTTCGATACCTTCCGTGAAGTATTTCTGGAGGAAGATATACATAATGATGATCGGGAGTATCGCCATAAGACAGCCTGCCTCGACCCATACCATGTAGTCCGACGCAATACCGGGCTGACCTGTCAGCCACACGGCGATCGTGGTCGCCAGACCCGAAACCTGCAGCGAGATCGTCTGCGAGTTCGAGAAGAACATCGAGCTGATGAAGTAGTCGTTCCAGTACCATACGATCGAGAAGATGAAAACGGTCAGGAACGAGCTCGCCGCGTTCGGTACCATTACGCTGATAAAGGTCTTGAACGGACCGCAGCCGTCGAGGTACGCGGCATCCTCAAGCTCCTTGGGGAGCCCGCGGAAGAACTGTCTGAACAGGTAGATGAACAAGCCGCCGCGGATACCGTTTCCGAATATCGCGGGAATGTACATCGAGAAGTTCGTGTTGATAAAGCTTATCGTGTCGCCCGTCAGCGCGTTCAGCAGTCCGAAAATATCGAAGTATCTGAACAGGTTGAACTGCGGCAGAATAATGATCTGCGGCGGTACGATGATCTGTAAGAGCACCAGCGCGAAAAGCGCCTTTTTGCCCTTAAACTTAAATCTCGCGAAGCCGTAGCCCGTTACCGCGCACGCTCCCACCTGAAGTACCGACGCAACAACGTTGAGCTGTATCGTGCTCCAGAGAACGTTCGGGTAGTTGATAGCTCTCCATACGTCCTTGAAGTTGTCGAAGCGGATGGTTTTAGGTATCCACATTATGGACGGATCGTGCATATCCGCCTGAGGACGAAGCGACGCGCTGATCATATACATGATCGGATAGAGAATGACGAACGCCAGACCGAAGATCAGCAAGCCTCTGAATATCGGCCATATTCCCTCGCCGAATCTGCGCCAGAAAATGTACGAATAGTGCTTGCGCTCCTCGGGGGTGTAGTGTCTGAAATTCTTGATTATACCCCAGTTGGTCACGCGGTAGTGCTTTTTGTCCATGCTCGGCTCATCGGAGGAGCCGTTGATGTCCGCCGCCATAGCGCCCGCTCTCGCGAGGTCGGAGGCGTTTTTGATATTCTCTTGTGACAATTTAAGCACCTCCTTATTCGTTCTCGTAGTAAACGAATTTGTTTACTATCAGGACGACGACTCCCAGTATCGCGCCTATTATCGCGAAGTATGTCCACGCCAGCGCCGCCGAATAACCGTACTCGCCCAATCGTGATTGTTTCAGCACCAGGTTCATAACGTCGTTGTCCGTTGAGACGAACGCGTCTATGATCGTATAGACCAGATTTGCCATGATCATCGGGCTGATTATCGGGAATGTGATCTTCCAGAAGAACTCCCACGCGGTCGCGCCCTCCATATTAGCCGCTTCCTTTGCGGACGGCGGAATATTCTGGAGCGCGGACAGGAAGATAAGTATCTGGATACCGGAGTTCCATACGAGGTTCAGGACGTTGGAGGTCATTTCCTCGATCATCTGCGTGATCTTCGGGCTCATATTGTAGATGCCGACGAACTGCAGCAGGTCGGAGACAAGGTCGGTCTTGAACAGCGAGCTGAACTGCGTTGCGCCCGAGATACCCTGCGACGCCATATCACCGTTGATTACCGTGATGATGGGACCCGTTGCGATAAGCACGGGGAGGAAGAAGATCGCTCTCGCGAGAGTCCTGCCTCTGAACTTCTGGTTGAGCATTATCGCTATGAACAGCGAGAATATCATAATTACGATCGCTTGAGGAATGATCTCACCTATCGACTCGACAAGCAGTCTCGGGAAGTCCGGGTCGGCGGTGAACGCCTTAATATAGTGTGCGAAGTTGTTCCATTCAAGGTGGATACCCGCGTTTGTGTAGCCTGCCGCGAGCGCGTCCGCCTTATCCATAAGGATCGTTCTGTTGAGCGAATACGCGAGCGAGGTGATAACGGGGGAAACAAACAGCCACAGCGAACCGATGAACCACAGCGCGATAAATCCGTAGCCGTACAAGTGCTTTTTGCGCTCATAGGGGATCTTGTTGGTTTTTATCTTGCGCTCTCTTTTCTCGCCCTTTAGTCTGCGGACGTCGACGTCCTCACCGGCGGCGTTGAACGCGGCGGCGGCAGCGGTGTTGTGTGCCGATCTCTTTACGGGAGCGGGCGTTTCCGCGGGCTGAGCGGTGAGCTCTGCTTTTTCGGCTGCTTCTTCGGTCTTGGGTGTGTTTTCCGATACTAACTTTTCATTTTCGTTCATCAGTCAGTCGTCGCTCCTTTCCAAGATTTTTCCGGCAGCTTAACCTCGGCGCCGTTGATCTTCAGCGTGTAGTTTTCAATATCCGCGGTAATGACCGTTCCGTTGTCGAACGTGCACTCGATCACTCTGTCCGCGAGGAACTTGTGGTCTGTGATGGTCGCGCCCGAAACTCCGGAGATGTACTCGTTAAAGAACTTGTACTCCTCCGCAGCTACATTGAGCCAGCCCTCGTAGTGCGTGTAGAACAGCTTCTCGTACTTGCAGTCGGTCAGCTCGTTCGGGGATTCGTACATGAAGTCGTAATGCAGCGGAGTGCCTGTTACCAACGATAGCATGAACAGCTCGTCGGCGTTCGCGCTGGCGTTTCTCGCCTTTGTGGTGTAGGGGATATATCCGTGAATTACCATCTCATAGAACGGGATATCGTAATCCGAAAGGTCGAATCCGCTGCTGTAAAGCGGAACATTGCGGATGCTGTCAACATACTTCAGCGCGTAGTCGTTGCACGCGGAGGCCGCGAACTTGATACCGCTGTTGTTGATGAGCTCGTAGCTCTTCTTCAGATTCTCCACAGCCTGCTGTCTGGAGGTTTTCTTGTTTGCGTTCTGGCTGAAGTCGCTGTACAGCAAGCTTGTGCCGTTGCCGACGGAGATAGCGCCGAGACCCTCGGAGGAGAAGCTCGAAATTACCTCGCCGTAAACCTTCGTGTAGTAAGCGGGAGTGAGAATGAACCAGTTGGGTCTCGTGTCGTGTGGAGTACCAAACGCGAGCTCGTACTCTCCCTGAGTAGCGTATGCCTTGGTAACTCCGATAACGGACGCGCCGGTCTTGGAGTAGCCGTTTCCGCTGCGCTCAAACTCGGTCAGATCAACGTTGGGTGCGAGCATTATGCCGGCCGTAGCGCAGTAGTCCTGGAGCGCCTTAAACGCCGACTTACCGCCGAGCGCGCTTGCATAGTCGACCGAGCTGGAGATCCTGTCGGTAAGACCCGCCTTGTTGAAGTCGTTGTACGCAACGACCATATTGTCGACGCCGCGCTCCTTGAGCTGCTCGAGGATGTACTTTGCCTGCTCATAGGTAGTAGCGGGAGTTTGCAGCTTGAGCGGGAGACCCGCAACGGAGCGCTCCTTAACAGCGCCGCCGTACAGATCGACATAAAGCGAATTGTTGCTGCTGCCCTTCTTGGACATCATGCCCTCGTCGAGCAGATATTTCTGATAGCGCTGAGCGATATCGACATATGTCGCGCCGCTCTTAGCTATCGGGTAGTAACGAACGGTAAGCCTTGACTCGGGGATCCTTGTCTGCTCATACGCCTTTAGCGTAGAAGCGTTGACGCCGCCCATGTTGTACTGGTCGTTCGACCTGACGGCGAACTCAAAGTACGCGGTGTTATAGCCCGTAGCGTCCTGACCCGCGATAGCCGCCTTAGCTGTCGCATAAGCCGCGCCCTCGGTTATTACCTCGAGCATCGCGCTGTTCTTCTTGACAACGCCGAGTACAGGCAGATAAGCCTGCTCGGTCTTTTTCGGCGCGCGCTCCTGGGAGATCGCGTAGTCGCGTCCGTACATCTTCTGGGAGTACTTGACAGCCGAGCCCTTGCCGTTGTTGAAATTGATAACGGCGCCCGAGCCGTCGGGGATAACGAAGTATCCCTCCTCATCGACGTAGCCCGCGTTCATATTCGGGAACAGTCCGAGGTCAACTATAGAACGTGTTGCCTCGCCCACCTCGGCGGGCGCCTCCATTTCGACCTCGTATATCTCGTCAACGAGCACGGAGACGTCATAGTGATCGTCCGTCAGCGTTACGGTATAGGGAACGGTGATCCCTTGATCGAAGAATGTGACCGTCGCCTTGAAGCCGTTGTTGATCTTCTCCACGGTAGTACTGCCGTCGAGCGCCGAACGAATGAGCGTTATCGGAGCGTCGGTATCGGTGACCTTAACGGAGCTTATCACCATTGAGGACTTTACCTGAGCGCGAAGCTGTGAGTTCTTCGTATGCGGGTCAACGTCGGCGTTGTACGGATTGCTCCAGATTATCTCGCCGTTGTCCAGACACTCTATCGCGAAGGTTCCCGTCTGCTCGTTGACGTACAGCTTAAGGCTGGAGGTCGACGCGTATTCCGTAAGCTCAGCCAGCGCCTGCTCCTCAGTGATTGTCGCCTCGGGAGCAGCCTCCTCGACTCCTCCGGTGTTCTCCGCGGCTCCGTCCGCTTCGGCGGGCTGAGTTGCCTCGGTATTATCCGCCGCTTCGGACCATGCGCTCTGGCTCGTCGTTATCAACATAACTGCGCAAAGCGCGGAAATCATTATTTTCTTGCGAAATTGCAGCATTTTTACACCACCATCTTCTGTAAATTCTTAACGCAGTTTCTTCTGCTCCTTCTTAAGCTGTGCCTTCTCGAACATCGTATACGCAACGCACACGATAGCGATCACCGCCGCGATGATGCCGACCATTATCAGTATCAACGCCACAGACGAGAGCGTCGGGTTTCTGTAAAGCAGCTCGGTGTATATCGAGTAAACGAACAGATAAACCTGCTGGAACAGCGACACAAGGAGTACCGCCAGAATTATGATGATGACCATTGCGATCAGCGTGAATATCATCGACAGTATCGTCTGCCAGAAGTTGTACTGGTGCACGGTCTTCATTCCGGATATCAGCAACAGCGCGCTGTATCCTATGGTAACGTAGCTTACAAAGTTAAGGAACATACTCTCGTCTCTTGTAAGGCAGTTCGAGAGAATGATGTTTACCACCTTGCCGATGATGAACGGCACAAGGGCGTAGGCGGTGTTGACGCAGATATTTTTCATCGTGCCCTCGCCGTTAAACAGCGTACACAGTGCCCAGTTTCCGACTACCCATGTTATGAACAGGAGTACCGACTGGAGGATTATGGGAACGATGTTGAATACCTTTACCATGGAGTGATTATGCAGGAAGCCCGTCATCAGCTGGTCGCAGACGCTGACGATAAAGAACAGCACGACAATGACCATAGCCACCTTCATATTATACGCCTTTTTCCAGCGTATGTCCTCGTAGCCCTCAAAGGGGTGTCGCATAATGTAGAACGGCCATTGCCAAGCCGGAAGATCAAGATCAAACCGCATTGCTTACCCCTCCTCTTTCTTCTGCTGCTCGCGAAGTATCTTATCCGCG
>CAMWVP010000156.1 GCA_947177735.1 uncultured Clostridia bacterium
TCGCCTATCGAATTTTTCAAAAAGTTTGTCCAATATCATTGACAAACTTACAAAAACGGAAAAAATCGGGCGGCGGACCGCCATGCAGTCCGCCGCCAAATCTATGAAGAAAACAGCAACCCCGTAAGGTCATTATCTGCCCATGTTAAACGCTTCGCCAAGGCTGTCCTCAACATGGTCGAGCACCTCGATGACCTCGATATCCTCGAGGAAAGCCGTGCCCGGCGTGATATGGCTGACGGTCGCGCGCACAAGCGCCAGGTCTCCGATACCGACGCCGCTCATATCGCAGGTCGCGTCCTGTATATTCCCGAGATTCAACGTATAGGTCTCGCTCATTACTTTATATTCAAGAAAGTTGTATGGCGTAAGACCCCAAGTCCGATCGTACATCGGGTCAAAGCCGGTTTCCGTTCTCCGCACGGGATGGAGCGGAAGCTTATTCTCGGTCGGGGTAAACCCCATATACCCGCCGTCCGGGTCATAGTTATTGCGGGAATCCACCGAAAGCAGACCCTCAAGAGTTATCTCTCCCTCAAGCTCAAAATCAGGATCAGGGGTGTAGTCTTCATAGTTCCACCGTTCGGATTCGTTGAAATAACTGCCGACCCATTTTCCCCAATCGTTGACCGTGAATATGCAATGCGCCTTTTTTACCTTAAACCCGCATATCTCGTCTCCGACGTTTACACGCCTCCACTTATTGGCGTTTTCGGGGTATTCGCCGATAAATGTCATACCGTCGAACATCTCGGGATTATGATAGTTGTCGAATGACACGCCAGTGGGCTCCATCATATAGGTAAACCCGGAGCAATACACGCTTGCAAACAGATCGTCCTCGGTAAGCTCCGCCGCGGTCTTTTCGGTATTCTTGATGTCGGTGATGTCGGTCGTGAGGATAGTCTCCCCGTCGGGCCCGACAAATATGGTAGGCTCGCCCTTCGGCTCCTCGGGAACGCTCTCCGGAGCACTTTCCGGAGTGCTTTCGGCAGGCGGCTCCTCCTGCGCCGACAAGTTATCGGGAACCGAGCTGCTATCGGACGGCTGCACGGTGCCGCTCTCATTTTTGCCGTTTGAACATCCTCCTATCGACAGCGACAGCGCCGCTATCAATACGCTGAAAACAGTTACCGCAATTCTGGATCTCATCATAAGTACCTCCAAATATCCAAGATTTATCCCTCTGTAAAGCAAATTCTTTTTTAAGTTGTGTTGTATGTTTTTTCGGAAAATTTCATAAAATGTACTTCTTGACAAATCGGACGTTCGGCTTCTTCTTTCCGATTATAATTATATCACTTTGTTCTTTTACTGTCAATCCCTTTTTCACGAACGGCAACTTCATCGCGTAAACGGCGCCGTCCTGACGGTATACTCGGGAAATAATTGCGGCGCACGCTTGACATTATACTGCCGAACATGGTATAATATTACACATAAAAACATCACGGAGGACAAAATGAAACGAATAGCAAAATTTGAAAAGGTATCGTTCGGGCAGTTCACACAAGGCTACACGGGCACGGACGCGGAGAGCGTCTACGCGGCGATTGCGCTGCCGAAGCGTGCGACAAGCGGCTCGGCGGGGTATGACTTCTTCGCGCCGTTTGACATCGAGCTTAAAGCCGGTGAAACGGCAAAGATCCCCACGGGCGTGCGCGTGAGGATCGAGGACGGCTGGGTGCTGTCGCTTTATCCGAGGAGCGGATTGGGCTTCAAGTTCCGTCTCCAGCTCGACAACACCGTCGGTATAATTGACAGCGACTATTACTTTTCGGATAACGAGGGGCACATCTTTGCCAAGATAACCAACGACAGCAAAGAGGGCAAGACCGTTTCCATACCCGCGGGCACGGGCTTTATGCAGGGCATTTTCACGGAGTACGGAATAACCGAGGACGACGACGCGGACGGCATACGCAACGGCGGCTTCGGCAGCACGACTTAGAGCGTTAATGTGAACACGTTCTAAATTATACGCATAACGCGTTCCCCTATTCCCGTCAGTATCTCGTTCGGGATAGTATCGGCGAGCTGCGCTATGTCGCACGCGGTGACGGTCATGCCTCCCGAGCTGCCGATCATGACGGCAACGTCTCCCTGCCGAACGTCGATACCGCTCACGTCGACTATTGTCTGATCCATGCATATCTTCCCAGCGATCGGCGCGCGGCTGCCGTTTATAAGAACATATCCACGCCCGTCCGAAAGCGCTCTCGGCAGCCCGTCAGCGTAGCCGATCGTCAGCGCGGCTATCCTCATATCACGCGCGGCGACGTATTCCGTGCCGTAACCGATACTTTCCCCGCGCTTCACACCGCGGACGGAGGAAACGCGCGCTTTCAGCGACATCACGGGCTTGAGCTCCCGTCCTATCTCCCCGTCGACGCACCCGTACAGCGCCAGCCCCGTCCGTGCATAGTCCGCCGCAAGCTCGGGATAATTCAGCACGCCAAGGCTCGACTGCAAATGTATGCGCGGCGTGTATCCGAGCGCCTTAAGCCCCTCGGCGACTTGACGGAAACGCGCCGCCTGCCGTTCGGTGAAGTCGCGGTATCGCCCGAAAGCGGTGTCGTCCGCGGCAAGATGCGTAAACATTCCAACGACGGACAGTCCGTCCATTCGGAAAACAGCCGCGATATCGTCGAAATCCTCCCACGGAATACCAAGCCTGTGCATACCCGTATCGATACCGACGTGCACTCGCAAGCCGCCGAATTTGTTAAGCAGCTTGGCATACTCAAAGTCTATCACCGTCTGAGAAAGACGGTGTTTTTTCAGCAGATAAAGCTGCTCGGGCGCGGTGTAGCCGAGGACGAGTATTTCGCCGCGGACGCCGCTCCGCCGCAGCCGTGCGCCCTCCGACGCGCAGGCAGTGCAGAACGCCCTGACACCCAGACGGTTCAGCTCGCGCGCTATCGTCACCGCGCCGTGCCCGTAACCGTCCGCTTTGACGGCGGGCATAAGCTCGGTATGATCCGGCAGTCTTGACCGCAGTACGCGCAGATTGTTCTCCAGCGCCGCAAGGTCGATCTCCGCCCAAGCTCTTGCCCTGCGGCATTCCGTTCGCCTGCCCGAAAGCCTCCGCGCCATCAGCGCCGCCGCGAAGCCTATGCCGATCGAAAAGACCGCCGTCAGCGCGAAGCCGAGCAGACTGTGCCGCTCGTAAACGTTTTGCTTATGCAGCGCTTTGGCGGCTCCGCGCAGCAGTATTATCACTATCGGGTGGACGATATACGTCCACGCCGAGGCTTGCCGCACAAGCGGAAACGCCC
Source organism: uncultured Clostridia bacterium (assembly GCA_947177735.1). GTDB lineage: Bacteria > Bacillota > Clostridia > Oscillospirales > Ruminococcaceae > CAG-115. The sequence continues at coordinate 3,279 of CAMWVP010000156.1, forward strand.
TGATATTGACCGAGAGAAGCAAGCGGAACAGGAAAAACGCCGTCGGCAGCAGGAACACGTACATACTGTCATGGCGCGGTATTTTCAGCCCGTTCAGCAGCAAGCCCTCCGCGGTCATCAGCGTGAACGAGATCGCGAGACCGCCGAGGTTCTCGATGTTTTCGGCGGCGTTATTTGACCCTTTGCGGTGCAGCAGACTGCCCAGAAGCAGGAATATCGGCGCGAAAAACAGACCGTTGCGCGAATAGGAAAACAGGTCGAACAGGACGTTGTACAGCATCCTCAGCGGGAGCGCTCTTACGCCGAGCGCGTAGTAGCTGTCGCCGAGCAGCCCGAAAACGTACAGAACAAGCGCGATGACAAGCGCCTTTCCCGCCGACAGCTTTTTCAGCGCGTACACGATAAGCAAGCCGACGATGACTGCCGGAAAGTACCAGAGATGATAAAACGTGCCGTCGAATATCAGCATACGCAAAGCCGCGCCGAGCGAGAATTTATTGAAATAGCCCGAGTAGATGCCGAACGGTATGTACAGCACGATCGAAAGCCCGTACAGCGCGGCGGTCTTGAGAAGAGGTCTGCGGAGCTTGCGCAGGTCGGAAAAATCCGCGAAATATCCCGTCGTCATAAAGAAGAACGGCACCGCGATACGCGCGAAAATTCTCGTCAGGAAGAAGTCCCCGTCCGCGCTCACGCTCTCGAGCGGCGAGGTGTGTATGCAAATCACCAGCAGCGCCGCCGCGAGCCTGAACAGATCGAGCGCGCCGAGGTTTTTCTCCGCGTTTTTCATTCCCTCACCGCCCCGTCGATGATCCTCTCCAGCACCTCCGAAAACGCGCAGCCCGCCGCTTTCATCATGATCGGGAAACGGCTGTGCTCGGTGAAGCCGGGGATAGTGTTGACCTCGTTGAACACGATATCGCTGCCCGACAGGAACATATCCACTCTTGCGAAGCCCGAGCAGCCGAGCGCGTTATATATCGCGGCGGCTGTCCACTTTACGCGCTCGGTAAGCTCCTCCGCGAGCGGCGCGGGGCAGAGTATGCGCGACGTTTTCAGCGTGTACTTTTCCTCGAAGTCGAAAAAGCCGCCCGACAGCTCTATCATATCTGCCTCGCCGATCGTCAGCGCTCCGCGCTCCCCCATGACTGCGCAGCCGACCTCAACACCGTCTATCGCCTGCTCTACGACCGCGTCGCAGTCGTAGGCGAACGCCTTTTCAAGCGCGGCGTGAAGCTCAGCCGCGTCGGTTATGCGCGTTATTCCGAACGACGAGCCGCCGCGCAGCGGCTTTACAAACGCGGGCAGCCCCGTTGTGCGCAGCACGTCTTCGCCGACCGCCTCCCCCTTGCGCAGGAGCACCGACCTCGGCACTGCTATCCCGTAAGCGGAAACGAGCTTATGCGACCTCTCTTTGTCCATGCAGAGCGCCGAAGCCAACGTTCCGCAGCCGCACAGCGGCAGACCCGAAAGCTCGATAAGCCCCTGCAAAGTGCCGTCCTCGCCGCCTATGCCGTGCATTACCGGAAACGCCGCCGCGAGCGGTATCCTCACGTTGCTGCTCCCGAGCGTCAGCAGACAGCCCGCTCCCCTGTCGGGCGGCAGGATAACGCGCGGACTGTCGGCGGGGAGCTTGTCCTCACGTATCGAGGACGGCTCACCGCGAAACAGCCGCCACTCCCCGCCCCGCGTTATCCACACGGGAACAGCGTTGTAACGCTCGGGAAAATTCTCCAGCACTGCCGCCGCCGATTGCAGCGACACCTCATACTCCGACGAAACGCCGCCGAAGATCACTGCGATGTTTTTCTTTTCCGAATTGATAATTTCCGTCATAATAAAATTCCCCCTTTGACTGTGTTAATTGTACCACAGCCAAAGGGGAAAAGTTTGCGGTTTTTATTTCGATATCGTAACGATTTTCAAACAAATTCTGATAATTTTACACGTTTATGATATTTTTATGATATTTCATTCCGATATACGATCGGAGCGCGGAAATTCGGAAGATATCGTTACTTTTGGGGCAGCGTGACCGTGAATACCACGCTCTCATTTTCGCTCGCGGCGGATATCGTGCCGCCGTGTAGGGTGACTATTTCCCTGGAGATGGCGAGCCCCAGCCCCGCGCCGCCCGTACCTGTCGAGCGCGAGGAGTCGAGACGGAAGAACTGCTCGAAAATGCGGTCGAGCTTTTCTTTGGGAACGGTCTTTCCGCGGTTGCTGACGACTACGGTGACTATGCCGTCCGCGGCGGTCATCGCAAGCTTTATCTCGCTGTTCGGGTAACTGTAATTCACCGCGTTCCTGAACAGATTGTCGAACACGCGCTCGAGCTTGTCGGGGTCGCACAGCAGCTCGGTGTTGGGCTGAACAGACGCGGTGCAGGTGAGCTCCTTTTCCGCGAACACGGGATAGAACTCGCTCACCGTCTGTTCGAGCATAAGGCTGAGATTTATGCGCTCGGGTTCGAGCGTGAGAGTAGTCAGGCTGAACCGCGTGATATCGAAGAACTCATTGATAAGCTGCTCGAGGCGCTCTGCTTTGTCGAGAGCTATTCCCGTGTAGCGCGCCCGCGTCTCGGGCGGGATATCGGGCTCGTCGTTCAGCAGCGTGAGATAGCCTATCACGCTTGTGAGCGGCGTTTTCAGGTCGTGCGCCAGATATACGATAAGGTCGTTCTTGCGCTTCTCGGCTTCACGCGCAAGCTCCGCGCTGCGCAGAGCCTGCTCGCGCGCGGTGTTGAGTTCGTATTGTATCTCGTACAGCGCCTTGTTGAGCGTTATCTCGTCCTCGGTCGGAGTGGCTAGCCGCTTTGCCGCCGCGACTATCTCGTCGATATAATTCAGCGGACGGATAACGAAAAAATACGTGATGACGAACCAGCCTATAAGCATAATGCACAGGCAGATCGAAACAATATTCTCCCGTATGAAGTTAAGCAGCTCGTACAGCGGATCTCCCCGATACCACTCGAGCTGATAACAGATAAACGCGCACACCGCCACGCCGCCAACCAACAACAGCGCAAACGCCGCAAGCGCGATTATATACTGAAGTATCAGCCGCCCCGTAACGTGACTGCGCTTGATATTTTTCACCTCTACGCCCCCTTAATTGTCGATCGTGTAGCCGACGCCCCAGACCGTTTTTATGTAACGCGGACGGCGCGGCGGCTCTCCGAGCTTCTCACGCAGCCTCGCGATATGCGCCATAACGGTGTTTGAGCTGTCGAGGAACTTCTCGCCCCAGACCTCCTCGAACAGCTCCTCGCTTGAGACCACGCTGCCCTTGCGCGAGCAGAGATACCATAATATGCTGAACTCGATCGGCGTAAGAACGACCTCTTTTCCGTTCAGCGTACAGCGGTGGCAGTCGGAGTTGATATACAGTCCGCGAATATCGATCTCCGCGCGCCTGTCGGAGACGGGCATATTCGGCTCACCGCTGTTATAGCGGGTAAAGCGCCGCAGCTGCGTTTTCACGCGCGCGACAAGCTCTGGCGGGCTGAACGGCTTGGTCATATAATCGTCCGCGCCGAGCATAAGCCCGGTTATCTTGTCGGTGTCCTCGACCTTTGCGGTGAGCATGATTATCGGGAACACAAAGCGCTCCCTGAGCCGCTGCACGAGCGTAAACCCGTCGATATCGGGCAGCATCACATCGAGCACGCCGAGCGATATCCCGCCTCTCTCGGCGCAGGCGAGCGCGTCCGTACCGTTGTAGAACTTGCACACGGAATAGCCCTCGTTTTTAAGGCAGACCTCGACAAGATCGGCGATCTCTTTTTCGTCGTCAACAACAAGAATCTTTTCGTTCATATAATTGCAGTCCTTTTTCAGAATGTTATGAAAACGCTGATTTGATCCGTTTTTCAGCTTGTGGGGCACGGTTTTATCGGCTTTTTCCCCGCTTCCGGCGGGGAAAAAGCCATTTAATCAGTAGTTCCTTATATTTCTAATATACAATATAATC
>CAMWVP010000157.1 GCA_947177735.1 uncultured Clostridia bacterium
CGCGAAAGAGCGGTAAACTCTCCGCCGATGCTCTGATAATTTAACATAAAGTCAAAGGCATTGCACCCGCCGAGCCATTTGCAGTTCTAAACGGTGAAGGTATATTGAAGCGGAGCCGTGTCCGCGGGGGTTATGGCTATGCGTGTATCTTCGCACTTGAATCTGCCCATTGACTTGGTAAACAGAATATCGTCCTCGTGGGACACATCCGTCCGTTTCAACAGACGGTCGATGACCTTTATTGTTATGTTGAATTCCTTGTTAGCGCTTATGCTGTTAAGGGTCTTGCCCTCGCTGTCGGTGATCTCGTAGTCGAGCACCTCGGGCTTAGCGGTCTTTTGCTCCTCAGCATTGTCTCCCGCTGCGGCAGCCCATGCCGGCATAGCCGTCGAAAAGGGAACCGCTCCGAATTGTGAAATAACCATTGCCGCGCCGACGATAAGCGCCGCCGCTTTCTTAAATAGCTTGTTCATTTGCTTCTCCTCTTACCGTGTCGTTTTTAGTGTCGCTGACGATTCGTCCGTCGACCAGGGTAACTATCCTGTCGGCGTATTTGGCAAGCTCGGGGTCGTGAGTTACCAGAACGATCGTCTGATCAAACCGCCTTGCAAAGTTCTTTATCATCTCCATGACCTCGATCGTGGTCTTGGAATCGAGATTTCCCGTCGGCTCGTCCGCAAAGACGACGTCGGGGTGCGCGACGAACGCGCGCGCGATGCCTACACGCTGCTGCTGACCGCCCGACATCTGCTTGGGATAGTGCGTGAGACGGTTGATCAGCCCGACCTTTTTAAGTATCGCTTTGGCCTTTTTCATACGCTCGCGCTTGCCTACGCCGCGGAACATCAGCGGCACGGCGACGTTTTCCGCCGCGTTCATAAACGGCAGCAGGTTGTATGACTGGAATACGAACCCGATATGCTTCTGACGGAATTCGGCAAGCTCCCTCTCGGACAGCCGTGTCACGGGAACTCCCCGAATATAGACATCGCCAAAGGTCGGCTTCTCAAGCCCCGCAAGCTGATTCAGCAGCGTAGACTTTCCTGAACCCGACGTTCCGAAAATACAGCATATCTCTCCCTGTTCGATATCGAGATTGATGCGTTTAAGGGCGACAACGGTGTCGTCCTTGAGACGATATTCCTTGCGCAGATTGCGCACGCGTATCATAAACTTCTTTTTTTGTGCAGTGGTCTCTTCCAAGTACAGTCCTCCTTTCCCGCTCACGGCACGGATAAGACCCTTATACCTGTCATTGCTGTGAAGAACCCGTACCAATAGCTCCGGTGCACGTCCTTTCGGCAAATTTTGCCGTTGTCTGCGTCAAAGCTCCTAGGCGTACATACAGTACGCCGTTGTCACTTTTCCTTGACAGCGACAAAATTGTGCTCGAAAATCCGTACACCTATGCTATTGCCACGAGTTCTAAGTGTTGAACCGTTTAACCGCGACGTTGATAATAGTGAAAATAAACGAAAGATAAACACTTTGTGGTTTTTTGAAAAATAGCTGTCAAAAAATCGTCGTTTGAAGATCGTCTATTATGTATGAATTATACCACTTTTTTCCGCTCATGTCAATAGGGTTTAGTCCGCCGCAAAAATAATGGACAAGTGTGAAAGAGCTTTCAAACGGCTCTACAATAGGCTTTGTGATATTTTTCACAAAAAAGTTACAATATTGTAACCTTTTTGTAAGAAAAACCGGCGGCGCGCTCAAGGCGCGGCGCAAACGAACAGGCGCCGAGCGCAGCCGCCCGGCACCTGGATATTTATTGACTTGACGCTTTTACCGGTAGGTCAGCTTACGGCGATCGCCGAAACGTAGAATACCGACACGCCGTCCTGAGACTTGGGGAGTATCTTGATGGTATGCTTGCCCTCGGAAAGACCGGTCTTGATCTCCTCGAACTCGACGTAGTTGCCCCAGCCGCCCGGGAACGCGGGGTTGATAGTCGTTACAAGCTCTCCGTCGACAAAAACGTCCGCGAGGCAGCTGCCGTTCGTGAGCTTTCCGTAGAGGATACCGACGTTCGTGCCCTCGAATTCTACCTCGAGACCATCGTCCTCGGTGAACTGACCTTTCGGATTTTTAACGAGCCACGGATTCACAAAGTTGCCGAATGTGTTGGACTGCTTCTCGAACGCGCCGAGACTGATCGGCTCAACGTCGTCGGGCATTATCAGCTTTGCGTTGACGTAGGTCTTGCCGATATCGGCGGAGAAGTCGCTCTCCTCGCCCGTGATGCTGTCAACATTGTCGATAACGGACTGGAGATAATTGGTAATGAGATCGGTCAGCAGCGCGTGTCCGGGAACGTTCGGGTGAATATTATCGTCCGAGATATCCGTCCACTTGATGTAGCCCTTGTCAATGATGTCAAGGATAGCGTCCTTATACGAGATCATGGGAATATCGAACTGCTTTACCACATTGCCGTGATACTCTATAAAGCTGGTTCCGTTATCCTGCGTCATCGCGATGGTAACGATAGCTGGATTTGTCGAGTGGTTCCAGAGCTTCCGCAGCAGGCTCGCGTAGGTCTCGGTGTTGATAGCGGTGCGCTCGGTGGTGTCGTTTACCGAAAAGTCGATAAAGATAAGGTCGGGATTTTCCGACAGCACCTGAGCATCGGCACGGTGAACGCCGATATAAGAGCCGGTAGCGCCGATACCCGCGTTTACATACTTGATCTTCGCGGAGGGGAACTTCTCCTCAAGCCAGTCTGTGGTGAGCCGCGCGTAGCACAGCTCGTTGCCCGCGGAGGTGCCCTGAGTTATAGAGCCGCCGAGATAAGCCACGGTCACATCCTCGCCCGCCTGGAGCTTCTTGATAACGTTCGCGAGACGCACCTGATTGCCAACATTGTAGCGCGAATTCGCGATCATTGTCGGAGTGAGCTCGCCGCCAAGCGTGTACGCTACCTCCTCTATCTCGGGAGCGGTCGATCCGCTGTCGGCAGTGCTCCCGCTGTCGGAGCTCTCGGGAGCCGCGGAGCTTTCGGGGGTGCTGTCGCTGCTCTGATTGCCGGTGCTCTGATTATCCGTACTTTCGGGGGTGCTGCCGGAATTGCCCGATTCGGAGTTTCCTCCGCCGCATGCCGTCATGGAAAGCAGCATTGCCGCGCATAAAACCATTGTTGATATCTTCTTCATTTTGTCCTCTCCTTAGTTTTGATTTTCGGTATCTTAAACTTAACTTAAATTAACGCTTAATTTACCTTACGATACACAATATATTATGCCATTTTTTTAATGTTTTGTCAAGGGGATTTTACCGAAATTTTGCCGCGCCGCATTAAAACCGTTTTTCTACACGGCGCTGCTTGACAAACCGTGAGCTTCGTGCTACAATGGAATCAGGAAAATGAACGAGATGTTTGTCAACGGAGGTAAAATATGGGTACAAGAGTTGCGGTAATGAGTATTATAGTTGAAGACCCCGAAACGGTGCAGCGGCTTAACGAGATACTCCACGAGTACAGCGGATACATAATCGGCAGAATGGGCATACCGTACAGGGCGCGGAATATCCACATGATCAGCATCGCCATTGACGCGCCGCAGGACGCTATCTCGGCGCTGGCGGGAAAAATAGGCGGTCTTAAAGGTATAACCGTCAAGACCGCCTTTTCAAGCGTTATTTCGTGAGTTTGGGTTACTTTAAGAAGCCCTCGATGATCTTCTCCTCGGCCTGCTCCTTGGTGAGCCCGAGCGAACAGAGCTTCATAATCTGCTCGCCCGCTATCTTTCCGATAGCCGCCTCGTGGATGAGCTCCGCGTCAACGTTGGAGGCGTTCAGGGCGGGCTGCGCGTCGACCTTGCCGTTGTCGGCGATTATCGCGTCGCAGGCGGAGTGTCCCGTGCAGCGGTTGTTTCCCTCGACGACGCTGTAAAACGCCTGATGGGAGTTCCCTTTGGCGACAGAACGCGAGACCAAGTCAGCGCCGCTGTCCTCGCCCTCGAGCTTGACATGGAAGTTTGTGATCGCTTCCTCGGCGTTGTCGGTCATAATGCGCTCGCGGACGATTATTTTCGCGTTTTTGCCCAGCTCGGCGTTGGTAGTGCGCGTCGAGCGGTCAACTCCGCCGAGCTGAATGGTATCCATTTCCAGCCGCGAATTCTCCTTGAGGAAGCACTCGGTCACGGGGTCGATCTTCTTGAGCCCCGCGCCGTCGCCCGTTCCGATGTGCTTTTCCTTGTACAGCACGGAGGAGTTAGGCTCGAGGAAGAAACGGTGTATGCCGTTGTGGCGCGCGTCCTCCTCGCCCTCGTTGTGCACGCCGCAGCCCGCGACGATGATAACATCCGCGCCCTCGCCGATGTAGAAGTCATTGTACACAAGATCGTCCACCGCAGTATGCGTGACACAGGCGGGGATAAACACCGTCTCGCCCTTGGTGAACGGCTTGACCGTGATGTCGATCCCGGGCTTATCGGTCTTGGAGGTTATGGCGATGTTCGCCGAGGACTGCCGTCCAGCGCACTGCGAGTCCTCGCGGATATTATACGCGCCCGCGAAGCCCTTTCCTGCGTCAAAGTCGGAAATGACCTTGAGCATTTCGCCCGTAATATCATTAAAGTTTAGATTTAACAAGTCACTCATTTGCAGTCCCCCATTCTCTTCGGGCAGGCGCAGGTGTACTCGCCCTGAAGCAGCGCAGGGAGGATTTCCTCGCGCTTGCCCGCGATGCGTATTTTTCCGTCCGCGACTACTATTATATCGTCCGCTATCTGCAATATCCGTTCCTGATGCGATATCACGATAAGCTCGCCCGTTGCCGCGGCGCGTATTTCCTCAAATGTCTCCACGAGCCGCGAGAAGCTCCACAGGTCGATGCCCGCCTCGGGCTCGTCGAACACCGAGAGCTTAGCGCCTCTCGCGAGGACGGTAGCTATCTCGATGCGCTTAGCCTCGCCGCCCGAAAGAGCTCCGCTCATCTCGCGGTCAATGTATTCCTCCGCGCACAAGCCCACCTTGCCAAGCAGTCCGCACAGCGCCGCGTGATCCAGACTTCCGCTCGCCGCGAGCTCCAGAAGGTCGCGCACGGTCAGCCCCTTGAACCGCACGGGCTGCTGAAACGCGTAAGCAACGCCCCTCTTTGCACGCTCGGTGATATCGAGCTCCGTAATGTCCTCGCCGTTGAGCAGTATCTGCCCCGAAACGGGCTTCTCCACGCCTGCGATCAGCTTGGCGAGAGTGGTCTTGCCACCGCCGTTCGGACCCGTGATGACGGTCAGACCGCCGTTGGTTCGACAGGAGATGCCGTTTATTATCGCCTCGCCGTCGGGCAGGCTCCAGTACAGATCTTTTATTTCAAGCAAAATATTGCCCCCTTTTTATGCATATATCCATATTGTACCACAATGACATTTTTTTGTCAAGATATTTTCCCGATATACCTTAGGAACCACCGATTAAATGGCTTTTCCCCGCCTACGGCGGGGAAAAGCCGACAAAACCGTGCCCCGCAGGTTGAAAAACGGATTAAATCAGCGTTTCCCTTATAATGCCACCGAAAACTGCCATAATACGGCCTTTTTTCTATTTGTCAAATCAACTCTTGACATCGTGCCGAAATTGTTGTACAATAGTAATAGGATAATTTACGATCCGAATCGGCGATACGCCAAGTATATTATAAGGAGAATATTACTATGGGTTTACTTAAAGCGGGTGTCGGCGCGCTTTCCGGTGCGCTGGCGGATTCCTGGAGAGATTATTTCTACTGTGACGCGTTAAGCTCGGACATCCTCGCGGCACGCGGCGGGAAGCGTGTTGGCGGAAAGTCCTCCAACACTAAGGGCAGCGACAATGTTATTTCAAACGGCTCTATAATCAACGTCAACGAGGGTCAGTGCGTACTCATCATCGACGGCGGCAAAGTGGCTGAGGTCTGCGCGGAACCGGGCGAGTTCGTCTACGACTCCTCTACCGAGCCGAGCATCTTCTACGGTGACCTCGGGAAAAATATTATGGAGACGTTCAAGTCGATAGGCAAGCGCTTTTCGTTCGGCGGCGAGGCTCCCAAGGATCAGCGCGTGTACTTCATCAACACCAAGGAGATAATGGGCAACCGCTACGGCACGGCAACTCCCATTCCGTTCCGCGTAGTGGACAAGAACATCGGACTTGACGTTGACGTTTCTCTGCGCTGCAACGGCGAGTACTCCTACCGTATTACCAACCCCGTGCTGTTTTTCAGCAATGTCTGCGGAAACTTCGGCGATACTTACCCCAAGCGCACTATGGACAGCATGCTGAAAACCGAGATCGTAACGGCTCTTCAGCCCGCGCTCGGAAAGATATCCGATACGGGAGTACGTCCGAGCAGTCTCCCGTCGCATACTATGGAGATCTGCGACGCGCTCAACGAGGTACTGTCCAAGAAGTGGGGCGAGCTGCGCGGAATGGCGGTAAGCTCGTTCACGATGAACCCGCCCTCGCTCTCCAAAGAGGACGAGGACCTCATCAAGGAGCTCCAGAAAACCGCTGTTATGCGCGATCCCGGTATGGCTGCCGCTCACCTTACACAGGCTCAAGGCGAGGCTATGAAGACCGCCGCGGGCAACGCGGGCGGCGCTATGGTGGGCTTTATGGGAATGAATATGGCTCAGCAGACAGGCGGCATCAATGCCGGTAATCTGTACAATATGGCAGCTCAGCAGAACGCTCAGCAGGCGGCTTCCGCTGCGGCACCGTCCGCGCCGTCGGCAGCGCAGACTGCGGCAAGCTGGACTTGCTCCTGCGGTGCGGTCAATACCGGAAAGTTCTGCACGTCGTGCGGCGCTCGGAGACCCGCTTCCGCGGACGGATGGACTTGCTCGTGCGGAGCGCTCAACAAGGGCAAGTTCTGTATGGAGTGCGGAAAGCCCAAGCCCGCCGGAATGCCGCTCTACAAGTGTGACAAATGCGGCTGGGAGCCCGATGATCCCGCTCATCCCCCGAAATTCTGCCCCGAGTGCGGAGACCCCTTTGACGCGAACGACATAGTTTAAGACGAGCTATAAAAACCGAGGTGTCCGACATTATTTGCCGGGCACCTATTTGCGTTATACTAATACCCGTTTAAACGAGGGAGAAGATTTGCCGAGTTTATTGCTCCGCCAATCAGATATTTCCGGAATTCAAAGCTTTTTGCGCGGTTTTCCCCCGCCGGGGGGGGGGGCAGCGCCCCCAAAAAGTAGTTGTTTAGTTGGTCTATATTTTTTGGGGGCGGTTTATGGCGCCGACCCGCCCCGGC
>CAMWVP010000158.1 GCA_947177735.1 uncultured Clostridia bacterium
TACCATAGAGGTCTTGTTGATAGCCTTGTCGATCTGGTCGATAGCGTAGTTAGCGCTCTTCTGATCAGCGAGGGAGAGGCTAGCGGTGTTCAGACCGGTGGAGCGGCTGGACAGGTCGAGGTTGGAAACGAGGTTACCCATATCAGCAGTACCGTCGGTGTTGTAGGAGAACGCGAAGTTTACGGAATCCTTAGTTCTTGCACCTGTCTGGAGAGTGAGGTTGTCGGTGTAAGTCAGAACGCCGGTGGAGTTCTTGAAGCTGTTAGCCTGAGAAACGCCGGGAGTTGCAACCTGGGAAGCCATAGTAGCTGCCTTAGGAGTTGCAACAGCGTGAACCTCCAGATCGCTCAGATCAACAACATTGTATGCGTCGATGTTGATACCGAACTCAACTGTACCGTTAGCTGTGTCTACTGTACCGGTATCGGAAGCGGCCTTTGCAGGGGTATAAGTTACATCAAACGTCTGAGCATCTGTCAGTGCAGTGCTCAGCTCAATTCCGTAAGCAGCAAGAACTTTATTTTGTTCAGCCAACGATCCATTTGTTGCCGTTACCTTTGTAACGCCATTAGCGCCATCAAGATTCTTGATAACAAATGTAAAGTCGTTATTATTATCGCCATCGTCATCCAGCTTATATGTGATTGTAACCTTGGTATCATTACCGTCTTTCTTTGTTGCGTCAGCGCCTGTAAGTTTTCCACCCAAAGTATCCGCGTCAACAGACTTTACATTAGCAACCTGTGTACCGCTAGCAACAGCCTTTGCATCTGCCTCAGGAGTAACCTGAGTGATGTTGCCAACCTTTACCGTACCAAGAACGGTATCAGTACCCTTAAGCTTGATCTGTCCGGTTGTATCATCAAACTCGGTCAAATCGTCATTTGCAACAGCTACTGAAGCTACACCCTTAGTGTAAGTTACGGTAAACTCAAGCTTCTGATCAATCTCATCAAGAGCGTTCTTGATCTCGGTGGTCATAGCCTCGTCTTTCAGAGAAGAATCAAGTGTAAAGCTGATCTTACCTGCCATCTCGGTCTTGGAAAGGATATCACCGTTATCAGGATCAGTTGCTTCAACAGTGTATGTTTCCTCGTCAATACCTGCGTTCTTGGGAGCATAAGTGGTATTGGTGGTGTTATCAAACGAGATTGTTACGGTATCGCCCTTCTTAACGGGAGTCATCTCGTTGAAGATAGCGTTAGTAGCAACGATGTCCTTACCGGTGTAAGGATCCTTGCCCGCGATAACCTCAAAGCCGCCCTTACCGGAAGCGTCGGTTCTGTCAACGGGACGAGCCTCGAGACGAGCTGCGTTAGCGCCCTTAACTACGTTGCCCTTAGTATCGGTAACGGTGTCAGCTACCCAACGCTCACCGTCATACATAAAGGTTACGTTAACGGTTGCCTTGCCGTCAGCGCCGGCAACATCAGCAACGTTTACGCCGAGAGCGTCATAAACAGCGTCAGCTCTGTACTTGTCATAGAATGTCTGGTCAACGATGGTGTGCTCCTCATCACCAGAGATATCGGTTGCCTTATCAGCAACAACGGTCTCGGTGTAACCCTCTGCATAACGGAACTCGCCATTCTTAGCAACAGTGCCGTCAGCCATAACGCCGCCGTTCAGTACGATAGTACCGTTGAAGTCGGTATCAGCGATCTGGTTCAGCTCGTCGTTGAGCTGATCGAACTCGAGCTGGATAGCAGCACGGTCGGTAGCGTTGTCGTAAGTACCGTTAGCGGACTCAACAGCCAGCTCCTTCATTCTCTGCAGAATGGAGTGGGTCTCCTGAGCAGCACCCTCGTAGGTCTGGATCATGTTGATACCGTCCTGAGAGTTACGAACTGCCTGGTTCAAGCCCTTGATCTGAGATCTCATCTTCTCGGAGATCGCAAGACCTGCAGCGTCGTCGCCTGCACGGTTGATTCTGTAGCCGGAAGCGAGCTTCTCGGAAGCCTTCTTAAGGCCTGCTACGTTAGCGTTCAGTCTGTTGTACGCGTTGATCGCGTTCATGTTGTGTTGTACTACCATTCCCATAGTAGTGTACGAAAAAATACGCCGATTCAATGGTGGCTGCATAAAATAAGATTTTAAATTTTGTAAAAAAATCGGAAAAAAATTTCAAAAACCCCTTGACAAATTCCGAATTCGGGAGTATAATATAATCAAACATTTGAACAGTTGTTCAAATGAAAACCCAAACAAACGAGAGAAACGGAGCAATTATGTTAAACGATATCCCGCACTGCGAATTTATGCACGCCCACCCCGACACTATCGAGAAGATACGCACTGGCATGCCCGACGACGACACGCTGATAGACGTCGCCGAGCTGTTTAAGGTGTTCGGCGACAGCACGCGCATTAAAATATTGAGCGCATTGTCAGGCGGTGAATTATGCGTGTGCGATATTTCAACGGCGGTAGGAATGACGAGCAGCGCCGTTTCGCACCAGTTGAAGATACTAAAAAACGCCGAGCTTGTGCGGTTCAGGCGCGAGGGCAAGACGGTGTTCTATTCGCTTGCCGACGGACACGTCAACACCATTCTTGAACAGGGCTTCGAGCATATCAACGAGGAGTAAGCTATGGATTTCTGGAGTACTTTTGCGAGATTTTACGACGTCGCCGAGGCGCTGAACGGCAGCGTTTACCGCGAGATGACCGAGACGACCGCGCGGCTCGTTCCGCACGGCGCGGCAGTTCTCGACTGCGCAGCAGGTACCGGCGCGCTGTCGATTGCCGCGGCGAGACGTGCGGAGCGCGTGGTCTGCACCGATCAGTCGGACAAAATGCTGAATGTCGCGCGGAAAAAAGCGAAAAAGCGGCGGTTCGTCAATATCGAGTTCGAGCGCGCGAATATCTTTCATCTTGACTATGCGGACGGCGAGTTCGATGTCGTCATTGCGGGGAACGTCCTGCATTTGCTGAACGAGCCCGAAAACGCGGTGCGCGAGCTTTCCCGCGTGACAAAGCCGGGCGGTAAGATATTGCTCCCGACGTTTATGACAAGGGACAAGGCGGCGATCACGGAGGTTCTGTTAAAGGCGTACAAGCAGCTCGGCTTCAGTCCGAGCACCGAATATTCCCCGAGGGAATACGTCGAAATGCTGAAACGTTGCAACGTCGGCGAGGTCAAGAGCAAGTTAATAAAGGGCACTGTACCGTGTTGTTACGCGGTTATTATTAAAGGCAGCCTCTGAAAACCGGGCTTTTCCGGGATTCCAAAGGGCAGCGCCCTTTGGCGGGGTACGGGGCGGAGCCCCGTTATTCTCTCTCCCCCTCTCCCCGAGAGGGGAGGTATACAAGCTGACGCGGTTTTCCCCGCCCTCGGCGGGGAAAACCGCCTAAAATAGAGCTTTGAAAGTAAAGAAAGGTGGTTCACTATGAAAAAGACATTTAAACTGGTTGATCTGGACTGCGCAAACTGCGCGGCGAAAATGGAAACGGCGATCAAGAAGATCGACGGAGTGACGGCGGCTTCGGTCAGCTTTATGAATCAGAAGATGACTATAGAGGCGGACGACGCGAGATTTGACGATATCGTCAAGGAGGCGGTCAAGGTCTGCAAAAAGGTCGAGCCGGACTGCGAGATAGTTTTGAAATAGCTTAAATAACCGAGGTGTATTTATGAGCAGAAAGCAAAAGAAAATGCTTGTCCGCATTATCGCCGCGGCGGTGATCTTTGCGGCGGGTATGTTTATTCCCGAAAGCGAGGAATTGTTCTCGGTGCTGTGGTTTGTGCGCTTCGGAGTGTTCCTTTGCGCGTACTTTACGGCGGGCTGGGATATACTCTGGAAAGCCTGCCGCAATATCGCCCACGGGCAGGTGTTCGACGAAAACTTCCTTATGGCGATAGCGTCCGTCGGAGCGATGATCATCGGGGAGTATTCCGAGGGCGTTGCCGTTATGATCTTCTATCAGGTCGGCGAGCTGTTCCAGTCGGTGGCTGTCGGTAAGTCGCGGAAGAACATCTCGGATATGATGGACATCAACCCCGAGTTCGCCAACGTCGAGCGTGACGGCGAGGTCTCCGAGGTCGAGCCGGACGAGGTTCAGGTCGGTGAGACCGTCGTCATCAAGCCCGGCGAGCGCGTTCCGCTGGACGGCGAGGTCATCTTCGGATCAAGCGGGCTGAACACCGCGGCGCTGACGGGCGAGAGCGCACTGCGCGAGGTGACGGTCGGCGACGAGGTGATAAGCGGCAGCGTGAACACCAACGGCTTGCTGAAAATACGTGTTTCCAAGCCCTACTCCGATTCGACGGTCGCGAAAATTCTCGAGCTGGTCGAGAACTCCTCCGACAATAAAGCGCGGACGGAAAACTTCATCACTCGCTTTGCCCGCGTTTACACGCCGATCGTTGTTGTCGCGGCGGTTTTGCTCGCGGTCATTCCTCCGATCTTCGTAGGCGACTGGGGCGGTTGGATATATAAAGCGCTGACATTCCTTGTTGTGAGCTGTCCGTGCGCACTGGTCATCTCCGTGCCGCTGTCGTATTTCGGCGGTATAGGCGGGGCTTCGCGCTACGGCATAATGATAAAGGGCGCGAATTATCTCGAGGCTCTGGCAAAGGCGCAGACGTTCGTTTTCGACAAGACGGGCACGCTCACCAAAGGCACTTTCGCGGTGTCCGGGAAAAAGCCCGAGGGTATATCCGCGAGCGAGCTCTTGTCCTACTGCGCGGCGGCTGAGCAGTTCTCGAACCACCCGATCGCCGCGTCCATCGTCAAGGCGGCGCAAGCTCAGGGCGGGATACCGAAAGCGGAAAACGCAGAGGAGCTCGCGGGCTTCGGCGTGAAGGCTGTCGTGGACGGCAAGGAGATAGCCGTCGGAAACTATCGCCTTATGGAAAAGATCGGCGTGAACATTACCGAGCAGAAGAGCGCGGGAACTATCGTACACTGCGCCGTTGACGGGAAATACCGAGGTTACATCACCGTCGAGGACGAGGTCAAGGAGAACGGCAAGGACGCCCTCGCCGAGCTGAAACGCCTCGGCGCGGAGCGCACGGTGATGCTGACGGGAGACCGCGAGCTGACCGCGAAAGCCGTCGCAAAGGCGATCGGCGTCGACGAGGTGCAGTTCCAGCTGCTGCCCGACGGCAAGGTCAAGGCGGTTGAGGAGCTGTACCGTTCCAAGCTGCCGAACTCTACGCTCGCGTATGTCGGCGACGGAATGAACGACGCGCCGTCGCTTGCCCGCGCGGACGTCGGGATCGCGATGGGAGGTCTCGGCTCGGACGCCGCGATCGAGGCGGCGGACATCGTGCTGATGAACGATAATATCCAGAACCTTCCTCTTTCGGTGAGGATAGCGCGCAAGACCCGCCGCATCGTCATGGAGAACATCGTGTTCGCGCTGGGCGTTAAGCTCGCGGTGTTGGTGCTGACGGTATTTAATATCGGCAATATGTGGGCGGCGGTTTTCGCGGACGTCGGCGTTTCGGTAATCGCGATAATCAACGCTATGCGGTGCATGAGGATAAAGTGAAAAAAGCTCCCCGTCAAAGGGAATGCCTTTTTTAGCCGTTTCATGGAAAATTGCGGTGCCAAGCGTTTTCGCTCGACACCGCAATACTTCTATACCGCCCGTTCCATAACGGCGGGGGCTTTTTCGGCATTTATTGACAATTTCCGACAAATATTGCATGAAATGGGTAGGCGCGGCTTTTTGCGTGTTTCGCGAAGCGAAACCGAATTGCCATTAGCTCCGCCCTCACTTCACCAGCAGCGCGAGGTATGCGGGGGAGAGCATTTTCTTGTCTTTCAGGAACTTCAAGAGTTTTTTGGAGTTCGCCTCGGCGTGGCAGAGGTCTCGGCTGATCACTGCACAGGATTGGTGTACAAAGCTGTCGGTGTCTATTTTTATTTTGAAATTGATCCCTACGTTTCCGTCGGAGGACTTGCCCTCTGTTTCGTTGAGGTTTGCCCATTCCGATGTTGCTATTGAAATAAGCTTTAGCAGAGCATACGCTGTTACAAATATACTGTAGTTTTCAAGTATCGAAAATTCCGTAAATTGGAACGGCAGTCTCAGCTCAAACAGAAGATTCAACGCGATATTTCTGAAACAGAACGGACGGTCTTTAAACGCTTCAATAAGGCGTTTTTCTCCCTGTAAATACAAATCCGCGTTTAAATTGCCCGTGTTGTCGGCAAGGCTTGACAAGGGGATAGTTTTAGTTTTAGATAAATTGTAGGCTTGAGCAAGAACGCCAAGTTTTATATTGTAGTTTGGCTGTATTCCCATAACCTTTTTCAGTTGCCCCGCATCGTGGAACTGTTTTTTAAATGCTTTTATTGCGTCGGGGATAAGGTCATAATTTTTATCCTCGACATATTGCGAAAACTTCTGCGCCGCAAGCGCGCCCAACACTATGGAATCTTCAACGGAACGCTTTTTGTCCGCGATCAACTCATAGAAAAACTCCAGCAGCTCGCCCCTGTATTTTAATTCCGGGTGTTCGCTTAAAAGCTCGGGGGTGTTTCCGATAACATTCTGAAGTGTATATGTTGTTTTTATGGGATAATTCACCAGATCCATAGCCTTTTCATCGTGGAGCATTTTCTTCATCATTTCATAGCATGACATACCGCAAAAACGATAAAGAATATCATCTGCATAAATATAGCGTCTCGGATAAACCATACAAGTACGGGACAAATATTCCGCGCCAAGCTCCCTCTGTATCTTACAATATCCGTCATTAAGCAGAAAAGGACAAATTCCTTCGTCATTATACTTTATCATATATTTTTTGTTATCGCCAACATTTGGCACGAAAGTTCTGTCAACAAGTTCTTTCATTTCTTGGGAAATACTCGGCGCATTTTTTACCTTTTCAACCTCTTCTGAATCCCAATCTATACGCCAGCCGTGACAGCAATTGTCCGGACAATCGCCGCCGATACAATAAAAATCAACAAAATAACGCGGTTCTCTATAATACATATTTTTTCTCCTTTATTTTTGGAAATAAACATTATAATAGTCTCACAAAAACGCCCTCCCCTTGCGGAGAGGGCGCAATTGTCAAACTATCATGCCGCTATGCAGCAATCAAAGTCTGTTGGCAAATTAGCCGAGGAGCTGCAGGATAGACTGCGGCTGCTGATTTGCCTGAGCGAGCAT
>CAMWVP010000159.1 GCA_947177735.1 uncultured Clostridia bacterium
GTTATAATATAATTGTAACAAGCAGATTTTACTAATAAACATAAAAAATCGGCAAGTGTTATATAAAACAAATTTATATCGGGAGGGATAAAATGAAACCTAAAAACAAATATACAAATCATCCTACCGAGGGAATTTTGATACGAGGTGGGTGATTAAATGGCAAAAAAGCAATCATCTCCATTGACCAATGATGAGTTTGAAAGTGTTTACAGAAACGAAATTTATTCAATTGACGACCCGAGATATTTTTACCACAAAACAACAGGTAGCAGATATAAAATAGGTAAAAATACACATTATGAAGATTATCGCGAAAGAAAGGTGGAGCAAGATGACCTTTGGGGAGAGACTTAAACAAGCAAGAACATCAAGACAATTCACCCAGACGCGGCTGGCAAACAAAATCCACGTTTCATTGAGCAGCATAAAAAGGTATGAGCTAGACGAAATTTTACCCTCATTGGAAGTTGCTCAAAAGATTTGCGAGGTTTTGAACGTTGGGCTCGGAGATTTGTGTGGCGAGAACAAGGGAGATATTTTAAAGATT
This sequence comes from uncultured Clostridia bacterium, assembly GCA_947177735.1. Taxonomy (GTDB): domain Bacteria; phylum Bacillota; class Clostridia; order Oscillospirales; family Ruminococcaceae; genus CAG-115. Next base: position 551 of record CAMWVP010000159.1, read on the forward strand.
CAAGGACTTACAGAAGACCAGAAAAAAGCTGTCAGTGATTTGGTTGATATGTTTTGTTGGGAGAACGCATCAAGAAAACCATACGAACATCGGGAAAAGATAGTTTGCAAGCTTACACAACAGATTTTCTCGATATAACACAAATGTAACGCAAATCCGCGTTTCATTGAGCAGCATAAAAAGGTATGAGCTAGACGAAATTTTACCCTCATTGGAAGTTGCTCAAAAGATTTGCGAGGTTTTGAACGTTGGGCTCGGAGATTTGTGTGGCGAGAACAAGGGAGATATTTTAAAGATTCAAGGACTTACAGAAGACCAGAAAAAAGCTGTCAGTGATTTGGTTGATATGTTTTGTTGGGAGAACGCATCAAGAAAACCATACGAACATCGGGAAAAGATAGTTTGCAAGCTTACACAACAGATTTTCTCGATATAACACAAATGTAACGCAAATCCGCGTTTTATTGGGAGTTCAACTCTCCCCGTTGGCACTAATAAGCAAATGACTTTAAGGAGGATTTTATCAAACATTAGCAAGAATACCCCCACCTCTATAGGCGGAGGGAGCGCGAGATATCCGTTCAGGCTGAGGCATACGCAAGAGCCATGAGAATGGTCAAGCGTGAGGAAACTCTTTAAATTTTTTCGCTGTAAAAAGAAGATAACCGTTAGGGTACCAAAGCGGTGAATGGGCGGTTCTGATTTCCGTCAAAACCGCGTTGCGAAAGTTCGTAACGCGCTGAGAGGTTGGTCTTAGTATCGGCAAAATTATAAATGTGATTACGCGTATCACGTACAAATCCGAGAAATTGAGGATAAGAAGCTACTCTGTCCTTGCCGAATAAAGTTTTTCGGTCGGATCAAGTCCAATTTACTCAAATGTAAAGAGTAGAACGGCAGTACTTATTGTACTAGAGGGTGGCACGCCCTCGTATGAAGTTTGAAAGACGTGTTCCAATGCTCGTGAGGTTAATCGAGTAACTTCATATCGCGGAGTGGAGCAGAGGTAGCTCGTCAGAGTCATAATCTGAAGGTCACAGGTTCGATTCCTGTCTCCGCAACCATTAAGTCTCACCTGCCCACTTATAACGGGCAAGGGAGCCGCGTGAAAACACGAGGAGATTTACAACTCTCCGCATAGGGTGAGTTAAGATTGCTGTGACCAATGGTGTTGAGGTTAATACACCACTCTATGTGTGCCAATAGCTTAGTTGGTAGAACGTATCGCTTTAAAGTTATCGCTTTTAAGGGACAAAGACGCGAGTCCGATTCTCGCTTGGCGCACCAACTGGTCTCCGGCATTTGGCTATGCAGCCGCTTACGGCAAGCGATAACTCTGTTTTCTACCGTTCGGGTACCCAAATAAACAGGGGTTGTGTGGAGACCGGTACCAAATAGAATCGGTGTTTTATAAAAAACTATCCTCACCTTTCGGTGAGGATAGCGGGGGTCACATCAGACACTTACCTATCACCCTTGTTGTTACTAATTATAACAAAAGGATCGATTCGATTGTTCAGGATAACTACAAAAGGATCAGGGTGTGTCATTAAATAGATTTGATGAGCTGTTCCTGCTACCTTTTTTCCATCTTTATTGATGTGATATTCTTTATAGTTTACCTGATTAAGCATTTAATCACCTCTTTCTGATTATGGATTTGCACAGAAAAACCATAGTCAATGTTTTAAGCTGTGCAATTCAATTATAATTTATCTCGGCAAACCGAGAATCAAATTCCATTATAATTATACCACATTGACTTATATTTGTCAATAGGTTTACCCAATATTACACAAGGAGATTTTTGATGAACAAACAACTAACACTCGGCAGTCTTTTCGACGGAATAGCAGGTTTCCCCTACGCTGCTGAACAATGTGGGATAGAAACGCTTTGGACTAGCGAGATCGAACCTGCCCCGAGCGAAATTTCAAAGCGCCACTTCCCCGCTGCTACGCAGTTAGGAGACGTTACCAAGATAAACGGTGCCGAGATACCTCCCGTAGATATTATCAGCTTTGGTTCACCGTGCCAAGATATGTCTATTGCAGGTAATCGAGCAGGGCTTGACGGCAACCGCAGCAGTTAATTTCACGAGGCAATAAGGATAATAAGAGAAATGAGGAGCAAAACCAATGGAGAATATCCAACTTACGCTATTTGGGAAAACGTCCCCGGAGCATTCAGTTCAAACAAAGGAGAAGATTTCAGGCGAGTTCTCGAAGAAATCACAGAAACCGAGATTCCATTACCTCAAGGTGGAAAGTGGGCAGAAAGCGGAATGGTTGAGTTACCAGACCGTTCAGTCGCTTGGCGGGTCTTGGACGCCCAATATTGGGGCGTTCCCCAGCGCCGCAAGAGAATCTACCTTGTCGCAGATTTTAGAAGTCAACGCGCCGCAGAAATACTATTTAAGTCCGAAAGCGTGTCAGGGAATACTTCGGAGAGCGGAGAAACGAGGCAAGGAATTACCTCCATTGCTTAAAGCAGCTCTTGAGGCACAAGCTAACGGAAAATTTCTTGTAACCGACACAAGCGATTTTCAAAGCGCAGGCTTTATAAGCCGTGCTCCTGCCGAAGCGTACAGTATAGGTTATGAGGAAGAAATGAGCGCAACACTCCGCTCAGGTCTTATTCCAGATGTCGTCCAATCAAAAACATTTGTTAAAGGCACAAGACCTCGCAATGCAGATGATCCTCAAATCTGGGAAAAATCAGATACTTCACACACGCTGAACACGTTTGACATAGGTGAAGGTCGTTGCAATGAGTTAATTGTTGAACCTGTAAATAAAGTAAAATGCCTTACCCCGTGGGATTGTCAAAGTAAAAGAATATTCGATGTGGATGGAGTATATCCTTGTCTACAAGCGATGGACTCCAGCGGCGCAAATAATACCGCTGTTTTAACAATTGAGCCTACATATTGCATACAAGGCAATACGATTGAACGGAGTGATACGGCAGGGGCAAATGGGAAGGGCGTAATTGAGGGAGAAAGTTATACTCTTAATACGGTGGATCATCACGCAGTATGCCATTCGGTGGGTTTTTGTCCAAATAACAGCACAACAGCAGCAGGGCTGAGTGAAGAAAGTGAACTAACCCCTACCCTATCAACAACAAAGAACGTTGGAGTATGCTATACCCCGGCAGACTTAATTTACGCAATAGATCGTGCTGCTGCTTTCAATCAGGGGGAGAACGCAAAGTACGATTTTCAGATAGAAGATGATGGCGTAAACTCAACAATCGTTGCAAGAGGCCCGAGTGCAGTACTCGACTGCCGTTTGTCGGTTTGGATAGTCCGCCGTTTGACTCCGCGCGAGTGCGAACGCTTGCAGGGTTTTATTGATGATTGGACTATGTACGACACCAACGGGAACAAACTAAAAGATACCCCAAGATATAAAGCGCTCGGCAACAGCATCGCAATACCGTGTGCGTTAAGAGTGTTTCAGGGGGGTACTTGCGGCAAATAAAGCCAGCTGACGAAAGAATAATTTTATGGAGAGGAGAAAATTATTTGGCATTAAATGTTGGATATTTAACCTCGGATCGAACCGAGTCAGGTGATGAAGTCTACACTCCGTTCTACGCTGTTGAACCCTTGTTTGAGTTTATTCCTAAAGGGAAAACAATTTGGTGCCCCTTTGATGAGGAATGGAGTGCTTTCTACCAAATGTTTACCGAGAAAGGATATAAGGTAATACGAAGCTGCCTTACAGAAGGGCAAGATTTCTTTACATACGAACCGGAGGAAGAATGGGATACTTTAATAAGCAATCCGCCATTTAGCAAGAAAGACGAAGTGCTAAAGAGAGCGTTTAGTTTAAATAAACCTTTCGCTCTCCTGCTCCCCGTAAACAGTCTTCAAGGCAAGAAACGTTTCGACATATTCAAAAACCAAATACAGGTACTCGCTTTTGATGCACGGGTTGATTATCATTCTGCTAACAGTATGCAAAATTACATAAAGGGCAACAGTTTTGGCTCTGCGTATTTTTGTAGAGATTTGCTTCCAACTAAATTGGAATTGAGAAAACTCAAAAAATATGATAGAGCTTTGGCATAGTTAAGAAAAGGCTGATTTTGTCAAGTGGACGAATAATATAAATTATCAAAAAATGAGAGGGTTACTTTTATGACAAGCAAGGAAAGATTTATCTCTCTGTGTAGTGAGATTCACAGAGATGGGATTAAAGAACTTATGGAGTGGTTGGAGAACAGTGATTTTTACACTTGCCCCGCAAGCAGTAAATTCCATCTAAGTTGCGAGGGAGGATTACTCAAGCACTCACTCAATGTGTATGACGAACTGAGAAGACTTCTGGTAGCATACCCCGAAGTGAAAGTTTCCGATGAGAGCGTTCTCATCACTGCCTTGTTCCACGATCTGTGCAAAGTAAACTGTTACAAAACGGAGATGCGTAACAGGAAAAATCCATCAGGTAATTGGGAGCGGTATGCCGCTTATACACGGAATGAAGAATTTCACTATGGCGGCCACGGTAGCAAGTCTGTATACCTTATACAGAAGTATATGAAGCTTACTGATGAGGAAGCCGTTGCAATCAATTGTCATATGAGTTGTTGGGACGGTAACACAACTGTTGGAGAATCTTATACTCAGTTCCCTTTTGCTTGGTTGCTGCACGTTGCTGATGAGAGTGCAACTTACATAGCAGAAAGTTAATAAATGATTTTTTTATCAAATATTAGCAAGAATCCCCCCCGCCTAAAGAGGCGAGGTGATGATGTCACTAGCGGAGCGAAGATAGTTGTAAATTCATCAAAAAAAATATTATAAATGACTTTCGCATTGATAGCATATCGATACTACCTTATCGGAATGAAAAGAATATTAAATAAATGTCCAGTTTGATTTATGACATAAAGAAAGTACCCTACACTTACATGTAGGGTACTAGGAACTTGACGATTTATCGTCGTCTTTAGACTGCTGCTCTTCTGTTTCTTGGGACATCGGACACAACTCCTTTCTAGAAAGCGAGGACGATTACAAATATTTAGAAAACACCAATATCAACACTGTAAGAATACAGAGTGTTTGATTGATGACTCCTAAAGTCTTTGCAATGTTTCCTCCTTTGAAATTTTTTGCAAGAGATTTTGCCATCTTTTTCCAAGTCTTCTTGGGAATGATGTTAAAAATCCCTTTTGATTTTTGGTTCTTTCCCATACACTCACCTCCAAAAAGATCGGACTGAGGGAAGGGGTGGTAGGTTGAACCATTAACCTATATTTTAATTATATATCAATTGTCTCAAATTGTCAAGAAAATTATGTCCAAAAATTGCCTCTTGTTTTTCAACATTTTGACGAATGGGGAAAAATCACACGTTGGATTTCTTCATACAAAATGGTGTTAAATACAAAGACCGCTAACTGAATATGATTAAACGTGGCAAGCCAATAAAAAAGTGAGAACATTTCTGCGTGGTTATCCCTTCTGCCGAGAACGATGAAAGCCACACAAGAATATGTTGGCTGTGACCCAATAAAACAATTTTTTTACTTCTTTATGCTGTTTATAATACAAAGTATAACTTTATGAAGTAGAGCCCGCAATTAAGGAAGATAGCTAAGAAACCTTATTTTAACTCTTAAATGCATCAAAATTAGCAAAATAATTTTCACCTTCCTCTGAATGATCATCAGGAAATACATTTACCATACCATCTTCGGAAATAACGACCGCCATATAATTATGGGTTGAATCGATTTTTTTCTTTAACATCACATAATTTTTAGCAGAATTATACCTCGCTCCCCTTGAGGGGTTACCAGGAGTTACAGCCTCTCCATCTAATATTACGCCAAATGCATGACATTTAAGCGCGGCATCGAAAATTACTGCTCCATCTATTGTGGAAATATCAGAAATAATTGTTTGAGGATTTTCACATGCACCGAACGGATTAATTTGTATTCCTCTATTTAGCGAGCAAAGTCTTTCAGTTTCCGCTTCCGCGTTATTCGTCACAATTAGCAATGCTCCATGCCCGTTTGAAGCTTGATCAACAATATTCAAAAAATTATTGATCATTCCTTCATCAAAATTGAATGTTTTTTTTAGAGTTTTAGAAATTAATTGCTTATTGATACGTGAAATCGGATATTTATACAAAGAATCAACACATATAAATTGAGGGGAATCATCTATGCTATACTCCCATGACAAATGTCCTAAAATGCGTAATGTATACTTATGCTGCAAAGGTATATTTTGAGTTGCAATTCCTACAATATCCCCATCCGAAACTATTAAAGGGCAAGTTTTTGCCGCCTCAAGCATTTTTCGAATAATACGAGCATTTATACTATGAAATATCACTTTCTTCTTAAATATAATCCCAACAAAATCGCAATTCTTTTCAACAAATTGAAAATATCCTTTACATTCAGATGACTCGTAATAAAGAGACGAAATATCATTAATAGTTCTTGAAATTTGATACAATAAAACAAAATGGTTTGAACATTTCAATTGCTTTAATGATTGATTTCTTTAAATAGTTAT
>CAMWVP010000160.1 GCA_947177735.1 uncultured Clostridia bacterium
AGACAGAGAGATTAAATTATTTATTGGTAAAGGAAGTGATTAAAACGAGCTACGGATTTAAGATCATGGTGGAAGCCGATCTTGCCATCTTTACGCGTCCCGAAAGCAAAGTTGAACGTGTCAGCTACGACGTTCCTACGCCTTCCGCGCTGGAGGGCATGATCAAAAGCGTTTTCTGGAAACCGGCGGTCAGATATGTGATCGACAAGATCATAGTCTTTAACCAGATCAAGTACTCAAACATACGGAGGAACGAAGTCAAGAACAAAGTGCCGATCTCAAGGGTCAAGGCACAGATGAAAGGCGAGGGTTCGCCGGAGATATTCGCCTCGGAGGAAAGAAGTCAGCGCGCTAATATGATGCTGTCCGACGTGAGGTACGGAGTGGAGTTTCATTTCGAGCTCACCGGGATACAGTCGGAGCGCGAAGACGAATGTGAGGAAAAGTACTATAACATCATCAAGCGCAGGCTTGAAAACGGACAGTGTTTTAAAACCCCGTATCTGGGCATGCGCGAATGTGCGGTAAAAAAGATCGAGCTTGTCGAGGAATTTGATCAGAGCCTGATCTCTCCCGAGCTTGCGGGCGACGTCGATCTTGGATTTATGCTGTACGGAATGAAATTCGAGGATGGCGGCAAGCCGCTGAACGGAGATTGGGAAAACCCGGTATTCTCGGACAACGCGGACGCGGTTTTCTATCATCCGCACATGATAAACGGCGTGATAGATGTGGAACGTTACAGGAGGAATCTGAAATGCTGATCAAAGCGCTGTGCAACTATTACGATCTGAAAACCGGGCAGTCGCGCACGGAACTGCCCGATGGGTATTCCGTGCAGCCGGTGCATTTTCAGGTACTGCTGCGCGAGAACGGCGAGATCGCCGCTATAAACGACTTCCGTGAAACAAAAGAAATACCGCAGAAAAACGGCAAGGTCAAGGAAAGGCTCGTTCCGAGGGAAATTGCTCTGCCCGAGCGCTCGCAAAAATCAGCGATTTTTTCCGCGCTTATCGAGCATCGTCCCTTGTATCTTTTCGGCTTGAATTATTCGGGCGGAGTTCTTACTCCCGAAGACGATAAAAATAAGGCGAGAAAATCACACGAGGCTTTTGTTAAAAGAAATTCGGAGTTCTTAGCGGATTTGGATTCTCCCGTTTGCAGCGCTTTTCGGAATTTCGTGGATAATTGGGTTCCCGAAGAACAGACGGAAAACGAGCATTTAAAAAAACTCGGGAAAGAATATTCGGGTTCGTATTTTACATTCGCGCTGTACGACGATCTTACAAAGACACCGCAGGACGATCCGCAGTTTATCGCTAAGTTTCAAAAAACGGCAGCAGAACAAAGCGCCAAAGCCGAGGATGCGTACTTATCCGTTTGCCCTATCATGGGAGAACGACTGCCTACCGCGAGAATTCACGACAAGATAAAATTCCCCGGCGGCAACACCACCGGCTGTGTGCTTGTCGGTATGAAAGAATCGGCGTACGAATCCTTCGGAAAAAAACAGAGCTACAACAGCAATATTTCCGAAACGGCGATGAAGAAATACACGGCAGCGTTTAATGAACTGCTCGCCGACAGCAAGCACAGAATATTTATCAACAGCATGGTCATCGTCTTTTTTGCGCTGAAAAAGGATGACGGTGCAGAATCAGACTTCTTTTCCGCTTTTTTCGGTGGCGATGATGACGCTGCGTTTGCTGCCGCAATGAACAGCTTGAAGCGCGGAGAAAACGTTGATTATTCCAAGTTGAATATCGACGAGAACGTTGATTTTTATGTTGCGGGATTTACCCCGAACTCTTCCAGGATATGCCAGAAATTTATCGCGCACAACAGCTTTGGAAGAATTATGGAGAACGTTTCCCGGCATCAGCGCGATATGGCGCTTTCGGGAAATGACCGACACATCTCTTTCGGCGGTATCGCAAAGGAGCTTATTTCTCCCAAATCAACTAAGGAAGAGATACCGCCGCCGCTTATGACGGGAATTATCCGCGCAGCGGTTGAGGGTGTAAATTACCCGGAGGCTATGCTTCAGACGGCTGTCATGCGCGTCAAAACGGATCGCAACGAGGAGAAAAATCACTACATCAAATTCAATTACACTCGCGTGGGAATTATCAAAGCGTGCCTTAACCGCAAGGCGCGCAGATCGAATAAAAAGGAGGAGATTACTATGGCGCTCAACAAGGAAAATACCAACCCCGCTTATCTCTGCGGACGGCTGTTCGCTGTGCTTGAAAAGCTGCAGCAGGACGCCGCGGGAGGAACGCTCAACACCACGATCGTGGATTCGTATTTTTCATCGGCTTGCTCTAAGCCGTCTACGGTTTTCCCGAAGCTGATGGAGCTTTCAAATCACCATATCAAAAAAGTAGGAGGAAGTTATTTCAAAAGTCTTATCGGAGAAATAATAGATCCGCTGGACGGAGAATTTCCAACAACTCTCAGCCTTGACGATCAAGGCAGATTTATCGTGGGATATTATCAGCAAAACCGGGAACTATGGACTTCCAAGAAAAATAAAGACAATGACGAAAAGGAGAATTGATCATGGACGCAATAAAAAATCGATACGAATTTGTTATGCTTTTTGACGTGGAGAACGGTAATCCCAACGGCGACCCCGATGCGGGAAATCAGCCGAGAATAGACCCCGAAACAAATCTCGGTATAGTTACCGACGTTTGCCTCAAGCGCAAGATAAGAAATTATGTCGAGCTTGTCAAAGAAGGCGAGGCGGGGTATAATATCCTCGTTAAAAACGACAGAAGCCTCAATTCAAAATTCACTGAGGCTTATGAATCTCAGGGTCTGGAAAAAGGAAAGAAAGGCGAAAAGAAAGACGATGTTTTAAAAGCGCAGAAATATATGTGCGCTAATTACTTTGACGTTCGCACGTTCGGTGCTGTGATGAGCACGGGTGACGATCAGTGCGGTACGGTAAGGGGTCCGGTTCAGATAAATTTCGCGCGCAGCATCGACCCCGTATATCATCAGGATATTACGATCACCCGGCAGGCGAAGACTACCGAGGACAGGCAGAAAAAAGGCGAGACCGAAATGGGCAAAAAAAGCATTGTATACTATGGTCTGTACAGAGCCGAGGGATATATTTCGGCGGCGCTCGCTCAAAAGGTCACGGGATTTTCGGACGACGATCTGGAGCTTTTGTGGAACGCGGTCATCAATATGTTTGAAAATGACAGAAGCGCCGCGCGTGGAAAAATGTGCATGAGAAAGCTGTATATTTTCAAGCACGAGTCCGTTCTTGGAAATGCTCCCGCGCACGTTCTGTTCGATAAGATCAAGGTGGAGAAGAATTCCGACACCGCTCCGAGAAGCTTCTCCGATTACACCGTTAGCGTTGACGCGGTTATGCCCGACGGCGTTGAGCTTATTGAAAAGCTGTGACAAATTCCGAACGTTCGATAAATATACGCACAATTCAGCACTTTATGTACTGCAAACGGCGGTGGGGACTGCTTGAGATCAACAGGGACTGGTCCGAAAACGCGTTTGTTGTCAAGGCAAATATTCTGCATGAAAACGTTCACGACGGCACTCACAGTTTCTCCGATAAAACCAAAATCGTAAGAAGCTCCGTGTCTGTCTACAACGACAAGGAAGAATATGACCTGTACGGCATAGCTGACTGCGTGGAATTTATCAAGGATAAAAACGGCATCGAGATCAACGAACTTAACGGCTTGTATTCGGTGAAGCTCATTGAATACAAGCCGACAACGCCCGCTATCGGAGAATTTAACGAAACCGATGCAATACAAGTATTTGCACAGAAACTTTGCGCAGATTTCGTATGGGGCTGTGATTGCGAGTGTTTTATTTACTATTCTGATAAAAGAAGACGCGTTAGGCTGCCATTTGATGATGAATTTGAAAAGTACGATAAAACACTCAAAGTGCTGCTGTCCGAGATGCGCGGGTATATTTCGGAAAACAGCATTCCCGAACGCGTTAAGGGGCAGAAGTGTTCGGGATGTTCATTAAAAGACATATGTTTCCCCAAAAGTGCCGAATACAGTGTAAGAAAAGAGATTGAAAAGCTGAGAAGGGAGGAAACCGTTTGAGAAAGTTGCTTAATTCTCTGTACATAACCGATGAAACGGTTCGGCTGACTCTGGACGGAGAGAATATAGTCTGCAAGGGCGATGAAGGCGAGAAATTCCGCGTTCCGTTTGTTAATATCGAGGAGATATTCTGCTTTTCGTATATTGGCTGTTCTCCGGCATTGATGGGCAAATGCGCGGATATGGGGATACCGATAAATTTCATTTCTCCGCAAGGCGAATTTTTGGCGCGCGTTCAAGGGAAGATAAAGGGAAATATTTTTCTGAGAAAGGCACAGTTTGAGATGTTCTCGCACCCTAATCCCATTCTCGCACAAAACACCGTTGCGGCTAAAATTTCAAACACGATTTTTCTGATAAAGCGCTCGCTTCGAGATAATCCTCAGATCAATGGAGACGGCAAGATTACGGAATGTATCGCAAAACTCGAGGAGGGCATAGATACCGCTTATCAAACGATCGAACGCGAAGTTTTAATGGGCGTTGAGGGCAACTGCGCAAAGGAATATTTTGATATTTTTGATCGCCTTATTTTGACGCAAAAGGAAGATTTCAAACTCGTTCGCCGCACAAAACGTCCGCCTCTTGACAGAGTGAACGCGGTTCTTTCTTATCTGTACACGATAATGACAGCCAACTATACTTCCGCTCTTGAAAGTGTGGGACTTGATAGCTGCTATGGATTTTATCACTGTCTGCGCTCCGGAAGAAACAGTCTTGCGTGCGACCTGGTTGAAGAAGCGCGATGTATTATCGAGCGTTTGGTGCTGACTTTGATAAACCTGAAAAAGATAAACGCGGACGACTTTGAAATTCAGCCAAGCGGCGCCGTCTTCTTGACAAAGGACGGCAAAAAGAAGGTACTTACCTCGTGGCAGGAAAAAAGGCGCAGCGAGATTGTTCACCCGTATCTTAAAGAAAAGATACCGCTTGGGCTGCTGCCGTATGTTCAGAGCTCTCTGCTTGCGAAATACATCCGGGGCGAGATCACGGAATATCCTTGCTATCTGCAAAAATAGGAGAGTTGTACTATGATGGTTCTTGTAAGCTATGATGTAAGCACGATTGACGCGAAAGGCAAAACTCGTCTGCGAAAAGTCGCCAAGGAATGCGTCAATTACGGTCAGCGTGTACAGAACTCGGTTTTTGAGATCGATGCCGACTACGCAACCGTGCTTAAGGTCAAGGACAAGCTGCTAAAGCTTATCGATCCGAAACAGGACAGTTTACGATTTTATTATCTCGGCAACAACTGGGAGCGCCGCATAGAACACTTCGGAGCAAAGGAGACCTACAACCCCGAAGGAGTTCTGATTATTTAGCTGACATTATGCCTAAGATAAGGTATAATAAATATGCGAACCTAAGGTGATATTAAATTACTGTGGTGTTCGCAGGTTTTCGCAGCATAATAATTCTCACATCTTGATGACTTGTGAATTAAATTTTAGGCTTATATGCTGCAAAGTCCGTCTGTTTGGGGCTCTGCGTTTTCTGCACACAAAGTGTAGGGTCGCGCCCCACGCGGGCGTGTGAGTTGAAATCTGGTTATCGCTCTGGGCTCGCTCGTCGGTCTGGTCGCGCCCCACGCGGGCGTGTGAGTTGAAATAATAAGATAATCAATGTTAAAGCAACAACTGAAATGTCGCGCCCCACGCGGGCGTGTGAGTTGAAATACCGTCGGCAGAATACGTATCATCACCGACAGGTCGCGCCCCACGCGGGCGTGTGAGTTGAAATCAATAGAAGATTGATTACTATCACAACGACCATAACGTCGCGCCCCACGCGGGCGTGTGAGTTGAAATTCAAAAAGCGTAAAGCAGAAAATCCGCAGAATTAGTCGCGCCCCACGCGGGCGTGTGAGTTGAAATTACAAAAAAGGACGTTGATTATAACATGTCCAAGCTCGTCGCGCCCCACGCGGGCGTGTGAGTTGAAATGGCAAGATATACAAAATGCACAAATATTGGAGGTAGTCGCGCCCCACGCGGGCGTGTGAGTTGAAATTACGAGGATAATTCCGAATCCTTGAAAAAGGACAAAGTCGCGCCCCACGCGGGCGTGTGAGTTGAAATCTATGAGGATAAACCCTCGACGGGCGCGGCGTATGTCGCGCCCCACGCGGGCGTGTGAGTTGAAATACGCAACAGCAGCAAGAGCAAGTGAATAAAAACAGTCGCGCCCCACGCGGGCGTGTGAGTTGAAATTATCATCACTAACAAATCCAATATGCAGGCTACGGGTCGCGCCCCACGCGGGCGTGTGAGTTGAAATCTTCTGATATCACAAATAGTACAAATTCAATTATGTCGCGCCCCACGCGGGCGTGTGAGTTGAAATTACCTCATCTCTCGGTAATGTGAGTGGCTCAGTCGGTCGCGCCCCACGCGGGCGTGTGAGTTGAAATAATGTATAATAATCGATACAGCCCCCGTGATTTCCGTCGCGCCCCACGCGGGCGTGTGAGTTGAAATGGGCTTTACCGCGGATTTTACCGTGCCGTAATCAGGTCGCGCCCCACGCGGGCGTGTGAGTTGAAATTTCAAAGAACCGCGCACCGTATTCATCGCACGCGAGTCGCGCCCCACGCGGGCGTGTGAGTTGAAATTGACGTTCGCCAAAGTGACAAACAAGAAGCAGTGTCGCGCCCCACGCGGGCGTGTGAGTTGAAATAACGGTTCGCGTGAAATACAAATACCGCTGTTTTCCGTCGCGCCCCACGCGGGCGTGTGAGTTGAAATTGGCGAATTGTACAAAAAATAGCACTGTTTGTGTCGTCGCGCCCCACGCGGGCGTGTGAGTTGAAATTTTTAAAAAAAAATCCGTTCTACATTTTGCACAAATGTCGCGCCCCACGCGGGCGTGTGAGTTGAAATTGCCGTACCTGCCCGCGCGTGAAAGCAAGGTAATGGGTCGCGCCCCACGCGGGCGTGTGAGTTGAAATT
>CAMWVP010000161.1 GCA_947177735.1 uncultured Clostridia bacterium
GAAGGGCGGAACGCTGCTCGCGCCCGTGCCTGCGGTGCTGGTGTCGTGCGGCAGCGTGGAAAAGCCGACGGCGCTTACGATAGCGTGGACGGGTATAGTAAGCTCCGACCCGCCCAGAACGTACATCTCGGTGCGTCCCGAGCGCAATTCCTACGGTATAATCAAGGAGACGGGCGAATTTGCGATAAATATGCTCCCGTCGGAGCTAGTCAAGTCGCTTGACTATTGCGGCATCAAGACCGGCAGGACGGAGGATAAGCTCGCTAAGCGCCATCTTACCGCCGCTCCCTGCGCGAACATCTCCGCGCCGCAGATCGAGCAGAGCCGCATAACGCTGGAGTGCAGGGTCGTTGACGTGCTGCCGCAGGGCTCGCACGATATGTTTCTCGCGGATATCCTAGCGGTCAACGTCGATAAGGAGCTTCTCGATGAAAAGGGCAGACTGATGATCGAAAAGGCGGGGTTGCTTTCCTACGCTCACGGAACTTATTTCGCACTCGGGAAGAAAATAGGCAGCTTCGGTTTTTCCTGCAAGCAAAAGCGCGTTAAGGACGTAAATATTAAAAACCCCAAAAAGAAGAAAAAGAGGAAATAATATGGTAAACATAGGAAACGAATGGGACGCGCTGCTCGCCGATGAGTTCAAGAAGGACTATTATTTGCAGCTGCGTCGGTTTCTGATCTCGGAGTACAATTCGCGGACGATATATCCGCCGATGAACGATATCTTTAACGCGCTGCGGTATACGTCGTACAGCGACGTGAAAGCGGTCATTCTCGGTCAGGATCCGTATCACGGCGCGGGTCAGGCGCACGGTCTGTGCTTCTCGGTCAAGCGCGGAACGCCGCCTCCTCCGTCGCTCCAGAACATCTTTAAGGAGATAAATTCCGAGCTCGGGCTTCCGATACCGAGCCACGGGGAGCTCACCGATTGGGCGAGGAGCGGCGTGCTGCTGCTGAACACCGCCCTTACCGTCCGCGAGGGCATGGCTAATTCCCACCGCGGACACGGCTGGGAGATATTCACCGACAAGGTGATAGAGCTGCTGAACGGTCGTGAGCAGCCTATCGTGTTCCTGCTGTGGGGCGGCAACGCGCGCGCCAAAGCAAAGCTTATCACAAATCCCAAGCATTTGATATTGCAGTGCGCTCACCCGAGCCCGCTTTCGGCGTATAACGGTTTTTTCGGCTGCGGTCACTTTGTCAAGGCGAACGAGTTCCTCGAAAGCAACGGTATTGAGCCTATCGACTGGAGGATCGTATGAGGGGTTTGACAAAGGAAAAGTTCAAGATAATAATTGTTGTCAGCGCGGGTATTTTCGCGGCAGCTGCGGTGATTTATCTTCTGTTTTTCAAGTGGAGCGACTATGAGTATTACAAGACGTACACCACTGCCGACAAAGCGCACAACATTGTTTTGTACAGATCCGTAACTCCTTCATTTTCACTGTTACCGGGGGAACGAGCAAAGTACAAAATGGTCTGCGAGGAAAATTCCGGTGGCAGAAAAGCCGAATACACAGAATTTATTTTTAAGCCCTGTATAGGCTGCGGTTGTTCCTTAAAAAATGACGACGGGCAAAAATGCACTTTCAGCGTTTCCGATTGCAGCGGATATTGCAGTTTTGATATTGTGTGGAGCGAAATTTTTACTTAAAAAGTGAGATGAGTTTATGTTAGAATACTGCGTCTGCCCCAAGTGCCAGCGTATGATAATGCTCGACAGCGAGTTCGACAGCGGCTTCTGCTGCTACTGCGGCACGCATATCGCGTACACGGACGCGCGGGACGAGCTGCTCGCGGGGCTGCGTGCGTCGATCCCGGACGAGTTTGTGATTGAAGCCGATCTGAGTGAGCTCATCGATGAGGACGACGCGGGCGAGAGCGCATACGGCTTCGAGGAATGCCGCACCGAGTGTGCGGCTGCGCAGGAATGTCTCGGCAAGTGGGATTTCGGCGGCGCGTTCAAGGCGTTCTCCAAAGCTCTGGACTGGTATCCCGAGGACTTCGAGAGCCGCTGCGGACTGATGATATCGGGGCTTCTGCGGCTCAAGGACACCGAAAACTGGGAGCGCTATCTCACCGAATGCACGGAGAAAATACGCTCCCAGAATGATTGGAATATGGCGCAGGCGGCTCTGGAGTACGCGCTGGACATTATCAAGAAGTTCCTGTCCAAGGGCGGTCGGTACGTTTCGCCGTCTTATACGATAGGGTTCTTCGAGAAGCTCGCGCAGGGCTTCCCGTCGCTGAAGCAGACAGCCGCCGAGATACTCGCGCACTGCCTGAACATCGAGAACGCCCAGTTCACCGACGCCGCGAGACTTGACCACGAGACGACGCGCTTCGCCGTTGGAAATTATCCCCAGGAGCCCGACAAGAACCTGCGGCGCGGAATGCTGCTGATAATGCGCTGCCACTGCGACGAGAGGGTCAAGGAGTCGCTTTGCAGGGCGCTGTATGTCTACGACAGGACGGTGTGGCTGCGCGCCAAGGACGCGCAGCGCATAAACGACGCTATCGAGCTGTGCGAGGAGATAACGAGCGGCGCGTATCCGCCCGCCGACGTAAAGATCGTCCTGAACACGATATACGATTTCCTGATGATGGGCGGTCTTGAGCAGAACACCACCGAACGCGAAAAGATATTGTTCCTGTCGTCGGTGTATACATACGAGCAGATCCGCAGAATGGAGCGCTTTTTCAGCTCCAAGGTATTCTACTACAAGGTCTGTTCCGAGGTCTATCTCAAGCAGCGCGGCGCGTCTCTCATTTCCGCGGAGTACAAGCGGCTCACGGCTAAGATATGTCAGCTCTCGGGCTGAGCGTCCTTGTCGCCGGTATCGATGCTGACGGAGGGCAGCTCGATATCGTCATACTCGATGACCGCCGGCTTCGCGATGTTGCCCTGCAAGGTATACTCGAGTACCAGTCTTATCCCGTCCTCGGCGGGGTAAAACTTTTCAACAACGTCGATTATCTCGTATTCCGAGTAGAAATTCCTCTCGAAATTATCCTTTTGTTTCCTAAGCTCCGTGACGGCAGTCTCGGGGCTTCTTGTTATGTCCTTTCGGGTGTAGGCGGTGAAAGTGCCTGTTTTTATCAGCATCGGAGTGTTTTGACCGAACAGCCGCACGCAGCTCGTCTCCTCGCTGTACAGGGAGTTTTCGGCGGCGGCTTTCCCGAGAAAGAGGGGATACTCGTCGTCGCCTATGACGAGCCATTTAAACGTTTTCCGCTCTCCGTCGGCGCTGCTCACGGTCTCGGTGAACGGCACGAAGAACTCCTGCGTCTCGCTCCATTCTCCGATTATCTCCGCGTCCGAGCGCACCAGCAGCACCTTGTCGCGCCCGTCGGGAACGGTTCCCGAGACCAACAGATCGCCCGTGTTCACGCCGCTGCCGTTGGAGACGACCGACGCGCCCTTTCTGACTACCTGCCGCACTATCTGCGCGGGTCGGGTGGCTACAATATTACGCGGCAGACTGTCCTCCATCTCGGGCGGCTCAACGCCTTTTTCGATCTTTACGCTCACGCGGAAGCCCTCCTTGGAAACGTCCGCCCATGAGCAGTTTTCGATATCGAGCATAAGGCGCTGTTCGGCGCGCGAGGTGTTGAGTGACGACATCGGCGCGCCCATTGTTATGCCGCATTCCTCGAGTATCGCCAGCACCTGCGAGCGGCGGACGTCGCCGGTTATCGTGATGTCCTGCACGCGCGTCTGCTGCACGGAAAGAATGAAAACGAACATCAGAAAGCCCACGTACAGTCCGATCCTCGTGCGGTATCTCAGCAGTGAGAAGTACAGCCCGCGCCGCTTTTCCGCGCGGAGCTTTACGCCGTATTTCCGAGCTGTTTCGGCGGTGCGGTAATAGTCGAGCGGCGAGACAGCGCCGTATATTTTCCCGTCGGCAAAACGGACGTTGGACACTCGGATATCGTCGCCCAATAGTTCGGATATCATCTTTTCCTGAAAGCCGCCCAGTCCCGAAAAGCTCACCTCGCCGAAAAACGATCCCTTTTTTTCCTTTTTCATTTCAGCACTCCTCAAATGTCAGAGAATGTATTTTTCCCGTTATCTTTATGCTGCCTATTCCGAAATTCTCGATGACTAGCGGTGTTCCCGAGACCCGGATATCCATTCCGTATACCGACAGCACTATGAAGCTGTCGTCGCAGCTTTTCACGCAGCGGCAGTTTTCTACAACGAGCTCCGCGTCCTCGCCGCTCTCGGCGGACACGCTGAGCGAAAACCGCCGTCCCGCGTTCTCCTCGTATTCGATAAGTCTGTCGCGCACCCACATAGCCATCCCCCCGATAATGATTATACTCTAATTTTTATGCAATCTTCCGAAAAAAAAGAACAAGCATCGCCGAAAAATTGAAAAGTAATAAAAAAATATCGAAATTCGATAAAAATCTATTGACAAATAGGAATTGATGTGATATAATAATCACAACGAAAAGCGTAAGGAGGCTTCGATATGTGGAATAAGGATAAATCTATACTACTTTCTCAGATACTGGTAAAGATCTGCTATGTATTTGTTATTGTCTGCGCCATTGCCGCGCCGTGGCTGGTGGAGCTGTACGAGAAAAGAGCGGGCACGGACGGGCTGTATACGCCGCTTCTGGCAACACTGATGTGCTGTGTGCCGCCCGCGGTCATCGCGCTGGTGTGTCTTGATGTGCTGCTGTGGAACATTCAGCACGGTAAAGCGTTCGTCGAGCTGAATGTAAAGCTGCTCAGATCGCTTTCCTTCTGCTGCTTCAGCGTGGCGGCGATATTCATCTATTTTTCGATACTGCGCCCGTTCGCGTTCGTTATCGTGTTCGCGGCAGGCTTTTTCGGTATGATACTGCGCGTGGTGAAGAACTGCTTCCAGCAGGCTGTCGCGATGCGCGAAGAGAACGACTTTACGATCTGAGGTGAGGATATGATAATTGTGAACCTTGACGTTATGATGGCGAAACGGAAAATATCCTCCAACGAGCTTGCCGAGAAGATCGACATCACCCCCGCGAACCTCTCGATACTGAAAACGGGGAAGGCGAAGGCTATACGCTTTTCCACGCTCGAGCGGCTTTGCGGAGCGCTGAAATGCCAGCCGGGGGATATACTTGAGTTTGTTGACGACGAGGAGGATTAAAATGGAAAACGAGCTTAATTACGCCGCGCCGCTCCAAGAGGAGAAGCCCAAGGTACCGGCTGCGGACGCGGCTTTCGCGTGGGTGAGCCTTGCGCTGGGATTTGTGTTTACGCATTTTGCGGTGAAGTATTTCGGAGGACTGTGGGGCGGAATATTCTGGGCACTTTTCGGAGCACTGGGAGCGGCGTTTGTACGGGTGAAAAGGGTTGCCGTCAAGCTCTCGCATATCGTGGTATTCGGCATTGCGGAGCTGTTTTGTTTTGTTCCGCTGTTCAGCGCGAGCTATTTCGTCAATTTTCTTGCGGGCGCGTTCTCGTTCATACTGTACTTCTATCTGACAGCGGCGGTAAGCGGCGCGGAGCTGTTCGGACGGCACTTTGTCCTTGACCTGATAGTAGGCGTAATGGTGCGCCCGTTTGAGAATTTCGCGCGGCAGCCGAAAAGCGCGTTTTCGATATTCCGCGGAAGATCGCGCTCGAAGAACGTGCTGTATGCGCTGATCGGGCTGCTGATGGCGGTGCCGCTTACGTTTGTGGTCGTGATACTTCTGATAAGAAGCGACGAGTTGTTTGCCGATTCGATCAACGAATTTGTTATTCGGCTGCCGAATTTTTCGCTGTCAGTTTTCTGGGAGATATTGTTCGCGGTGCCTGTCGCGATGTATATATTCGGCGCGGTGTTTTCGATGAACGGCGCTGCTCCCGCGCATAACGGGAATGTGCCGTCGTACCGTATTTTTCCGCCAGTTATCGGGTATGCCGCAGTTACGCCGATATGCGTGTTCTATTTTATTTACGCTGTTACGCAATTCGTCAATATCGCTAACGCGTTTGAGAAAACGCTTAATTATTCCCGATTCGCGCGGAACGGCTTTTTCGAGCTGTGCGCCATCGCGGTGATAAATCTCGGAGTTATAGTGCTTATGCAGACGTTCTCGCGGCGAAAGGACGGCGACGTGAAGCCGCTTATACTGCGCGTTTACACCGTAATGCTCTCGGTGTTTACGCTGCTGATAATCGCCACGGCTCTCACGAAAATGCTGATGTATATCGGCGAGTACGGAATGACGCTTCTGCGCGTGTATACATCATGGTTTATGATTCTTCTGTGGCTGATATTCGCGGTGATCATCGTGCTTCAGGTATGCGATTTTGTGGTCTGGAAGCCGCTTTTCGTCTTGTTTACGGTAATGCTTGCGGTGCTGTGCTTCGGCGATATGGAGGGAGTTATCGCGCGGCATAACATTTCCGCATATCAAGCGGGAGAATTGAGCGAGCTTGACATCTATTCGTTCGGGGAGCTCGGATATTCGGCTGTAGAGCCTTTGACGGAACTTCTTGAGGATTCGGAAAACAGTTTTTTCACTAAGCATTTGAAGGACATTCTGGAGACCTCGGTGAATCACGACAAATACGACGATAAATTCGCGTATTTCAGCATTCCGCGTGCCAAGGCGCAGGCGGCTTTGAAGCGCGTAAAGGGGTTGATGAGGTGAGGCTGAAATATATCGCGCCGATATTGCTTTTGTTTTTATCGGCTTGCTCCGCTAAGGAGTCGCGCCCTGCAAAAGACGAGTTTTTTGTTATATTGGAGGTCAATACTCCCGTTAAGGCGGCAGTGCTTGAATATTCGCTCGGAGGAGAGCCGCAGGGCGGACAAGAGCTGACGTACGCGCGGGGCGGACTGTTCGGGGAGGGCGAGCGGTTGTGCTT
>CAMWVP010000162.1 GCA_947177735.1 uncultured Clostridia bacterium
GTTGACGGACGAGAAATTCGGAGCATATTTCACGGTTCTTGGCGAGAACGGCAGCGTTTTTTTCGCCGAGGCTCCCGAGAGCTTTCAAAGCGCGGTTTTCTCGCTGTCGGACGACGGCTGGGAGTGGCAGGCGGACTTCGGCAGCGAATACGTTTTTACGCTTGACGAGACCGAAAACGGTTATATGATATACCCCGCGCAATGAGGACTAAGAAAACATCAATTAAATGGCTCTCTCCCCGCCGGAGGCGGAGAGAGCCGCTATAACCGCGTTTTGTAAAATGAAAAACAGATTAAATCGTTCTTTACCTAAAATAAAATATTTGCTGTTGGCGCTTGTAAACATTCTGTTTATCGTCCTTTCTTACGGAAAACCCGTTGAGATAAAAGGAACGCTCTCGCCACTGTTGTGGCTTTTCGCGCTTTGCGTGACGAGTTTTAGCGTTAAGAACGGGAAGAAAGCTCTGCGCGCGCTTTTCGTATTGCAGCTGACTGCATACCTCCTCGCGAGCGGGATATTTTTCCTCCGCGAGTACACGGGCAGACGGGTGATAAGCTCCGAACGCGAGGGAAATATCCGCACCGTCGTTTATCAGCTCGACCCCGGCGCTGTGGGTCATACGACCGTGCAGCGCCGCGAATATTACTGTATCGTCGACGGGGAGCTGTTGTCGGTCGGGGTGCTCTTGTCGCAGGATACCAAGCGCGGCTCGCTAATGCCGTAAAACGAAAAGGGGCGGGAGTATACTTCCTGCCCCTAACTTTATTTGACATTCTGCGGGGAATATGGTATAATATTTAAGATTTTGTTGAAAGCGGGTGAGCGGATTGGCTAAAAACAGGACATTGTACGTATGCAGCGAGTGCGGCGCGGAGTCGTCTAAATGGAACGGGAAGTGCCCGTCCTGCGGCGCGTGGAACACATTGGAGGAGACCGAGCCCGTGATCGTCGCGGCAGGGAAAACCGCGCCCGTCGGGAGCTTTAAATATTCGCGTATCTCGGAGATAAGCTACGAGGACGAAACGCGCTACGATACGGGCATTTCCGAGCTGGACAGGGTGCTCGGGGGAGGGCTGGTCAAGGGCTCGCTGGTGCTTATCGGCGGCGACCCCGGTATCGGCAAGTCGACGCTGCTGCTGCAGATCTGCGGCTTTATGGGCAGGGAGCATACTATTCTTTACGTTTCGGGAGAGGAAAGCGAGCGGCAGATAAAGCTCCGCGCGGAGCGGCTCGGCGTGGCGTGCGAGAATCTGTTCTTAGCGTCCAACAATAACTGCGAGACCATCATCAAGGCGGTGCGCGACAACAAGCCCGAGGTGGTCATCATCGACTCGATACAGACGATAACCTCAAGCGCCCTGACCTCCTCGGCGGGCAGCATAGTGCAGGTGCGCGAGTGCACGAACGCGTTTATGCGCATGGCAAAGTCCGAGGAGATACCCGTGTTTATCGTCAGCCACGTCAATAAGGACGGCGGTATCGCGGGTCCGAAAATAATGGAGCATATCGTCGATACGGTGCTGTATTTCGAGGGCGACAAGCAGCTTTCCTACCGTATTCTGCGCGCAATAAAGAACCGCTTCGGCTCGACTAACGAAATAGGCGTGTTCAAGATGGACGACGACGGGCTGTCGCAGGTCGAGAACCCGTCGGAGATGATGCTCTCGGGTCGGCTCGGGAATGTCTCCGGCAGCTCCGTTGTATGCACTATGGAGGGCTCACGACCTATTCTCGCGGAGGTGCAGGCGCTTGTTACGAAATCCAACTTCGCCTCGCCGAGACGCGTCTCGACGGGCTTTGACTACAACAGGCTGTATATGCTGCTCGCGGTGCTCGAAAAGCGCACGGGATTCGTATTCGGCGGCGTTGACGTGTACGTGAACGTCGTCGGAGGAATGCGGATAGACGAACCCGCCGCGGACCTGGCGGTCGCACTGGCGCTTTATTCGGGGCTGTGCGACAAGCCCGTGCCCGAGAAGTGCGTGGCGTTCGGAGAGGTTGGTCTGGGCGGCGAGATACGCGCCGTGAGCCGCGTCCACGAGCGCGTCAAGGAGGCGGCACGGCTGGGCTTCGAGCGCTGCATAGTGCCGAAGAATTCGTTCAGAGCACTGTCGAAGAACGAAGATTACGGTATAAAGATAGTAGGCGCGGATACGCTCGCGGGCGCGTTTAAAGCTATCGCGGAGAAAGGGAGCAAATGAAAAAAAGATTATTGTCGGCGGCAGCCTTTGCCGTTGTACTCGGGATAGAGATACTTATAGCCTTGTTCGTTCACGACAGCTTTGTGCGTCCGTATCTGGGCGACGTTCTGGCGGTCATGTGCGTTTACTTTTTCACGCGCGTTATCACGGTGAAAACGAAGTATATGTCGATACCCGTGACGCTGTTTGCGTTCTTTGTGGAGCTGGTACAGATCACCAAGCTGGACGAGATACTCCCCGCGCCCCTCGCTATAATCGTCGGCGGAACGTTCGACTTCACCGATCTGCTGTGTTATCTTGTCGGCGGCGCTGTGTGCTTTGTTATCGATAAAAAATTTTTCGAGTAATGTGCAACGTTTCCGAAAAATCCGTGTATATAGGGGTGAGAGGGTAAGGATTATCCGCTCGACTGCGCAGTATAAGCGAACCTATTCGCATTGCCCAAAATGCTTGGATTGCGAAGCAGATTTTTTCGAGTACGAGGAAAAGTGACCGAATGAACGCTTTGCATTCACTCTAGCGTACTTTATGTACGTCAAGGAGCTTTGACGAAGTAATCGGAAAAATTGCCGCAAGACAAGCGTTGAGCGGCAATGTGGATAGGTTCCGGGAGGAACATATGCACACGAAGGAACAGCGGCTCGCCGAGGCTCTGAAAAGAGATGATACCTCTGCGCTCGCGAAGATAATCGACGGCTACGCGGGCTATGTCTGCGCCGTGATACGGAATTTCTCGCGCGGAGCTTTTTCCGAGGAGGATATCGACGAGATATGCTCCGACGTGTTCTACGGGCTGTGGGAGCACCGCGGGGGATTGGATGCCGAGCTCGGACTGAAAGCGTACCTTTCGGCGATGGCACGAAACGCCGTCAAGAACCGTTTTCGCTCGGTAAAGCCGCCTATGGAGAACCTTGACGAGCTTGAGATATCCGACGGCACGTCTATCGAGGAAAAGGCGGAGCTTAACGAGCTGATGAGAGAGCTTGACAGCCTGATAAAGGCGCTTTCCGACGAGGAACGCGAGATATTTATGCGATTCTACTTCTACGGGCAGAAGTCCTCCGAAATAGCATTGATAATGAATATGGCGGAGGGAACGGTGCGCTCGAAGCTTTCGAGAACGCGCGCCAAGCTCCGCGAGGAATTTAGGAACAGGGGGGTTGGCTATGAGGAGATTTTTTGAGGAGCATAAGCTTGACAATAGCAACGGCTTTTCCAAAAAACGAGTTAAAAAGATCAGACATTCCGTTCTTGCGCGGGTTGAGGAGGATAAGTCTGTGAAGAAACGCAGGTTTATAAAGCCGCTTATTATCGCGGCAGCGATAGCAGTAACGGCGGCAGCATCTACGTTAGCCGTCGGAGCGTCGAGTAACGGAGAGCCGTCATATGCGGTTAGGATAAACGGAGAGAACGTGCCGTTTACGGTCGAGGTAATCGACGGAGAAGCAATTACTTACACATTTGAAGCGACCGGAGAGACCATAGACGCATACGAGACCGGAGTAGTGATAAAATATGAGCTTCCTGAGGAAATAGTGATCGGCGACAGCCGTGAGGTCACATATACCAGCAAAGAGATCTGCGCCGCCGATGACGGACGCGTGGTCTCGGGTTATGACCACACTGAGGACGGGCATATTGAAAAGCTGCCGGGGTTGCCGTTCAGAACAAGTGTAAAACATAATGGGTTTTTTAATACGCTGACAATAGATGTCGAATACGATCTGTCTGCGGCATATTCCACCAAAACAGCGGAATAAAACAACCTCCCCCGAAAAGTCGGGGGAGCGTTTTAATGCTATTCGGCAGCGGGGGATTGGGCGGGCTGAACGGTATCGAGATACTCCATAACGCCGCTTAAGATAGTGAACGCGACCTTCTGCTGATACTCCCACGTTGAGAGATTAGCCTCCTCCTCGGGGTTTGAGAGGAATCCGCACTCAATCATCAGCGAGGGGTTCTTGTTGGACTTGAGGAGGAACAATTCCTCGCCCGAGAGCTTTATCTCGCGGTCGTTTCCCGGTTGGAGCAGGGCAAAGCGATTCTGCATTATCTGCGCAAGGGTGCGGTTGTCGGGGTGGTTATTGTTGTAGAACATCTGACCGCCGAAGTACTGCGGGTCGGTGAAGTTGTTCTGGTGAACGCACAGGAAGATGCTGTCGGGGTAGCTCTGGACGATCTTCAGGCGGTTGTCCATATCGTTCAGCTTCTGGTTGCGGATACCGGTCACGCCGGGGTCGTATATCGAGATGTCCTCGTCACGTGTGAGCACCACTTCAAAGCCCGACATCTCCAGCATATCGCGCAGCGTGAGGACTATCGAGAGGTTGATATCCTTTTCGAGCACGCCCGTCACGCCGACTGCGCCCGAGTCCAGACCGCCGTGCCCAGCGTCAAGCACGATGACGGGCTTTTCGGAGACCTCTGCGGCAGTCGGAAGAGCCTTTTCGGTTATTCTCGCGCACACTGCCAGCAGCACGAAGCAGCCTATCATAGAAAGCGTCAGCTTGAACGATTTCTTGTTTATCTTCATTTTAAGTACCTCCGTATAGAATTTGTACAAGTATATGCCGCCGGACAAACGGTTAGAACAGAGGTATATCGGAATTTGCGGAATATGCTTGTAGAAAAAGTTCACATTCAGACTGTAGATAAGCCCTCAGATGCGAGGAAACCGCTCCGCGGCAAGCCTTTGTGGCTGCCACGCGGGCGGTTGACGAAGCAGATGAGGGTTTATCTACAGTCTGATTCCCCGCCAAGGGCGGGGAATACGGAATATGGAGAAAAATAAACGGTTAATCGGAATTAGCGGTTTTGAGTGTTTTCGCTTTTTCAACCAGCTCTCTGAATTCCGCATTGTCGCTGTTAGCCGCAAGCTCAAGAACGCTGTCGTAGGTCGACGTGCCCTTGTACTCCGAATCCCTTAAGATCATTCCGAACTCGGTCACGGCACACGCGAAATAAAAATCATTGGATACGGCTTCATTCAGTTTTTCCGCGGGAACGGACGTATCCTCCTGGATGCTTGTTTCGCTGCCTATCGGCTTGTAGCGTGTGGATATCTTGCAGATGTCTGTGCTTCCCGTATCGGAGGGCGCGGCAAATTCAAGGTCATATTCCTCGACCTCCTGTTCGGAGCCCGTCAGTGCCAATTCATAAAGCACCGTCACGCTGTGCCCCGCGCCCAATTCTCCCGCGTCCTTGGAATCGTTGGTAAAGTCCGAATTTTCCAGCGCTCGGTTTTCGTAGCCTATCAGGCGGTATCCCTTTACCGTGTTGGGATTAAACTCTACCTGAAATTTAACGTCCTTGGCTACGGTAAAAAAGGTAGCTCCTTTTTCCTCTATGAGCACCCTTTTCGCTTCGTTTACCGAATCGATATAGCTGTAATTCCCGTTTCCGTTATCGGCTAAGGTCTCCATTTTGTTATCCTTGATATTGCCCGTGCCTACGCCCAGCACCGACAGGAAAACGCCGCTTTTGCGCTTTTTCTCGACAAGCTTTTTCAGCTCGCTCTCGGAGGTTATCCCTACGTTAAGATCGCCGTCGGTGGCTAAAATGACGCGGTTTATCCCTCCCTCTATGTAATTCTTTTCGGCAAGCTGATACGCCGCCTCTATTCCGCCGCTGCAATTGGTGCTTCCCGCAGCCTCGAGAGAGGAGAGGATATCAAGTATCGCGTCCTTATCCTGTATCGTTCCGCCGTCGATCAGCGTATCGTTGCTTGAAGCGTAGGTAACTACCGATATCCTGTCGTTTTCGTTCATATTTTCTATGACCAATGAGAACGCCTTTTTTATCAGCGGCAGCTTGTCCGCGGAATACATGGAGCCGGAGGAATCTATCAGGAATACCAGATTGGAGGGCGGCATTTTCGAGGTGTCGATCTTCGCGGTTTGCAGTCCGATTTTCATCAGCTTCGTGTTTTTGTTCCAGGGGCAGTCGCCGATCTCAACGCTGGTGCTGAACGCTTTTCCGCTCTCGGGCTCGGGATAATCGTAGGAGAAATAATTCAGCATTTCCTCTATTCTCACCGCGCCCTGAGGAACGCTTTCGCCGTTGTTTATAAAGCGTCTTATATTGGTATAAGAAGCGGTGTCCACGTCGGCGGAAAAGGTCGACAACGGTTCGGTGCGCGGACTTTTGAAGCCGCTTTCCGATATCGCGGAGTATTCCTCCGTATTATGTTCAATACCGAGTTCTCCCTGCGAATAAAGGCTCTCGGCATAATCCGCCGTAGCGTACTGAGGAGCGGCGCCCATAGAGTATTGAGGAGCAGCGGCGTCGTTTAACAACTTGGAGGGGCTCGCTGAGCATGCGGTAAGTGATAACGACATTATTACGGAAAGAACTGTGAAAATATGCTTTTTTTTCATGGTTATGACCTCCTTAGGTTCGGTTTGTTTGCTTTTACAAATTGTAGCATATATTAAATCCAAAATCAATAATTATTACAAAACTGTAATTATTTGTAACCGTATTGTAATATTTTTTTGTAAAGAAAGCGTCATTAAATTGGTTATTTCCTGAGTATTTTCTAAGGAGGTATTGATTTAATCGCGGTTTTCTCCGCCGGAGGCGGGGAAAACCGCATAAAATAAAGCTTTAAATTTTATAATAACGATTTAATCAGTATTTCCCCAACTTACCC
>CAMWVP010000163.1 GCA_947177735.1 uncultured Clostridia bacterium
TTTTATTCATCCGGCTACCACCTAGATCTACACTATCCTCTTCGTCGGCAGCGTCAGATGTGTAAAAAGGACTTATCCAACAGTCCGATAATGATTAGAGTTTTTTATCAAAGCTATAAATTTATTTTTCAAAAAAGCACATAATATATTGTCTGCAAAATCTTACTTTATGGACAACAATTACCTTTAATATTTCACCGCCGCGTGAAGATAATAATAGCGCAAAGGGTTTTGCGGACTTGTTTCCGCGATTGTATGGTTATCGAACGACCTTTGCTATTACTGATATCAAGGAGAATTATTACCATGTCTAACAAACAGTCTAAGGCTAATCTGAACAACATCAAGATGCAGGCTGCCAACGAGGTAGGCGTAACTCTTAACAACGGCTACAACGGCGACCTCACCGCAAGACAGGCAGGCTCTATCGGCGGTATGATGGTTAAGAAGATGATCGAATCCTACGAGCAGGGCGCTAAGTAAGCAAAAAGCTCGTCAGGCTATCCCCCGGGCAGCGGTCCGGGGGATTTTTGCGTATATTTGCAGCTTATACGCGCAAAATATACCATAAAATCCAAGGAGGTATTTTATGGCACAATACAGATGTAAGGTATGCGGGCAGGTATTTGAGGCGCCCAACCGCGCGGAAGCAGTCTGCCCCGAGTGCAAGGCAACGGGCGCGGATCTTGAGGAGATACGCGCGGGCAACCAGAACAAGTACGCGGGCACACAGACCGAGCGAAACCTCGAGGCGGCGTTCGCGGGAGAATCTCAGGCGCGCAACAAGTACACGTTTTTCGCCGCAAAAGCGCAGCAGGAGGGCTTCGAGCAGATAGCGGCAATCTTCCGCAAGACCGCCGACAATGAAAAAGAGCATGCCGAGATATGGTTCAAGGAGCTCGGCGGCATCGGAACGACCGCACAGAACCTCAAGGCGGGCGCGGAGGGTGAGAATTTCGAGTGGACGAATATGTACGCGAGCTTCGCCAAGACCGCCGAGGAGGAGGGCTTCCCAGAGCTTGCGGGAAAGTTCAGAATGGTCGCCGATATCGAGAAGCACCACGAGGAGGTCTATCGCGCGCTGCTGAAAAATGTCGAGATGCAGGAGGTTTTCAAGAAGAGCGAGGTCAAGGTATGGGAGTGCCGAAACTGCGGTCATATCGTCGTCGGCACAAACGCGCCCTCGGTCTGCCCCGTCTGCTCCAAGCCGCAGAGCTTTTTCGAGATCTGCGCCGAGAATTATTGATAACGGCAAAAGCTGCACTAACCGTGCAGCTCAACCTGTATATAAACTCGCGGTTCTCCCCGCCAGCGGCGGGGAGAACCGCATAAAATCATGGCTGTTTTTTATTACAAAGGACTTTTTCTACAGTCAGGGCTGCACTAACCGTGCAGCTTTCTTGATTATCTCTTGATATCGTAGTTCATATTCATCAGATTGCGTATGCTCTGAACGTCGTCGGTAATGTTGCCGTCGCCGTGAATGGTGTGCTTGATAACGCTGGACGCTACCGCGAAGTTCACCATATCCATCGACTTGAAGCCGTTCATCATCGCGTAGATGAGACCGCTCGCGAACGCGTCGCCGCCGCCTACCCTGTCAAGAACGTTGAATGTGAAAAGGCGGCTCTCGAACGTGTGACCGTCGTACCACATAAACGCTTTAAGGCTGTTCTCGCTGCCGCTGTGGGCGTAGCGGACGTGCCGCGCTATGCATTTAAGATTGGGATATCTCTCAATGAAATGACGGAAAACCTCGTCCTGCTGCTCGTAGCTCGGCTGGAGCGGTATGCCGTCCTTCCAGTCGCCCTTTGAGTGATCGTCTTCGTCCTTCCAGAGGTGGTAAGGCTCTGTGCCCAGAAGTACGTCGACAAACGGCAGACACTCGGTGCAGAAGTCGCGCGCCTCCTCCCAGCTCCAGAGCTGGCTGCGGAAGTTGCCGTCGAAGCTGACGATAAGCCCCTTTTCCTTGGCGATCTTTAGGCAGTTCATTATCAACTCGCGGCAGTTATTGCCGAGCGCGGGCGTAATGCCGCTCAGATGAAGCCAGTCAAAGCCCTCCAGAAGCGCCTCGAGGTCTACCTTTCCGAAGTCATACTCAGTGATGACACTGTGCTTGCGGTCGTAGGTGACCTTACTGGGACGTATGCCGTAGCCCGTTTCCAGATAATAGGTGCCGAGGCGGTGGGTGGGTGTCTCGTCGGGCGAGGTAAGTATCACGGGCGTACAGTGCACGTCGTTGGAACGCAGCCAGCGGACGGCGCTCTTGCCGAGACTGTTGTTGGGCACGACGCTGAAAAACGTGCTGTCGACACCGAGATTTGCCAGCGCAAGCGCGATATTAGCCTCGCTGCCGCCGTAGCTTGCCTCGAACGTCGAGGTCATACGTATCTTTTCGTAATTCGGCGGTGTAAGGCGAAGCATTATCTCGCCTATCGTGATGAACTTCTTACCGTTATTGTCCTTTGGGAGCAGCGGATTGTAATGTTCCATAATTTCCCTCCTGAAAAGTCATATACTTTTTGATCCGTGTTTTCTTAAATACATTATACTCCGAATCATTTGAAAAGTCAAGTGAACATACGGGGCTAAACATTCACAAATCGTACTATATCAAGCCCATTTTCTGCTTTAAAGTCAGAATACGCGTAACGCTCTCGTTTAGACGTTCTTCGGATATCACGCCCGACAGCACGGCGTCGTACACTCCGTTCACCGCGTCGTCTAGATCATCGGGCGCGAGTATCATATCGATACCTGCGTTTATCGACATCACCGCAGCCGTCCGCGAGTAGTACACGTTCGAAATGGTGTTCATTTCCTGAGCGTCGGTTATGGCTATACCGTCAAAGCCGAGCTCGCCGCGCAGCATCTCGGTCACCGCCTTGTAGGAGAGGTCGGCGGGCAGTCCGTCTCCGAACGCCGAGACCTGCTGATGACCGACCATAACGAACTCCGCGCCCGCCTGTATGCCGCTGCGGAACGGAACAAATTCCTCACTGCGGAGCTGTTCTAAGGTTCTGTCTATAACTATCGAGGTGTCGGTGTGTGTGTTGCCGTTTTCCGCGCCGAGACCCGGAAAATGCTTTAGCGTTGCGGAAACGCCTGAGGACATCATTCCGCGCACCACGTTCGCGACCATATTCCCGACGACGTTCGGATCGCTGCTGAAAATGCGGTCGCCGAGCTCGTTGTACGGCGAGATATTCACATCCGCGACGGGCGCAAAGTCAACGTTGAACCCGAGTGAGCGAAGATCGCCGCCGATCGTGCTGCCGATATTGAACGCCTCGTCGGGGTCGTTGCGCCCGCCGTAGACCGCCATCGGGTCGAAAGCCGTCGTGCCGAGAGAGTTAGCGCAGCGCGCTACCCTGCCGCCCTCCTCGTCGACCGCAACGAAAATGCCGATACCGTTATACAGCAGCGCATTCGCCTGCGTGCCCGCTATCATATTGCGCGTCTGCTCAACGCTCTCCAGGTTCGCGCCCATATACAGTATGCCGCCGACGGGCTTCTCCGACAGATCGATCGGCGTGAGCACAGTGCTCCAACCGCCAGTTATCTGCTCGGGCTTGACGAAAAACAGCTGATAAACGCGCTCCTTGAGCGACATCCGAGAAATAAGGCTCTGCAATGTCGTCTCCTCGAGCGGCTCCGAAGTTACGGGAGCGCTCGAAGAGCTTTCCGCACTACTTGAGGGTACGGGCGGCTCGGGTGTTACGGAAACGCTCGAGGAGCTCTCGCTGTCCGATGAACTGGGAGTAGGCTCACCGGTCTCGGGCGCGGCGTATGTTTCGCTCTCCGACGATGAACCGATCTCGGCGGTCGTTGAGCTTGTAGAGGAACTCGAACTGCCCGAATCTGTAGCGCTCGATGAGTCGGTGCTCGACGAGCCGACGCTTGATGATAAGCTGCTGCCCGAGGAGCTGCTTGACGAATCCGACGAGCTATCGATCGAGAACGCGGACGACTGGCTTTCCGTCTCTCCAGTGCTCCGACAGCCGACCGTCATCACAAGCAGCACCAGAAGCGCCGCCGTTTTTTTAAGTAATTTCCTTTTCATTCGGACTTCCCCTTTGACCTGTTTGCTTTCAGTATACCACGATACTTCTCAAAAGTCAATGTATAGGAAATTATTTCTCATTCTATTAAATTTTGCCATATTATAAAATTTTTTCGGTGTTTTCCCAGCCTAAGGCGGGGAAAACACCGAAAATCTTGGAAAAGTTTAATTGGAACATCAATATCAACGCTTTTCCTTTTTTCGACAGCCGCCGCAACGCGAACAGTCGTGACAGCAGCCGCGCTTATTGCGGCGCATCAGCCAAAACGCCGCCGCGACCGACGCAGCCAGCAGGAGTATAACGATCAAATCCGCTATGTTCATTTTTACCTCCCGTCACACGCCCGCGACTATGCAGACCGCTCTTGCGACGAACGCCGCTATCCACGCGACAACGCACTGCCACAACGCGACGCCCGCCGCCCACTTCACTCCGAGCTCGCGGCGTATCGCGGCAATCGACGCGACGCACGGCGTGTACAGCAGCGAAAACACGAGCATCGTCACCGCAGAGGTGTTCGTCATAGCGGCTTGGATAGTACCGCCGAAAAGTATCTCCATAGTGGAAACGACGCTCTCCTTAGCCATAAAGCCGCTTATAAGCGAGGTCACTATCCGCCAGTCGCCGAGACCAAGCGGCGCGAATATCGGCACGAGCCAGCCGGATACCATCGCCATAAGGCTGTCCGCGGAGTCGCTCACTATATCGAAATGAACGTCAAAGCTTTGCAGGAACCACACGACGATAGTCGCAATGAGGATTATCGAGAACGCCTTACTCAGGAAATCCTTGGCTTTTTCCCAGAGCAGCTGCGCGACGTTTTTCGCGCCGGGCATACGGTAGTTCGGCAGCTCCATAACGAACGGCACAGCCTCGCCCTTAAAGAGCGTGCCCTTGAACAGGAACGCGATCAGAATGCCGACAGCGATACCGAGCAGATACAGCCCCGTCATTATCAGTCCGCCCTTTCCAGGGAAAAACGCGCCGACAAAGAACGCGTAGATCGGCAGCTTGGCGGTGCAGCTCATAAAAGGAGTAAGCAGTATCGTCATCTTGCGGTCGCGCTTGCTCGGGAGCGTGCGCGTGCTCATTACGGCGGGCACGGTGCAGCCGAAGCCTATCAGCATTGGCACGACGCTCCTGCCCGACAGACCTATCTTCCTCAGCAGCTTATCCATAAAGAACGCCACGCGCGCGACATAGCCGCTGTCCTCCATTATCGAGAGGAAAAAGAACAGCGTCACGACTATCGGCAGAAAGCTGAGCACGCTGCCTACACCGCCGAATATGCCGTCAATGACCAGCCCGTGCAGCGCCGAGTTGACGTTCTCGGAGGTCATCCAGCCGTCAACGGCACCCGAAAGCGCGTCGATCCCCATCTCGAAAAGGTTCTGGAGGAACGCACCGATGACGTTGAACGTCAGCAGAAACACCGCCGCCATTATCAGCACAAAGCACGGTATAGCCGTCCATTTGCCCGTCAGCACGCGGTCTATCCTCTCGGAGCGCAGACGCTCCCTGCTCTGCTTGGGCTTTTGGACTGTCTGCTCGCAGACATACTCGATAAAGTCAAACCGCATATCGGCAATCGCGGCGCTTCTGTCCATACCGCCCTCGCGCTCCATCTGCAAAACCGTGTGCTCGATAAGCTCCTTTTCGTTGTCATCGAGCTTTAACTGCTCCATTATCAGCTCGTCGCCCTCAATAGTCTTGGACGCGGCGAACTGGAGCGGCAGCCCCGCCGCCTCAGCGTGATCCTCGATAACGCTCTCCACCGTATGAATGGCTCTGTGGATAGCACCGCAGTGGTTGTTCTTGCTGCAGAAATCCTGTTTTTCGGGCTTTTCCCGGTATCTGGCAATGTGAAGGGAGTGCTCGATAAGCTCGTGCACGCCCTCGTTTTTTGCCGCCGAGATAGGCACGACGGGAACGCCTAGCAGCTCCTCCATACCGTTTATGTCGATAGCGCCGTTATTGCCCGTCACCTCGTCCATCATATTCAACGCGACGACCATGGGCACATTCATCTCCAGCAGCTGCATCGTCAGATACAGATTTCGTTCGATATTGGTAGCGTCGACGATATTTATTATCGCCTTTGGCTTTTCCTCCAGCACGAAGTTTCGCGAAACGATCTCCTCGCTACTGTACGGCGACATAGAGTAGATTCCGGGCAGGTCGGTGACCATCGTATTCGGGCAACCCTTTATAGCGCCGTCCTTGCGGTCGACAGTCACGCCCGGGAAGTTCCCGACGTGCTGATTCGCGCCCGTGAGCTGATTGAAAAGCGTGGTCTTGCCGCAGTTCTGATTGCCGACGAGCGCGTATGTAATGAGCGTTCCCTCGGACAGCGGACTGCCGTCGGTCTTGGAGTGGTACTTTCCGTCCTCGCCGAGACCCGGGTGCGCCTTGGGATATATCCTGTCGATGCGCCTGTGTTGATTGCTGCGCTCCTTTATCGGCTTAACGTCTATCCTGTCGGCGTCCGCGAGCCGCAGCGTAAGCTCGTAGCCGTGTATCTGAAGCTCCATAGGGTCGCCCATCGGCGCGAGCTTGACGAGCGTTACCTCCGCGCCCGGTATCACTCCCATATCCAGAAAGTGCTGCCGAAGCGCACCTTCCCCGCCGACACTCTCTATAACGGCGCTTTCGCCTATTTTTAGTTCCTTTAATGTCATAAAACGCCTCCAAACGATTTAATCGCGGTTTTCCCCCCCCGCGGCCGGGGACACCCCCAAAAAAAAGGGTTTA
>CAMWVP010000164.1 GCA_947177735.1 uncultured Clostridia bacterium
ATTATGAAGTATGTATGTCCTGTTTGTGGTTATGTTCATGTAGGTGATTCCGCTCCCGAGAAGTGCCCCCAGTGCGGCGTTGAAGGCAGCAAGTTCAAGGCGGTTGCCGAGGACGAGAAGCTCGTTTTCGCATGCGAGCACGAGATCGGCATCATCGACGGTGTTCCCGCCGAGATCGTTGAGGGACTGCGCGCGAACTTCACCGGCGAGTGCACCGAGGTCGGTATGTATCTTGCAATGGCAAGAGCTGCACACAGAGAGGGCTATCCCGAAGTGGGTCTGTACTACGAGAAGGCTGCATGGGAGGAGGCTGAGCACGCTGCCAAGTTCGCTGAGATGCTCGGCGAGGTAGTTTCCGCGTCCACTAAGGACAACCTCACTAAGCGCGTAGCTGCCGAGCACGGCGCTACACAAGGCAAGCTTGACCTCGCTAAGCTGGCTAAGCAGAACAACCTTGACGCTATCCACGACACCGTTCACGAGATGGCTAAGGACGAGGCTCGTCACGGTAAGGCTTTTGAGGGTCTGCTCAACAGATACTTTAAGTGATATAGTCCATTATATGAACGCCCCTGTAAATTAGTGAGGGCGCTGTATAGAAGAATTGCGGTGTCGAGATAAGAAGCTTGATGCGGTAAAGAAGTATTCATTTTTTAAAAAGGTTGCGTAGTTTGCCTATGCAGCCTTTTTCTTTTTGTCTTGATTGCTGTACAAGCGTTACCTCCGACTAAATAGACGTGGACAGCATAGATAATGAAATGGTAGGGATTTGAAACAAACGCTACCATTTTGTACCTGATAAAACTATTGGCTAACGTGAAAATATGTGGTTGACTTTTGAATGGGGAGATGTTATAATATAGATAAAATGATGGAAATATTTAAATGAGGTTTTGTACATATGGCTATACATAATAAATCACATAGTAACCACGCTTTGATGTCACTAAACAAATTGCGTAAAGATAACAATTTTAAACAAAAATGCTCAACTGATTTTGATAAACCAAAATCAGTTGAGATTTTGCTTAAAATAACAGATTGTTGCGATTTCTTAAAGTCGTTGCCTGATGAATCGGTTCAATTTATTTGCATTGATCCTCCATACAATCTCGAACTTGAAGAGTGGGATATTTATGCAGACTATATTGATTGGGCTTCAAAATGGTTGGACGAGTCATATAGGGTCTTGTCCAAAAATGGTAGCATGGTGATTTTTGGCGGGATACAATTCAGAGATAACAAATCAGGTGATTTGATCGATATTATTCACTATATAAGACATAATACAAAATTTAAGTTGATAAATACCATTATTTGGCACTACAAAAACGGTATGTCAGCGCATAGATACTTTGCAAATAGGCATGAGGAAGCAATTTGGTTAGCAAAATCTAATGATTATTATTTTGATTTAGATTCAGTAAGGGTTCCCTATTCGAAAGAGGATTTAGAATTGGCTTTAAAAGATAAAAGACTGAATCCGGAAAACACTAAAAAAGGGAAAAATCCGACAAATGTTTGGCAAATTGGACGTTTAAACGGAAACAGCAAAGAACGTGTAGGACACCCAACCCAAAAACCCGTTGAAATCATTGACCGTTTTGTAAAGGCTCTTTCCTATCCCGGTTCTGTTGTCCTTGATTTTTTTGCAGGAAGCGGAACAGTCGGGAGGGTATGTATTTTAGAGGGACGGCATTGCTTAATGTGCGATAGTGATAAAGTTTCGATTGATTATTTCAACAAGCACCTTGAGCAAATGGAAATAACATTAGATGGCCCTAACTATAATCGTGTTGATAATGTTGACGAGTTCTTTTCAATATTGGGTTAAAATGTATTAAATCTATTAGGAGGTATTATTATGAAAAAGAATCAGTCCGGTAGATTGACCGAGCAGCATAAAAAATCCCAAGGTGTTATCGGGATTTTTGGAGATGAAGCCCAACACCACGATAACGCTGTTTCAAATAATTCACGTATCGTCATTCAAAAGCTCAAACAGGAATTTCCAATGCTAACTTTTAGATATAGAAAGAATATTACAAAGGAAGAAATAAATGCTGCTCTTCAAAAGATAGATACATATCTTGGTCAGACCTTGTTTGTACATAATTCTCAAATAAAACCCGATGGCGGTATTATTGAGGTTAAAGATGATAATGGTAATTGGCGTGTAGTGCTGGTATCAGAGGCGAAGCATCAAGGTAAGGATATTGAAAATATCAGAAAAGGCATTCAAGTTGGAAGAAACAAAAATCAAGACATTATGAGTGCGGGCAACGCCATAGAAAGAGCCTATAAGAATATTTCCGAAATAGCCAATTATATGCTTTTAGAACCGTATTTCCCGTATGTGTTGTTTTTAGAGGGTTCAAATTTTCTTACGCAAGACATTAAAATTGAACGACCTGACGGAAGAAAAGTTACTTTGAAATATAATGCCGGCAACCTAAACAGATTAGACAGATTAACCGCCGCGAACTATGGAATGCCTATCAATACAAATCTATGCGAAAATAAGTTTGTTGCACACGAAGGCTTAAATGTAATGCTTCAAGCTGTATCAATTTACACTCAAGGTGACGGTGAATCATGGAAAGATCATGATATGAGAGAGATTATGCTTGAAATTGCTAGGACATCTCTTAAAATGATATGTAAAGACATCTTTGATCAAATTTCAAAAAAATAAGCTGAGCACCATCAACTAGATAGATTTGCAATAAAAACGACAAATACCGAAAGAAAAAGGTGCCGGACTGACGTCAGACACCTTTTTTTTCAACATTACAGAACTTTACAAAGCGAGGTCATAGTGCTTTGCAAAAGATCAACCCTTAACCGCACCGAGTGCAACGCCTCTAACAATAAACTTGGAGAGACACAGATAAACGATGACAACAGGCAAGATGGACATCATAACCACAAGGTAGTTTACACCGTTATCAACACTCTTCTGCATTGCCAAAACAGCCTGAACCATCATAGGCATGGTCTTCATTTTTATATCGTTATTGGTAAGCAGGATAGAGGGCATATAGAAGTTGTTCCAGTTGGTAACGAAAGCGAATATCGCCTGCACCGCAAATGCGGGCTTCAACATCGGAAGAGCTATCTGGAAAAACGTACGGAACTCTCCGGATCCATCTATACGCGCCGCCTCAACAATTTCGAGCGGGAAACTGGACTGCATATACTGCAGCATGAAGAATACCGTAGCAGGTGCGGCAATAGCCGGAACAATAAGCGGGATATAGCTGTTCGTAAGCCCTATGCTCATCATAAACCGCAGCAAACCTACAGATACGACCTGCGTGGGGATCATCATAACAGCGAGTATAATGGTTCTTGCAGCCTTCTTAAACTTGAAGTCATAAACCGAGAGACCATATGCCGTAGCACCGGAGAAGAGCACCGACAGGATCGTTGCCGAGCCGGAAACAAACAAGCTGTTGCGGTAGCCGTAAAACAGGTTAAAGTTCAACTGATACATACCTGCTGCGGCATTGGGATCGTTCAGCTTCTGGAAATTTTTTATAATATTTCCGCCGGGGATCAATGTTGCAGGATTCTTTATAATATCGGAATGCGCACGCGTCGCATTAACAACGATAAAATAAATCGGCAAAAGAGCAATAATGGTTATAATAATACATATAACAAATCTTATGACTTGCTGTATTTTTATGCTTCGGGTGTAATCCTTCAGCTCTCTTCTTTCATTAACATATGCCATTTACTTGCTCCCCTTTCTCTTCTTTCCGCTTCCATCACCGGTATTGATATTGTAAATTACCAAGCCCAAAGCAGCAGTGATAATAAACAAAATAATTGAAGCAGCAGCGGAATAACCGTAGTTATTGGCGCCCTTATAGAAGTGATTATAAATGTAAACCGCCTGTGTTCTCAGGAACGGAGACGTGGTACCCGTATTATTATACATATACGGAATATCAAACATCTGCAGACCGCCGATCATGGATGTAATGAACACATACAGGAAGATGGGCTTCAGGATAGGCATGGTGATATTTATAAACTGGTGCATTCCCGAAGAGCCGTCAATACTTGCCGCCTCATATATTGAGGGATCGATGCCGAAAATACCCGACATCAGCAGCAATGTAGTGTTTCCAAACCACATCCACGATTGGATAAACATTACAACAACTCGCGCGATCCAATCGTTGGTCACAAATTTGATCGGGTCACCAACAAGACCCATTTTCAACAAAACTGAGTTTACGACGTTATATTTTGTGTCACCGAACAGCATGATAAACATACCCGCAACGGAGACTGCCGTAATAATGTTGGGAAGATAGAAGACAACCTTAAAGAAGCCGGCACCCTTCAGCTTGATGCGGGTATCGGAGAACCAAACCGCCAAAAGCAAGGAGAGGGCAAGCTGAACAACAAAGTTACCCGCCCAAAGTATAAGGGTGATCCCCCAACTTGACCAATAATCTTTAGAAGCTGCCATTGCGTTATCAGCCGGGATAGTATCCGACCCCATACCAAACAAAAGCGCTTTGTAGTTATCAAAGCCAACGCCAACTCCAACAAGATTGTCGTTACCCTGAAAACTGAGGATAAATGTATTTATGAGCGGATATACCATAAAGAAACAGTATACTATGAAAAATGGCGCAATAAAAATGTAACCATATTTGGCATAGCTCACAATTTTTCTTGACTTTGCCCGTGTTTCACTCACAGATATGCACAACCCTTCCTTGAAATATTGTTAAAAAATTACAATATACACGCT
Organism: uncultured Clostridia bacterium; assembly: GCA_947177735.1. Classification (GTDB taxonomy): domain Bacteria; phylum Bacillota; class Clostridia; order Oscillospirales; family Ruminococcaceae; genus CAG-115. Next base: position 4,775 of record CAMWVP010000164.1, read on the forward strand.
TACGGGCAAGCCCGCAAGCGGTATATTGTAAAAACTTTTAGCTTAATTCGCCGATAATTTCAACAAATTATTCAACGGTGATGGCAGTGAATTCCGCTTTAACCGCATCCTTGAACTGCTGGATTGCCTCATCCTTGGTTGCGATCTTGCCGGTCATATAATCCTTAACATGGTCGTTGAGCAATTCCTTGATTCTGGAATCGTATGTGGTCAGCTTGCCGTCCATGTCGATCTTCTCAGCAGTGGGCGCGATAACCTTGAGGTGATCCTGACCGCCAACGAGCGAAGGATTCTTGTAAGACGCGTTGTTCATAACGGTCTTGTTGTTCATGAAGTCACCGGTCTTAGCAGTGTAGCCTGCCATGGTGTCAGCATTGAGGGTATAGAAGTTGATGAACTCAAAAGCAGTCTTCTTTGTGTTGCACTTGTTGGTTACACAGAAGTAAGAACCGCCCCAGTACCACTCAGCGGGACCTGCAACAGCCGCATATTCAGCATCGCCATCGCGACGAGCTTCACCTGCAATATCGCCGAGGATAGAGCCGGTAAGACCTGTCAGACCCCAAGAGGAAGCGAACTCGCCGATAGCCGCGTCATCCTGCATGGAAGTACCCCACATCGGATCCCACTGAGCCAGGTCGGTCAAACCGCCGTTGTCATACAGGTTCTTTGCAATATCAAAGAAGTCCTCTGCGTTGTCCATTACCAGCTTGCCGTCAACAACCCAAGGCTGAGAACGCTTGCACTGGTAAACCTGCCATACGCCGCCCTCTGTACATGTCAGAGCAACCGAACCGCTGGTAGCCTCTTTAAGCTTCTTAGCAGTCTCGTTGAAAGTGTCCCAATCCTTAACCATTTCCTGCATCTGCTCGGGAGTCTCTACACCGAGGTGCTCCTTAGCAAGTCTGGTGTTGTAGAACCAGCAGCCGGGTGTAGCCTGGAAAGATACGCCTCTCAATACGCCGTCATCGCCGGTACCAACACCGAGGGTGTAAGAGTAAGCATCCTTGTAATCAGCCTTATTAATGCCGAGGGTGGAAAGGTCAGCACAGAACTCATCGGTGGAAACGTAGTTACGTACCCAGTCAGTATCGCAGATGATAAGGTCGAGGTCAACACTGTTATCCTCCATAAGGGTCTTATAACCGTCACGAGCGTCGCCGCCTTCAGCACCGCCGGATACGGGTACGATCTCTACAGTAGTACCGGTCACTTCCTTAAAGTAGTTGATAAGATTGTTGTAGTCGCCGTTACCGGTCCAGATACCGATGCTGAGTTTGTTATCCTCATCAGTAAGGTCGGTAGCAGGTGCGGTGTACTCGAAAGTGGGTGTGCTGTCTTCGCCGCCGTTGCTATCGGGTGTGCTGTTGTCGCCGCCGTTGTTGCTAGCAGGGGTGTTGCTGTCGCCGCCGTTGTTGCTAGCAGGGGTGTTGCTGTCGGATGCGTTGTTGCCGTTACAGCCTGCCATAGAGAGAACAGCTGCGGAAGCTACCAAAGCTGCCAAAATTCTTTTCTTCATAGGTTTATTCCTCCCAAAAATGGTTTCTGTTCAATACGCAAACTCACAACGAGTTTTTGCATTATAATGAACAGCCTAAGATTATTGACCGGGATATTCCGAATAAATCGTTTCCCGATTTCAATTGTTAGTTTAACACAAAATCGAAAATTTTGCAAGTGCTTTTTTGAAACTTTTTTTCACAGTTGCGTCCGAAAACGTTTTCACGGCATAACCTTTGTTTAAAGTGCCAGTCTTATAACTTGACAAATGAAAAATTTTAAAAAATTTTTTTATTTATTTTTTTCGCTTAACCAAGCAATTTTTAAAGTTTTCAAAAAAAAACGGCAAAATTTATTTAAAATTCGGTTTTTTTTGTA
>CAMWVP010000165.1 GCA_947177735.1 uncultured Clostridia bacterium
CCTCCCCCCTTCCCGAAGGGTGTCCTCTTGCACCGAGGTTAGTGCAATAATTAAAAGCAGCAAAACCGACCAAGCAATTACAAAAAACTCACCGAGGTTAGTGTGATAATTAAAGGAAACGAAACCGAGTAAGCAACAACAAATAACCCTCAATATTAACAAGGCGGTTATCCCCACCGCAGGCGGGGATAACCGCGGGTTTATATACAAAAACTCGGCAGCCTTTTGGGGCTGCCGAGTTTTTTATTGATCGTCCACCATATGTACGTCAACCTGCTTGAACGGTATTTCTATGCCGTTCTCGATAAAGGCGGCGCGCACCTGTTCGGTGAGGTCGAAGTAGACCGTCCAGTAGTCCGCGGTATTGCACCACGCGCGCGCGGCAATAATGATCGCGCTCTCGCCGTGCTCTTTCATACGCACCAGCGGTTCTTTATCCTTGAGCACCAACGGGTGCTCCTCGATAAGCCCGAGGATGATACCCTGCGCGGTCTCGAAATCGTCGTTGTAGGATATGGAATAGAGCATATCCACGCGGCGGGTGTCGTTGCCGTTGTTATTGATGATTGTCGCGTTGATGGCAAGCCCGTTCGGTACGAAGATCGCCTGATTGGTCGCGGAATCGAGCCGCGTATGCAGTATAGAGATTTGCGCGACCGTGCCCTCAACGCCGTTGGTTATTATGTAGTCGCCTATCTTGAACGGTTTGGTGATCATCAGCAGAAAGCCGCCCGCGACGTTCGCGAGGGAGTTCTGGAGCGCGAGACCTATCGCCACTCCCGCCGTGCCGATGACGGTCACTATCGATGTTGCGGGTATGCCGAGGATATTCAGCACTATCGTGACAAGCAGCGTGTACAGCACGATCTTCGCCATAGAGGTCGTGAATTTCGTTACGGTGAGCTCAAGCTTAGTCCTTGACAGCCCTCTCGACAGCAGCGCCAGCACCAGTTTGGACAGGATCAGCCCCACTATCAATATCACGATTGCGAACAGGATAGTCGGTATCGCGCCGAGTATCGCGCTGCCTATGCTTTGGAAGAATTTCCCTATCGCCGAGAGCGTCTCCTCGGGCTTCTCGACAAGCCCCTGCACCGCGTCGTTCAAGGTCGCCTCGTGGGTTTCGGAGGTCATTGCCGCCAACATCAGCAAATTCATGCGAACTCCTTTTCAAACGCCGCGACAACAACGTCCGCGTCCGCATCGCGGATAAGCATTGATATCTCGTCAACGCCCGTCGTTATCATAAGTATCATGGCGTCAAGGCGGTTGAGTATTTCAAAAACGCGCGCCGCGAAACCGACGGTCTCCATCATTTCGCCCGTTTTGATAACGATCTTGCGGTTGCCGCTGTTTATCATCGGTGCGACTACTCCGTTTTCGCGCAGCACCTTCGCCGCACCGAGGAGCTTTGGCATATCATCGTCATTCACCGTAAACCCGAAGCTGAATATCTCGGAGGTCGGGGCGGTCATGGAAATCATATCAACGTTTATCCCCGCGCCCGCGACTGTGCGGAGGGTGTCCTCCATAACGGTCTTGTTGAGCGGCACGTTGTTGAACGAGACCGCGGAAACGTTTTCGGTAACTTCAATATTCATATCGATATCCTTTCTCAGTCGGCGATAAGGTCGCCCATTGCATACAGCCCCGAGGGCTTGCCCGCGAGGAACACCGCCGCGTTGACCGCGCCGACCGCGAACACCTCGCGCGACAGCGCCGAGTGCGAGAGGGTGATGATCTCGTCGTGACCGGCGAAGATTATCTCGTGCTCGCCGACGATAGTGCCGCCGCGCACGGAGTGCATACCGATCTCGTCCTTGTCGCGGGGCTTTAAAATGGAGTGACGGTCATAAACAGGGTGGTACTTATTGTCAAGCTCGCCGTTTATCGCCTCTGCAAGCATTATCGCAGTGCCCGAGGGTGCGTCCTTTTTGCGGTTGTGGTGCTTTTCGACTATCTCGATATCAAACTGACCGCCGAGCACCTGCGTCGCCTTTTTCGCAAGCTCCGCCAAGAGGTTTATGCCGAGTGACATATTGAACGTAAAGAACACGGGTATCTGCGCGGATGCGGCGGTTATCTGCTGCTTTTCCTCGTCGGAATAGCCCGTGGTACCGATAACGAGCGGCACGGCGTTCATCTTGCAGTAGGAGAGCAGGTCGGGCAGCGCCGACGGGTGGGAGAAGTCGATGAGCACGTCGGGCTTCTCGGGGAGGTCGAATACGGACTTTACGACTTCAAAGCCCGAATATCTCTCGGCGAGTTTGTCGATGCCCGCGCAGACAATGGTGTCGACGCGGTCGTTTATCAGTGCGGAAATGACCCTGCCCATGCGCCCGCACGCGCCTGTGATAGCGATCTTAGTCATTTGAACCTCCTTGGGAACCTTGTCACTTTATACTTCCGACCAGTCCGAGCGGCTCCATTACCGCCCTGAGCTTAGCGATCATCTCGTCCGTCATAGAGCAGAGCGGCAGACGGCACTCGCCCGCCTTGAAGCCCATAATGTTCAGCGCTTCCTTGACCGGAATGGGGTTTACGTCCATAAACATAGCCTTGTCGAGCGCGAGGAGCTTTTTCTGGATATCCAGCGCCTCGTCGTGCTTGCCGTTCAAAAAGAGCATTATCTCGTCATGCTTCTCGCGCGGTACAACGTTAGAGGTGACGGATACCAAGCCCTTGCCGCCGAGCGCGAGACAGCACAGCGCCTCGTCGTCGTTGCCCGAATAGATATCAAGGTCGGTGTACGCGGAGAGCTGCATTACCGTGTCCATGCTTCCCGAAGCCTCTTTAACGGCGGTGATGTTCGGGTGCTTTGCAAGCTCCTTGTATGTGTCCACGGCGATATTAACGCCCGTTCTCGAGGGAACGTTGTACAGCATATTCGGTATGCTCACCGCGTCCGCGATAGCCGTGAAATGCTTTATCAGACCGCGCTGCGAGGCCTTGTTGTAATACGGCGTTACCTGCAAAAGCGCGTCCGCGCCCGCCTTTTCCGCCTCCTTCGACAGCTCGACCGCGTAGGCGGTGTCGTTGCTGCCCGCGCCCGCGATAACGGGAACGCGGTGGTTGACGCGCTCAATGCCGTAACGGATTACCTCGACGTGCTCCTCGTCGGTCATAGTCGCCGATTCGCCGGTTGTTCCGCAGATGACAAGACCGTCGATACCGTTGTCGATCTGAAAATCTATAAGCCGTCCGAACTCGTCATAGTTGATCGAACCGTCGGCGTTCATGGGAGTGGCGATAGCGGTAGCGCAGCCTGTGAAAATAGTTTTATTACTCATAAATAAATCCTTTCGTTAGTGAGAACAAGTTCTGCAAAGCAGATCAATCAAGGTAACCCTTGGCAGCCAGCAGCTCCGCCATCTCGACAGCACCGCCCGCGGCACCGCGGAGCGTGTTGTGCGACAGGCACACGAACTTGTAGTCATACTGCGTATCGGGGCGCAGACGCCCGATAGAGACAGCCATACCGCCCTCCAGATTACGGTGCAGCTTAGCCTGCGGCATATTGTCCTCCTCGAAGTAGTTGAGGAACTGCTTGGGCGCGGACGGGAGCTTCAGCTCCTGCGGCTCAGCGGCATACTCCGCCCATATCTTCTTGATCTCCTCGATAGAGGGCTTATTTTCAAATCTTACGAACACAGCCGCGAAGTGACCGTTCGATACGGGCACGCGCAGGCACTGTGTAGTGATCTGCGGCTTTTCGCACTTAACTATCTCGCTGCCCTCGATATGACCCCATACCTTGAGCGGCTCCTGCTCGGACTTCTCCTCCTCGCCGCCGATGTACGGGATAAGGTTGTCGACCATTTCGGGCCATGTCTCGAAGGTCTTGCCCGCTCCCGAGATCGCCTGATAAGTACAAGCAAGCACCTCGGTAATGCCGAACTTTCTCAACGGCGACAGCGCAGGAACGTAGCTCTGAATGGAGCAGTTGGACTTTACCGAAATAAAGCCGCGCTTAGTGCCGAGACGCTTTCTCTGCTCGTCGATAATAGCCGCGTGATCCGCGTTGACCTCGGGGATTATCATAGGCACGTCGGGGGTAAATCTGTGAGCGGAGTTATTGGACATTACGGGGCATTCAGCCTTTGCGTAACGCTCCTCGAGCGCCTTTATCTCGTCCTTTTTCATATCCACCGCGCAGAACACGAAGTCTACCTTAGCGGCGATCTCGTCAACGTCCGCGGACGCGTCGTTGACGATAATATCCGCCATGCTTGCGGGCATGGGGGTATCCATGTACCAACGCTCGCCGACCGCGTCCTTGTATGTCTTTCCCGCCGAACGGGGAGAAGCCGCCAGCGCGACCACCTTAAACCACGGGTGATTCTCCAGCAGCGTAGCGAAACGCTGACCTACCATTCCCGTTGCACCGATAATTCCTACCTTAAATTGTTCTTTCATAGTTGTTCCCTTTCTTTGTATACAAAAAATAAAACCGATGATAAATCACCGGTAACGCTGTTTAATGCTGCAAAAAATATTTGCGATAGCACTCCATCAAGCAGCCCCGATGACAGTCGTACGCCTGTTCAACGCACGCCCGGATATGCACATCACGGACTGTACACTCCTCGGCGGTTCGCCTTTCACGCCGCGCCCTCCGAGGGACATCAAAGCCGCGCTACTCATCTACTCCGCACCTCTATCATTATTATTCATTGTATCATATTATGCGGATTTTGTCAATATGTTATTGTGCTGTTTTCGGAGAATTTATTGTGCTTTTAAACTTGGACTTTAGTAATATTGACGACGGTTGACAATATTGCAATAATATGGTATACTTGTAATTGAATAACAAATCGGAATAAAGATGTTAGGGGGTGTTTTTTATGAAATGTCCGTTCTGCGGAAAAGAAATGGACGAGGGTTTCGTTCGGGGGAGCGGCGGCACGTCGATTCACAAGAGTTTTTTGTATTGGAATGATTCCGAGAATAAAATGGGTTGGTTTAAAATAGGTTTGAAATTGGCTGCTGATCATCACAATTTAGGTTATCCTGCTGTTGTCGCTTATAAATGTGATGATTGCAAAAAGATAATTATGGATACCTACATAGTTGAAGAGCAGTAAAGAAAAGGACAAAAAATGTTAAAGAGTGATTTTTATTATGATCTTCCCGAGGAGCTTATAGCGCAGACTCCCGTCGAGCCTCGCGACAGCTCCCGTCTGATGAAGATAGACCGAAAAAGCGGCAAGGTCACGCATGACCGCTTTTACAATATATGCGATTATCTTAAAAAGGGCGATCTGCTGGTGATGAACGACAGCAAGGTATTCCCCGCGCGGATATATGGCACCAAAAGAGATACGGGCGTTCCGTGCGAGTTCCTGCTGCTGAAGCGGCGCGGTCTGAACGAGTGGGAGACCATGGTCAAACCCGGGCGCAGATTGAAGCCCGGTGCGTTCGTGGAGTTCCCAGAGGGGCTTTCCGCGGAGGTTCTCGATACTCTGGAGGGCGGCAACAGGCTCGTGAGGTTTACTTATAACGGCGATTTCTACGATATTCTCGACCGTATCGGACAAATGCCGTTGCCTCCGTACATCACGGAAAAGCTCGCCGACAAGGATCGTTACAATACGATATACTGCCGCGAGACGGGTTCTGCGGCGGCTCCCACAGCGGGGCTGCACTTCACGGAGCGCGAGTTTGAAAAGGCGCGCGAGATGGGGGTCGATACGGCTTATGTGACGCTTCACGTCGGGCTGGGCACGTTCCGACCCGTCAAGGAGGACGATATCCTCGATCACAAAATGCACACCGAGCACTACGAGATACCTCCCGAGACCGCCGCGAAGATACGCGCCTGTAAGGAGCGCGGAGGTCGCGTTATCGCCGTCGGCACCACGTCCTGCCGCACTCTCGAGAGCGCCGCGCAAACGGGTAGAGCCACCGACGACACGAGCATATTCATCTACCCGGGCTATGAGTTTAAGTGTATCGACGGGCTCATCACCAACTTTCATCTCCCCGAGAGCACGCTTATAATGCTCGTCAGCGCGTTTCTCGGCAGGGAAAAGACCCTCGCCGCCTACCGAACCGCCATCGAGGAGCGGTATCGGTTCTTCTCGTTCGGGGATTGTATGATAATAATTTAGGCAGTTGAATTTGTCAAGCTGTTTCATAGAATATTGCGTGGCTGAACGTTTTTGCTCAACCACGCAATACTTTTATATAATGCGACGCTTAAAAAACCGCGCCTTTTCTCTTGACAACGCGCCGAAATTGGTATATAATGAGAATGTCAATAAACGGCAGGGGGCGTTTTACAATGATAATTGACGCGCACGCGCATATTTTTCCCGATAAGATAGCCGAAAAGGCGGTCGGGGGGATAGGCGGTTTTTACGGTATGAAGGTAGGCTATGACGGCACGCTCGGGGCGCTGCTGAGCGAGGGCATGTCGGCGGGCGTTGACAGGTTCGTCGTGCAGTCCGTGGCGACCGTACCCGAGCAGGTCACAGCGATAAATAACTTCATCGCGGCAAGCGTTGAGCGTTATCCCGACAGGCTTATCGGCTTCGGAGCGCTGCACCCCGATTTCGCGGACATTGCGGGCGAGACCGAGCGTATAATTTCGCTCGGATTAAAGGGAATCAAGCTGCACAGCGACTTC
>CAMWVP010000166.1 GCA_947177735.1 uncultured Clostridia bacterium
ATTATATTATATATCCTTGACGGGGTTTTGTCAAGCAATTGAACGCTATGAGACTATATGTGTCGTATTCATATTAACACTCTAAAAATCTTACAATTTGGTTACAAATAAATTACAGTTTTGTAACAATCGTTGACATTGCAAAAAAATGTGGTAAAATATATGTATGGGGCAGGAACTCACCACCGATCTCACTCTACAAGCCGATACGTTCACACTCAGTCCCTACTTCCATTTTACAGGGAGCGGCGCGGATTTTACATATATTTCCAACGTTTATTGAACCTCTCTCCTCTGTCCGCAAAGCTCCGGATAATTTTGTCCCCTAAAGGTCGTGCCTTCAGGGGACTTTTCTTTGTCATGCGAAAAACTCGCCGTTCTTATACGTGACCGTGCCGACCTTCGACTTGAACCAATCGTACCGACCCGCGTCGACTGCCGCGATAGCCGCGTCAAACGCGTGTCTCACCCATATTGCCTTCAAATCCGCCGTATCGTCGCCGTGGTAGCGCTTGTTTTCTTTGAGGAACTTATCGAGCTTTTCGGGAATGCCGTGATAATTTCCGTCTTTGTCCTTTGAAAGCTCGAGCAGCGAGCCGCCGCCTGCCTGATCCAAATAATACTGCGCCTTCTTGAATTGGTCAAGCTGAAGCTTAGTACCCTCGGACAATCTGATATGCTTGCTGCTGTAAATACGATCCAAAGAATATGCTTTCTCTTTCATCGCTTCTTTGATCGCCGCCAGCTTTTCATCGCTGACCGTGCCTTTAACGTCGATCAGATCGTATCCCCATACGGTGAACGTGATCTCGTCGTCGGGAGAAAGCTCCACGCCCGAGCTCGCCAGTGTGTCCAACAGGTTCTGTTTGTGCTCTATTTTAGCCCGTTCGCTTACGACCTCGTTTATGCGCTTTTGACCCTCATTTATGTCGGGGAAGGTGCCCAGCAGGTCTTTTTCGAGTCGCGTCAACTCCTCGCCGTTTTTGAACTTTTCAAAGGCGGCTTCTCTGTCCTCTGTTAGCTCGGGAGAATCGAACATCGGCGCCGTCATTATAAATTTGGGGTTTGTGCGCCATTCATGCTGTGCGCAGGACGCTTTCCAGCCCTTTTTTGTCTGAGCATAAAGCCGCTGCATATAATCGTCTCCATTATGAAACCCCTTCTTTTCAACGAAGTAATCTACAAAATCATCGTAGCTTATGCCCTTCATAGGCTCTCCGCTTTCCATAGATTCTTCGATATACTTGTTGCGCACTTCCTTAAGCGATTCCTCGGAGATCACGATAACATCCTTTGTCGGGTAGAGCAGCTTCTCAAGGGAGGTTTTCATAAGCGGCTTTCCGTTTTCTATTGTAATGTCGTTGCCGATATAATCGAATATCGTAGGGGAATCTTTGAGCTTAAGCTCCGGGATCGGAGCGCCGCGGTTTATTCTGTCGTAGGGTGTGTTTCTTATGTACATTATAAAATGCCTTCTTTCTATTTTGTAATATTACCCCTATATGTAATATCGACAGTAAAGAGCGGTTATTTAGAGCAGCCGGTGTTTTTTGTCATATTAAACAAGCGCGGCGCGGATGTCTTGTGCAAAATTACCAAGCCCGTCTTTTGCGGTACTCGACAACTTGCATTTATTTGCAGTATGTACTATAATGTATTTAATAAGTATCAACGGAGGGACGGACAATGAGATTATTTGTGACCGGCGACAACCACATCGGCAAAAGGTATGACGGACATCCAGCGAGAGACGCTATCGTTTCCGAGAGAATAGACGCGCTGTCGCGTATGGTCGAAAAGGCGGACGAGGAGGGCTGCGGGCTTTTCGTCGTAACGGGAGACCTCTTTGACAATGTGAGCGGTATCGCGCAGAAGCATATCGGCGCGGTCGCGGAGGCGCTGTCGGGATTCGGCGGCACGGTGGTTGTCCTGCCCGGAAATCACGATCACTACAACGAGGACGCAAAGGTCTGGCAGGACTTTAAGCGCGCCGCTGCCGGCAACGTCGCCCTGCTGTCGGAATACAAGCCGTATCGATTCGAGATCGGCGATGAAACGGTCACAATTTATCCCGCGTTCTGCGACAAAAAACATTCCGAGCCCGGCGAAAACAGGCTTGACCGTATAAAAGCCGCGGAGATACCCGACGGAGGGAGTCTCCGTATCGGCGTCGCTCACGGCGCTGTCGAGGGTGAATCGCTCGACAGGGAGGGCGCGTATTACCTTATGAAGCGCGGCGAGCTGTACGATATCCCGATGGACATATGGCTTATCGGGCACACTCACGTGCCGTTACCAAAAGACCTCACCGAGGAATTCGCGCCGACAAGGGAGCGTATCTTCAACGCGGGTACGCACGTTCAGACCGATGTTTCCAATAATACCGAGGGGTTATGCTTTATTATCGACATTGACGGTCAAAAGAACGTCCGCGCCAAAAAATACGTTTCGGGCGGACTGCGCTTTTACCGCAGGGAGCTCGCCTTGACTGCCGGAAATATGGAACGGGAGCTTGAGGAGGAGCTGAGCGGATTCGGCGACAATTCCGTTGTGGAGCTAAAGCTAGTCGGTTCGGTCAGGGAGGAGGAATACGCCGACCGCAAACAGATACTCGACGCGGCTCTCGGACGCTTTCTCGAAGCGGAATATGACGACAGCGAGCTGACGCGGCTCATCACTCCCGAGCTCGTCAAGGAGGAGTTCAGCGAGACAACGCTTGCCGCAAAGCTGCTTACGGAGCTGCTTGACGACCCTGTCGCGGCGCAGCTGGCATATGACCTGATACAGAAAATCAAGGAGGGCAATGCCGTATGAGGATAAAGGAGATATCAACGGAACAGTTTGCCGGAATCCGTGATAAGAAAATAACGCTGAACAGCGGTATGAACGTCATTTACGGCAAGAACGAAGCGGGAAAGTCAACCGTCGTGAAGCTGCTGCAAGGCGTGCTTGCCCGTGAAATGACGCGCAAAGAAAAAAACGAGCTTGAAAAAAACGCCAAACCCGCCGCACGAACGGACGGTAAATTGTCGGGCAGCTGCTATGACGGCACGGTCGTCCTTGAAGCCGACGACGGCGAATACGCTCTCACCAGAGAATGGGATAAAAGTGTGACTTCAACGCTCAGAGCCCCGACGGGCAAATTTAGGAACACGAACGAGATCAACGAGCTCCTCTCCCCCATACTGCAATACGGGGACGGGGTATACAGGGAGCTGTTTTTCTCACCGCAAAGCTCCGCCGCGGATAATCTGAAAAGCATCTTCGACAAGGGGGATATCGGAACACGCGACGCGTTATCGGCAGCTGTCGCCAAGGCATTTTCCGAGAGCGGCGGCGTTTCTGCCGATAAGCTCGGACAGGCTATCGACAAGAAGATCGACGAGCTTGCGGGGAAGCATTGGGATATTGAAAATATGGCTCCCGAGCGAAAAACAGGGCGTTGGGCAAAAGAGGTCGGAGCTGTCCTGAAAGCGTTCTATGACGCGGAGGACGCCGAAAAGGAGCTTAACGACCTGAAACAGCTCGAAACGGACAGTGATCTGGCGGACAAGCGGCTTGCAGAAGCGGAGCGCGTAGCCGAGAACGCCGCCGCTGCCCTGAACGAGTTCGATAAATACGCCGCGCTCATACGCACAAGGAACGACATCAAGCGCTATTCAGACGATATCCGCAAATTCACCGCGGCGCTTGAAAATTATCCGAAAGCAAAGGAAGCCTTAGACAATGCCGAGCGCCTGAAAAAGGAAAAGGAAAACCGCGCGCTGCTCGACTGCTATACCGCTGCAAAAAGGCAGCGCGGCAAGCTGCTGAACGCCGAAGATAAGCTGAAAGAGCTCCCCTGCCCCTCTTCGGACGAGATAGCCGCGCTCGCCTCCACGGAGCGTGAAAAGCAGCGTCTGGAAAACAGACTGCGCGTAAATTTTGCCGCTAAAATAAAAATGCTCGGCGGCAATTCCGTCAGGGCAACGTCACTGATAACGGGAAAGGAGATCGCTCTCGGCGATGAGAGCACGCCCGTAAACGAAGCCTTGCGCATCGAGGTACCCGGCGTAATGGAAATGGAGCTCGCTCCCGTTGACGTTGACGCGGCTAAGCTCCGCGAGGATATAGCGGCGCTCGAAAAGACGATCGGGGATATTTTCGACAAGTACGGCTGTAAGGCGGTCGAGGAGATACGTCGTCTTGCCGATCAGCACGCACAAGCCGAAACCGAACTGAAGCTTGCCAAATCGGCATTTGATTCGGCGCTTAACGGCAGCGATTTTGCGACCCTTGAAGCCCGCGCCGCCGAGCTCACGGACGTTCGCGGACGCGAGGATATAGAGCGCGGTGTTTTCGAGCTCTGCGGAAACAACGATCTGAGCGTTTTTATCGGCGAGAGGAGAGCCGAGATCAAAAGGTTTATCGATGATCATGTCGGCGAGGACGAGCTGAAAAGGCGCATCGGGGAGCTCTCCGAAAAGCTGGAGCAGGCTCGGAAAACACTCGGCAGCGCCGACGATATCCCCGAAAAGTACCTGATGATATCCGACACCGAGAGCGAGAAAAGCCGCCTTAAGAACGCGCTGGACAGAGCGAACGCCGACAAGGAAAAGGCTATCGGCGATAAGGGTCAGGCTCGCGGCGCGCTTGACGCGTTTCTGGACAGCCGCGGCGACGACCTCAGCGAGAAGTGCGAACGTGCAAAACGCGATTACAACGCGCAAGTCGAGCTGCTTAACAAATGGCTCCGCATACGTGATGTGTTCAACGCTCAAAGAGAAGCAGTGACCTGCCGACCGCTCGACCGCCTTGTAAACAGCTTTTCCGGGTATCTCGCGAAAATATCCGGAAACAGGGTCACCGCCGAGTTTGCCGAGGCGGACAGACCCGATTTCGACATCGCGAGCGGAGTGCATAAGCTGGACTTCCCGAAGCTCTCGGACGGCACAAGGGAGACGGTATATCTGGCGTTCAGGCTGGCGGTGCTGGACTATCTTTTCCCGGAGGGCGGCGTTATCGTGCTCGACGACCCGCTGAACGATATGGATACCGAGCGGGTACGACAGTCCTGCGGGCTTATCCGGGAGTGCTCGCAAAGACATCAGGTCATATTCCTTACCTGTCACGAAGAGTACGCCGAAATGCTGGGCACGGATATCATCAATATCTGACCGCCGCCGATTCAAGCCGCGCGTTTCACCGATTCCACCTCTCCCGCATATAATGCCGTAACGCTAATACTAATTCACGATCTTCGTATAGACATCTTTGCGGATATCCCGCGCTTATCGCTTCGTCAAAGCTCCTTGCAGCGTTTTCCGCGAAGCGAATAATGCAGCGTTTTGCCAAAGGCATAATGCGTACAGTACGCCTGCGTCGCAGCGTTTTGCGCAGTTGTCGAAGACAACAGGCGCATAATGCGTCCTCGCGCAGTGCGATGGAACATCGTACGTGCACAGGTCTCTCCGCAAATCTTGTCTATACTACGATCGCGAATTAGTATAAAAACTATTTTGGGGTGAAACTATGAACGAGACCAAACGTTTATGTGACATTGAAGTGGGAGAAAACGCCGTTGTTGAACGGCTGCAAATACACGGCTCGATGCGGCGGCGAATGTTGGATATAGGGCTTTGCGACGGCACGGCAGTGCGGTGCATGGGGCGCAGTCCGATGGGCGACCCGAGCGCGTACCTTATCCGCGGCGCTGTCATTGCGATACGCGCCTGCGACAGCCGCGGCGTTATAGTGAGGGGGATATGAATGGGACTTACCGCCAATTCTACGGGCAGCGGCGTGCTGTCCGATATCCGCGTTGAAAAAAGCTCGCCCGACGATAAGGTGATAGTGATCGCGGGCAACCCAAACGTCGGCAAGAGCACCGTGTTCAACGGCTTGACGGGCTTGCATCAGCACACGGGAAACTGGCCCGGAAAGACCGTCTCCATCGCGCAGGGCTCGTGCAAGGGCGGGCAATTCTCATATGTGCTGGTGGACGTGCCGGGGACGTACTCGCTGCTGGCGCACTCCGCCGAGGAGGAGGTCGCGCGCAACTTCATCTGCTTCGGCAAGCCCGACGCGGCTGTGGTCGTCTGCGACGCGACCTGTCTTGAACGCAGCCTGAACCTCGCGCTGCAGGTGATGGAGATCTGCCCGAAAACACTGGTTTGCGTAAATCTGCTTGACGAAGCGAAACGGCGGAACATCTCCGTTGACCTTGAGGCTCTCGAAAAGTACCTCGGAGTGCCCGTTGTCGGAACGTCGGCGCATAAAAGATCGTCGCTGAAACGGATAACAGACAAGCTGGACGACTTATGCGGCGGCAGGATAACGCCGAAACCGCGCAGACTGCGCTATATCAAGCCCATCGAACAGGCGGTGTCAGAGCTCGAGCCCGCGCTCGGAAAGCACTTGGGCGGCACCGTGTCGCCGCGCTGGCTGGCGCTGAGGATGCTGGACAACGACAGATCTCTTGCCGCCGAGATCGGGCGGTTTTACGGGAAAGACCCGAACGATATCCCCGAGGTCTCCGAAGCGGTCGAACGCGCGCGCGGACTGCTCGCCGAGAACGGGATAACCTCCGACTGCCTCAAGGACAGGATAGTCTCCTGT
>CAMWVP010000167.1 GCA_947177735.1 uncultured Clostridia bacterium
CGCAAAATTTGACATCCAGGACTGCTACATCGCCGGCAACACAGCAGCCTCCGGCGGCGGTGTCTATGGGGCCGGGCGAACGCTCCAACACACGGGCGGTACAATTGGCGGCGCGAATGAGGCTTCCAACGGCGGCGGCGGTGTATGTTTGGGTCAAAGCGGAGCTTCCACAGATTTCAAAATGAGCGGCGGCACGATCAAGGGCAATAAATCAAAGCGCGGCGGCGGTGTAAATGTGGTCTATGGAACGTTTGAAATGACGGGCGGTAAAATTGACACAAACACGGCTTCCGGCGATGGCGGCGGTGCATATGTATGCGGCGGCAAGCTCATAATGAGCGACGACGGTACGCTCACGGGCAACACGGCAAAAAACGGCGGCGGCGTATTTTTGTACAGCGGAGAGTTCACGATGAGCGGCGGCGCAATTTCAAACAACACGGCCGATAAATACGGGCTCGGCGTATATGTGGATAATAAATACAATGGCGTTGGCGGAAAAATTACGCTGAATGGCACGGTTGATATCACATCGCCGAAAAAAGCCGACGGCGTTTCGGAAAGCAATGTGTATCTTACGATCAATAAAAAGATAACCATAGGAACAGACTTTGACGCTGTCAGCAAGATAGGCATTCATCCCGAGCAGGGTATAAAATGTGACGCTCCTGTGGATGTGACGGAATTTGACACGGGCGTTACCGCAAAGGATATAAGCCAAAACTTTAAGCCGGACATAGCCGGACAAAAGATCGCTTATGATAACGACAGGGTTCAGCTTACGGTAGATCACAACTACGCCCAAACATGGAGCACTGACGATACATATCACTGGTACATATGCCTCAACAACTGCGGCAGTGTAGATCAAAAGGATTCACATACTTGGAACAGCACGGTAATAAAAGAGCCGACCTGTACCAAACCGGGCGAAACAACGTACGATTGTACCGTTTGCGGATTGACATATCAGGAAAAACCCGAAGCAACCGGTCATACCTACAACACAACGTGGGACAGAAACGCCAATGAGCACTGGTACACGTGCATCAAAAATGATGCCGAAAAGGACAGAGCGGAACATCGTTGGGATAACGGCAGGGTAACAAGAGAACCTACCTACACCGAACCGGGCGAAAGGACATATACCTGTATCGATTGCCTGTGGGAAAAGACGGAGGAAATTCCAATACTGATCGAACCTCTTGAAGATCCCGACGACAGCAGCACTCCCGACAGCAGCGTTCCCGACGACAATAGCAGCACCCCCGACAATAGCAGCGCCCCCGACGATAGCAGCGCTCCTGACAGCAGTAGCGCTCCTGACAGCAGTAGCGCTCCCAACAACAGCAGCGCTCCCGATAACAGCAGTACGGAAAGCGGCAACACCGACAACAATGGCGGTCACGAGAACGCTTCCCCCAACCCCTCAACGGGTATCGCGATATCGATTGTTCCGTTGGCGGCGGCAATTACCGCATTAACGGTAGTTATCAGGCGTAAAAAGAAATAATTTTCATCCCGGACGGCGATAATTGCTGCCCGGGATATCTCCAAAAAAACCATCTGATCTCGCCGAAAGATTGTGCAAAATATCCTTTGACATTTTTTCGTAATTTTAATATAATAAAATCAAGATGTGTAGCTTACTGCGTAATTCCGATCGGTAAGCTGCACTTTTTTGTTTTTGGAGGGAAAAATATGAGTTTAAAAGATGAAAAAATGGCAACGGTTCCCGTGGGAAAGCTGATGCTTTCAATGGGGATCCCAATGATCGTTTCGATGGTTTTGCAGGCGGTTTACAATATTGTTGACAGCGCGTTCGTGTCGAATATGCAGACGGGCGGAGAGGATGCTCTGAACGCGCTGACGCTGGCTTTCCCGCTTCAGATACTTATGGTGGCGGTAGGCATAGGAACAGGCGTCGGAGCTAACGTCCTTATCGCAAAGAGTCTCGGACAGAAGAACGACGAGCTTACAAACAAAACCGCGGGAAACGCGATTTTTCTGGGACTTGCGATATACGCGGCTTTTCTGATCTTCGGCTTGTTCGGAGCGGAGGCATATATCGCTTCGCAGACCGACAACGCCGTTATTTCGGCGATGGGAACGGATTATTTGAGCATATGCTGTGTGTTCTCGTTCGGAATGTCCATGTTCGCGATCTTTGAGAAAATGCTCCAGGCGGCGGGTCACCCGATCTGTTCCACGGTTGCGCAGATACTCGGCGCGGTCACGAACATCGTTCTTGACCCGATACTGATCTACGGTTGGCTCGGCTGTCCGGAAATGGGAGTAAAGGGCGCGGCTTACGCGACCGTTATCGGACAGGTGGTGTCGTTTGCTGCGGCACTGATCTTCCACCTGAAATTCAACAGATCAATACAGCTCAGACCTATTCACTTCAAGCCGTCGCTTAGGATCATCGGCATGATCTACTCGATCGGACTTCCCGCGATAATATCACAGGCACTGATCTCGGTCATGACCTACGGAATGAACCTTATCCTCAAAGGCGTCAGTGAAAATATGGTCACCGCTTACGGATTATACTACAAAATTCAGCAGTTTCTGTTGTTCGCCGCATTCGGAATGCGCGACGCGATAACTCCGATAACCGCGTTCAGCTACGGAATGGGCGACAGCGGGCGGATCAAGTCATGCGTAAAATTCGGGCACCTGTTTACAGCCGTTATCATGCTTGCGGGGAGCGTTGTGCTGGAGGTCTTCGCCGCACCGTTTTCGGAGGTCTTTGGACTGTCGGGAGAGACGCAGGCGCTTTGCGTAAGCGCGATACACATTATCTCAATAGGATTGGTATTCGCCGGGATAAATATCGCGTTCCAAGGGATATTCCAGGCTGTCGGCAGCGGGATAGGCTCGCTCGCGATCTCCGTCGGCAGGCAGATTCTGTTTGTGTTTCCGTTTGCGTTCATTTTCGCGCATATCGCCAAGGTCAACTCACAGATGAATTGGCTTTTGTGGAGCGTTTTCCCGATCGCGGAGATACTGACGGCAGCCGCGGCGCTGATCATCTGGAAAAGGATATCCGTTAAGAGGGTCGGGCAGTACGGCTAAAAGTTCGTACTGCTGATCTCATTTGAAATCAGCTATGTCAATTAAGTGATTTTTCCGTCAATTAAGTGATTTTCATTGAAAATTGAGCGTTTTTTTGCTATACTGAAAAAAGTATGAAGTTGACCGAAAACAATTTTATACGGTATAACTATTGATTCCGATTAAATGTTTCCGAAACAATAAAAGTGAAAGAAGAAAACGGAAATATTTATTCGGCGAAGCAAAAAACTCCCAAGAAAAGAGGGCATGATATGAAAATCCTTAAAACTGTTAAAGGCAAACTGCTTAGGCGGATTTTATCGGTAGTTTTTCTCGGCATTGCCGTAATCGGCTTTTTAGGCAGCTATCTGAACTTCCGCAGCACTCAATCAACGATCGAGACCACGCTCTCGGAGCTCGCGTTCCAGACGAGTGTACGCCTGGAGAACTACCTGTCACGTTATGTGGCGATCGTCAAGGAGATCGGTATGGATCCGCGTATGGGCGATGAGTTCACCGTAGCGGAAAAGCTGGAGCTTCTGCAAGAACGCGCCGACACCTACGGCTTCTCCGAACGCGGTTATATTGACAAGGACGGCTGGGGATACGAAACTCTTGATGACGTGATCGATTACAGAGAAGACCATTGCTACATAAAAGGTATGAAAAACATAGAATTTGTGTTTGGTCCGCAGGACGTCGGCGGCAGACCGATCATATACTTCTGCGCTCCCATTAAGCAAGGCGGGCACAATGACGGCGAGCTTATCGGCGTCGTGTATTTCGGTATCGACGGTTCTGTGCTTCACGATATTATTGATGAGATAAGCGTAGGTGAGACCGGTAAAACGTATATTATGGACGAAAACGGTACATATATCGCCTGTATGGAGCAGAAATACGTCGACGAGGGAATGAACAACGTCAATCACACTCACAAGAGCAACGCCGAGTATGACTGCTGCAGCGAGCTTGAAAAACAGGCGATCTCAATGACCGACACAGACGGCACTGTATTCGGTCAGGTAAGCGGCGGCGGTGTTGACAGATACCTTGCTTACTCACCGGTCGGCGGTACGGACGGTTGGGTGATCGGAGTCACGACCGAGGTCAATGAGTGGATGGGCGAAACCACATTCGCTGTCGTTATTACGATCATTTTAGGTCTGTTTTTTATAACGGTTGCGTCTATAGTCTGCGTTTTAACCGCGAACGGCATTGCAAACCCGATCAAGAAATCGGTCAGCGTTATGAACGAAGTGGCGTCGGGTAATCTTAATGTCAGCGTTAAACACACGTCCGACGATGAAACGGGTCAGCTTGCGAACTCGATCAACAGCACGATCAACGCGCTGAACGGTTATATAGGCGAAATATCGCGTCTTTGCAAACAGCTTGCGGACGGCGATTTTAACATTCACCGTCAGATCGAGTTCAACGGCGATTTCGTGAACATAATCGAAGCGCTGAACAGCCTTGCGTACGGGTTGTCGGATACTATGCAGCAGATCGATATTTCCGCCGAAAATGTCAGTCAAGGCGCTGCGCAGATCTCCAACGGAGCTACGTCTCTCGCGTCGGGAACCACCGAACAGGCATCCTCTGTCCAAGAGCTTGCGGGCATTATCACAACGCTTAAGGATAAGGTCGACATAAACGCTCAAAACGCCGAGGAAGCCAACCAAAAGGCAAATCAGGCGGGCGAAAAGATGTCGCTGTCCAACAAGCATATGACGGAAATGGTCGCTGCGATGAACCATATTACCGATAAATCGAACGAGATCTCGAACATTATCAAGACGATCGAGGATATTGCGTTCCAGACCAACATTCTCGCGCTTAACGCCGCCATTGAAGCGGCGAGAGCGGGAACTGCGGGCAAGGGCTTTGCCGTTGTCGCGGACGAGGTCAGAAACCTTGCGTCCAAGTCCGCGGAGGCGGCAACCGATACGACCGGGCTCATTCAGCAAACCATTGCGGCGGTCGAAAGCGGCTCGCATATCGTTGAAGAGACCGCGGAGGCGCTCAACTCGTCCGTTGACGTTACAAATCAGACGATCAAGCTGATCAACGACATATGGACAGCCTCCACCGAGCAGGCGGCGATGATCGAACAAGTAAACACGGGCGTAGACCGTATATCGTCTGTCGTTCAGACCAACTCGGCTACCGCCGAGCAGTCCGCGGCTTCCTCCGAGGAGCTCAACGGTCAAGCTGCCGCGCTTCAGGACCTCACAAGCAAATTTGTTCTTAAAAAGAGATAAGAACCTGTTTGCGGGTGCGCGAGGAGATTTTTAATTCAGATAACTTCTAATTAACCTCACTTTTTGCTGTCGGGTGTAAGAGCCCGGCGGCAAACCTTTTTCGGATAAAACAAAGCCGCCTGTGAAATACTCACAAACGGCTTTGCTATCCCGTTTGTTTGCTCTTTTCCGTCATCTTGCGCTTTTCCTTCCGGCACGTATTACACGGAATATACAAAGCGCAAAGTGCACAAACTTACATAATTTTTTTGTATATTTCGTATATTGACGACATACAAAAAGAGAGAGTATAATTATAAAGAGTTTGACCGCGCTTAATAGTTGAGAATATACAAAACGCAGATAACGAGAATAGGGAGTGATGACATTGCCGGAAATAAGCGCATTTCACGGAATAAGATGTACAATGTATTATGATGATCATAATCCGCCGCATTTCCACGTTGAATACGCAGGGAGTAAGGCGTTGATCGATATAAAGAACGCGGTCGTGCTGCGCGGCGCGCTTCCGAATAGTCAGTTAAAGCTCGTTTTGGGTTGGTGCGTACTTCGTCAAGCCGAGCTGATGGACGATTGGGAGCTTGCTAAACGCGGACAGCCGTTGTTTAAGATACAGCCTTTAATGTAAGGAGGAATGAACTGTGGAGAATACTTTTCCTGCTGTTGTGCAAGCTGTCGCGGGCGAGGATTACACCGTATACGCGTATATGGCGGACGGCACAATAAAACAATATGATGCTAAGCCGCTGATAAGTAAGGGCGGCATTTTTGAGAAGCTGCGTGATAAGGATTTCTTCACCGAGCGGCTTACGGTTTTGAATGATACAGTAGCTTGGGATATGTCGGGCAACTGTGATCCTGCCGAGTGTATTGATATAGATCCGTTCACCATTGAAAGCTGTGCAGATGTTACTGAGCGCTTTTTTTAATGGAACCGTTGACCTCATCCTTACCAATTATGTGCCGGTGTCAACCCGACCAACCGAGCTATAACAGCAAAGCCGCCTATGAAACCTCATAAGCGGCTTTGTTATCCCATTTTAAATGGAGCTGTTAATCAGAGTCGAACTGATGATCTCATCCTTAGCAAGGATGTGCTAGTGTTGACGCGAAGCGTCAACCCGACCAACTGAGCTATAACAGCAAAG
>CAMWVP010000168.1 GCA_947177735.1 uncultured Clostridia bacterium
GACAAATTTTTCTTTTTGTGTTATTATAATCTTGTGAGTTGCAAAACGCAATCGGAAGGAGGTGACGTTATCGTGGTCAATACCAACAAGATCAAGGGTAGAATGAAAGAGCTCGGCATAACTCAGCTTGACGTCGCTAAGGCGCTCTCCCTTTCCGCCCCTACCGTCAGCCAAAAGCTGAACAATATCCGTGATTTCTCCCTTGAGGAGGCTGAAAGGCTCTCCGTTCTGCTTCATATTCAAGCGGACGAGTTCGGTACTTATTTTTTTGCTCATTGAGTTGCAAAACGCAACGGAGCGGTGCTTCGCTGCTTGATCATCGGTTGTCAACTGTACAATCTCCGCGTGCATACATTTTATCGGGAAGTAGTTTTATGACAACTATCGGAATCTTCAGTGCCGGGAACGGCTCTCCGGCAGTGGACTGAGGCGGCGCGGTGGGTTCGCGGCGGCGTGCAGCAGCGCTCCGGTGGCGGCTACGGTAGGCGGCGTGGCTGTGCTGTCGCGTTAACGTGCTGATATGCGCGGTGAATGGAGGTATGGACTATGACAAGATATTACTTCGATGAGATCGACGGCACCGTCGATGAGATAGACCCGCAGGAGCTCATCAAACGGCAGCTCGCTCGGGAGGAGGCTTTGGCGGAGGAATACGAGGCGTTCCTTGAGCGGGAATATGCGCAGGATAACGACGAGGCTGCCCGCCGGGAGGAGGCTGAGTATTGGAATGACCTGGAGCGGCGTAAGTGGGAGCTCGCGGACAAGCTGTTGGCTTGCGGGGAGGAGTGATACTCGCTGCGGCTGAGGAGTTGGTGCTCGCGTTCCGACGCGGGGGATCGGCGGCAGCGGCGCGGCGGTTTGCGGTCTCGATCCGTACAGCAGCCTGATCGAGCTCCGGTCGGACAAGCTGTTGGCTTGCGGCGAGGAGTGATACTCGCTGTGACTGAGGAGTTGACCCGCGGGGATTGGCTCGCGTTCCGATGTACAGGCTTTGGCGGCGACTGATAATGATGATGACTATCCGTTTTAGGAGGTTGAGATAGATGGCTGAGTTCAAATACGGTTTGGATTATTACAGTCACTATATCGGAATGACAAAGGACAGCAAGCTGCGCCCGATCCGAAAAAAATTCGGCAGCGCGGGGGTTGATGTGTGGCTTGCCGTGCTTGATCTGATCTACTCCGATAAGGGTTACTACATACCCTATGGCAATGAAAATGAAATAGACAACGTAACGTGGAGCGTGTCGGACTATGTTAAGGGCAAATACGCTCCCGACGTTGCGGCCGTCGAGGAGATAATCGAGAGCTTGGTGGCGTGTGGACTGTTCAGCGGCGACCTCTTTAAGCTCGGAATATTATCTTCCAAGCGCATACAGCTCCAATATTACGCGAGCACGGTAGAGCGTAAGGCGGTGGAGGTTATCCCCGAATACTGGATCGTTTCGCTTGACGAAATGAAAAAGCTCTCGGAGAGGTCATCTATCCTGCGCTTTTTTTCAAATCAGCCGAATATCGGAGATAAACAGCCGATCGGTGAAGATAATCGTCCGAACACGGAACAAAGTAAAGTAAATAAAAGTAAAGCAAAGAAAAGTGAACTAAGTGCTGACGCGCCCGCGGCTTCGCCGCTCGCTCCCGTTGTTAAGGAGCAGCTGATCGAGATGTACGGTTCGGAGAACGTCGCGGATTACGAGCGGCGCTTCGATAACTGGAGGGCGAAAAAGGGCGGAAATATCAGAGCCGACAAGTACCGCACCATCGCCGAGTGGCTGAAGCAGGACGGAGTTACAAAGCCGTGCGGCAATTCGAGCTTTGTTATGGAGAAGGTAATGGACAACATCAGGCGAGGATATCGCGACGGCAAGGAACGGCTTATGCCGCCCGCGCCGGAGGACAACAAGGAGGTTTGAAATGACAGCTAAAGAGTACCTTGAGGCAATACAGCTCCGCGACGAGCAGATAAACCAGAAGCGCCGCGAGCTTGAGGATCTGCAGCGCCGCCGCACCGTCATTTCGGCAGTCGATTATTCCAAAGAGAAACTGTCGGGAAGCCGGTCGGAAGAGGCTCCGTTTGAACGGCTCTCGGATAAAATAATTGATCTGATCGCCGAAATAAACCGCGAGATCGATGTGTTCTCCGCGGAGAGGCACATTATCATAAACCGCATACAGGGGCTTCGCGACTGTAAGCACGTGATGATCCTGAGCCGGCGCTATGTCGAGTATAAGAAGCTCGCCGATATCGCCGATGAGATGGGGTATACTTATCAGTATATCGTTGAGCTTCATATCCGCGCGCTGAAGGATTTTCAAAATACCTATAAAAACCAATTGCAATTTTGATTTTATTGTGGTATTATGTAAATGTAAGATTGTCCCGGGAATAGTTGGCGGCTCGTTAAAAGTCGATTTGGGTTTCCAAAGGGCGGAGCCCTTTGGCGGGGGTTGGGGGCGGTGCCCTCGCACCTCTCTCCCTCTCCCCGAGAGAGGGGTCGGGTTGATCGGAGTTTCCGTAAAAATACCTATAAAAACCAATTGCAATTTTGATTTTTTTATGGTATTATGTAAATGTAAGGTTATACCCGAGATATACGGGGAAGAAAGCGGGCAGAGGTGTCCGCTTTTTTTTATTGGCTTATAATGAATTATAAGGGGTGGTGGGAATGAATGAACAGAACCTGCCCCCGATCCGAAGTACCGAGGAGGCTCGGGAAAAGGGGGCAAGGGGCGGCGTAAAGTCGGGCGTGACGCGCCGCAGAAAGCGCGATCTCCGTGCGGCTATGAAAGAGCTGCTGGAGCTGCCCGTTACCGATACGGAGCTTTGGAACTCCATCTCCACGCTGGGTGTCGATCCGAAGAATATCAACAACTGCGCGGCTCTGGTCGTGGCGCTGTTCTCGAAAGCGGCGCGCGGCGATGTTGCGGCGTTCAAGGAGATCCGCAGCCTTATGGGCGAGGATAAAGACGCCGAGCGTCTGAAGCTTCAGAGAGAGCAGCTCAAGAACAGCAGCGACGGTATGCTCTCGGACGTTCTCGAGGCGCTGAAAAATGATGATCTAAAGGAATAGCGAGTAATTGGGAAAACAGTGATTAAGAACTTGTTCTCATAGCCCGAAATGCTTGGATTGCAGAGCAAATTTTTTCGAGGACAAGGAAAAGCGACGACGGCGTACTGTATGTACGCCTAGGAGCTTTGACGCAGTACTCGGAAAAATGTGCTGCAAGACAAGCGTTGAGCGGCTATGAGAACAAGTTCTAAATCGGTATTTCCTTTGCTATTGTGGGGGGTGTTTTTACGGTTGAGTTTACGGCAAAGCAGCGCGAGCTGATACGGCTTTTCAAGCGCGGCGAGCTGCGGCGTATTAACATTTTACAAGGCAGCGTTTCGGCGGGAAAGACCTGGATATCGCTCGTTTTGTGGGCGCTGTGGGTCGCCTCGCGGCCTCCCGAATATTTGTATATGATGTGCGGCAAGTCGCTGCGGACGCTGGATCGCAATTGCCTGTTGCCGCTTATGGTGCTTGTCGGAGAGCGGAATTTCACGTTCTCGCTTGCGGCAAAGGAGGGTAGGCTGTTCGGGAGGCGGATAGTTCTTGAGGGCGCGAACGATCTGCGCTCCGAAGCCAAGATACGCGGCGTCACGCTCGGTGGCGCGTATTGCGACGAGCTGTCGCTGTTCCCGAGGGATTTCTTTGTAATGCTGCTGTCGCGTCTGCGCGTGGAGGGCGCGCGGCTTATCGCGACGACAAATCCCGACGTGCCGACGCACTGGCTGAAAACGGAATATCTCGATAACGACGCGCTTTGCGATACCTTGCTGAGCGTGTTTTTTCATATCGACGACAATACCATGCTCCCCGCAGACTACGTTGAAAGTCTGAAGCGGGAGTACACGGGCGTTTATTATGACCGCTTTATCCGCGGCGATTGGGCGGTCGCGAACGGCGCTGTATACAAGGTTTTCTCGGACAGTCCGTCTGCATATAACGCGGACAAGCTGCCCGCGTTCAAGTATCTGAATATCGGTCTGGATTTCGGCGGCAACGGCTCGCAGCACGCTCTTGCGGCGTGCGGGATAACACACGGCTGTGAAAGGCTTTACGCGCTGAAAACGGAGCGTATCCCCGCCGCGGATATGACCCCGCAGGTGCTGTATAAGCGCGTTTACGATTTCTGCGAGGATATTCTGAAACGTTACGGGAGGATCTCCGAGTTATACGCCGACAGCGCCGAGCAGACGCTTATCGCGGGGCTGAGGCAGGAACTCCGTCCGCTCGGGATCGCCGTTAAGAACTCGCTCAAGCGCGAGATCAACGACCGCATACGCGCGACTACTATGCTGATGGCGGGCGGCAGATTCCGCCTTGTTTCGGCGGAGTGCCGTTCGCTTATTGACGCGTTCCGTGGCGCGGTCTGGAATGACAAGATCATCGGAAAAGAGGAGCGTCTCGACGACGGAACTTCCGACATTGACACGCTGGACGCGTTCGAGTACTCGTTCGAGAGGTATATCCCGCAGCTTATAAGGAACGAAAACTAAACTTCGGCTTCGCCGAAGTTTTCTGCGTTTTTTGCTTGTCATTGCCCTAATGGCAATGACATTTTGTGCTTCGCACAAAACCGCAAAAAGCCGCGCGTTGATCGTTTCGGTAACGTTAATTTTTTATTGATGTTACAATTAAACTTTTCTTAGATTTACGGTGTTTTCCCCGCCGGAAATAAGCTAAAATGTGGTAATATTTAATTGGGGGAGCAATAGAGAGGATGATAACAATGACTTTTTTGAAAACGCTAAAGAACCGTTTCGGCGGTTTGAAAAAAGGCGGTGAGAATGTGGACAGCATGGCGGACTTATCTGAGGTCGAGGGCGCGTGCAGCCCTTTAATGTGCGAGAAAACGCGCGAGTGGTGGGATACCTTTCGGGGCGATCTGCCGTTGACGCCGACGCACAAGACTTTTCGGCCGCTTCCCATTGCGTATTGTTCCACCGCGTATCTGGCGCAGCTGGTGACGGGCGAGATCAGGTTTGAGTTTGCGGACGAGCGGCTGAACGCGTTCGCGCAAAAGAACCTCCTGCCGCGGCTGGACAGGATCGTACAGCTGACGCTTGTCGGTGGTTATACGGTCATAAAGCCGTACATAACGCGCTCTGGCGAGATATTTTTTGACGTCGGCACGTCGCGGGATTTCCTCCCGATAAAGCTTGACGAAAACGGGCAGATCACCGAGGGGATATTCTTCGAGCGCGTGCGGTACGAGGGCAAAATCTACGAGCGCCGTGAATGGCACTGCTTCAAAAACGGCACACACTGTGTGCGCAATTCCACGTATCTGTGCGGTTCGCATACTCGTGTGGAGTTGGCGGATATCCCGCGCTGGGAGGGGCTTTCGGAGTACGGCGAGATACCGTCGGATATCCCGATGATCGCGACGCTCCGCACTCCGTACGCGAATAATATCGACCTTGACAGCGAGCTTCCGATCTCCGTTTTTGCGAATTCCGTCGGAACGCTCCATAATATTGATTACGCGCACTCCGAGTATCTTGCGGAATTTCGGAAAATGAGCGCAAAGGTTTTCGCCGACGAAACGGTAATGCGCGATAAAAACGGTATTCCCGACGATTATTTTGTTTCGTTTATGGGCGATGGAACCTCCACCGTCGAGCAGCAGATAATGACCTATGCTCCCGATATCCGCGAGGAGGCGCACAAGGCGGCTATCAATACCGAGCTGCGGCTCTATGAGGTGCAGATCGGCGTGTCGTCCGGTACGTTCACGTTCGACAGAAGAGGCTTAGTGACCGCGACGCAGGTGCTTTCCGAGGACAGGACGACCTATAACACCGTCGCGCAGCTCCAACGCCAGCTGCGCCCCGTGTTGCAGTCGCTCGCGGAAATAACCGCTAATCTGGCACGGTTCTATGGGCTGGAGGTCACGGACGGTGAGCCCGCTATCGAGTTCGGCGACAGCGTTTTCGAGGACACGGGAACGGAATTTGATCGCCGTTTCCAGATGGTTCAGGCGGGGCTCCTCAAGCCCGAGGAGTTCAATTCGTGGTATTTCGGCGTGCCGGCGGATAAGGCTCGTGCTATGCTTCCTGTTCAGACAACTCCCGACGGATAAATCCGTCGGGAGTTGTCTGAACTGCATCGTTTTTGTTTCGCCGACAGTCGTCGGCGATTTCCTTCGGAAACCACAAAAACGACGCCTTAGCGGATAACGCCTATCGACGGATAAATCCGTCGGGAGTTGTCTGAACTGCATCGTTTTTGTTTCGCCGAC
>CAMWVP010000169.1 GCA_947177735.1 uncultured Clostridia bacterium
TTCTCACCCCCCCCCCCCGGGCCCCCCCCCCCCGGGGGGGGCCAAAAACCGCGGGGTATTTCCTTAGATAAAGCCTTGAAAGGAGAATTCTATGAAAAAGCTGTTTATCATCTTTTCCGCATTGATATTGCTTGCAGCGGCGGGCTGCAATAACGCCGAACGAAATTCTTCGGACGGCTCGGACAGCATCGCGCCGACGACCGACAGTACGGAAAACTCGTCCGCGGACGCGGAGCACTCAAACAACGAGCCGGGCTCCCCGGGCGAGCTGACTGTACTTACCGATACGGTAATGCAGTACTTTGACGTAGCAGCCTGCGGCACCGACGACGGGCTGTACTATATGGACCCTCCGCGCATCGGAAGCGGCGGCAGCTACCTCTACTATATCGACTACGCGACGAAGCAGGAGATCTACGTCTGCCCCGACAGCGCCTGCACGCATAACAACGAGCGCTGCGTGAGCTACTTTGACGGCTCCGAGTTTTCAACAAAATACTCCAAACTTTTTGTGTACGGAGAGAGCCTGTTTTATCTGAGTCTCAGCTATCACGAAAGCGACGGCGCCGTATCTACTTCCTACGGGGGCGCAGGAGGCGGCGGAACGCTCTGGCAGATGAACCTCGACGGCACGGACAGGCGCTGCGTGTTTACCTTTGACGACGAGCTCACGGTGGAGAGTTTTGCGGCATGCGACGGAGAAAAGCTCTGGTTCGTCGTCAGCACTCCAGAGCTCGGGTACAACGCGCAGACCCAAATGTACTGGTCGTACCTTAAAGATATGGCGGTTATCGGCGTGAGCATTTCCGATCATAAGGTGGTCGACCGCCTGCCGCTGCCGAACGACGAGCGGACGGCGTTTTACAGAATAGAAGGCTGCGCGGGCGATAAGTTCATTTTCACAGCCACGGAGTACCCCGAAGGTGTCACCAAGCAGGACGTGTTCGGGCTGTGGGCGGAACGCGACCTGTCCATTCCCTTTACAGAGACCACCGAACAGGACATTAAGACCGACGAGATCGAAGCTCGCAGCAGCAAAGTTTATTACACGCTGGACCGCGCTACGGGAGATTTTTCGGAGCTCTACCGATACCCGTATAATACGTTCTTCACAAATTCGGTGCGGTTTGATGATAAAATATACCTTATGCAGCCCGACAGCGCGGTCACTATCGATGTGAAGAGCGGCACGGTCAGCGAGGGGGCGCTTACCGCGGCGGAGGGCTACGATGTAAAGGGGATATTCGGCGATATGTATTTGTGCAGCTCGCTTTCCGACCCCGACGACCGCGCGGCTTATTTCATAGACCCGGATACGGGCGTTGTCGGCAAGACGGAGCTTCGGTCAAATAAATACCCCGAGGATACCATAGTCTCGGACGTTGCGGCTATCGGACGGGAGTACGTGCTGATACGCACCGGGGAGATCGCTATACCGAACAAGCATCTCGGCATTGCGGGGTATTATTACGAGTACGCCGTTGAAAAGCTCGACGACTTTTTCGGCGGCAAGGACGCGCTTGAAACCGTACGGATAATCCCGAAGGGATGAAAATACAGAAAATGTGCTTAGGATTGACAGAATCTTGACTTTTAAGGTTTATAATTATAAAAAAACTTGAGGGGGATATATTATGAAGAAGATCGTTTCCGTTATTGCCGCGGCGGCTGTTGCGCTGTCGTTGTGCGCCTGTAATAAGACAAATGTAAGCGTTTCGGATATCGGTTCGGACGGTGTTCCGGCAAACCCGGGCGAAAGCGGTGGCGCGGTTTCCGCGGGGGAAAGCATGAACGTCGGCGGGGATATCGTTGATGATCCTCGGAATCTCCCGCCCGACGACAAGCAGCTGACGCTGCTTTGCTGCGGCGACAGCTTTTGGGGCGCGGGCTGCGGTACGGACACGGGCTATTACAGCATACAATCCAACATTGCGGGCGGCGGATTTAACGGCACTCCATATGACTGCATTACTTATATCGACTACGCGACAAAGCAGGAGGTCATTCTCTGCTCGGACAGCTCCTGCAAACACGATTCCGAGCGCTGCACGGGCATCGTTCCGGGCGGCTGGCGCTTGTCGGATGAACTGTTTTTCTATAAGGAGCACCTATATTGTCTTATTGCCGATCTGGATAATGAGGGAGCTTTTTCCTATTCATATTCGGCGGAGGGATATTCCGATTCATACTCGGCAGGGGGATATTACAATGACGAGTATGCAATAGTGCCCAAGCTATACAGAATGGACCCCGACGGCACAAACAGGGTGCTTGTGTATACGTTCGGCGAAAAAGAGAAGGTTGAGCATTTCGCGGTCGGAGACGGCGACTGCATATGGTTTATCACAAAGGAGCCGACTATCGAGCGAGACGAGAAAACGGGGGCGACGCACTCGGGCTCGAAAAACCGCGCGCTGGTTCGGCTCGACCTTAACGAACGGGATATCGTCGAGCAGATACCTATTTCTTACGGCGACAACATCAAAAAGGATTTTATAGGCGTTTGCGGCAGCAAAATTATCTTTGGCGGCATTGCGTATCCCGACGGTAAAAGCGCGATGGACTATATCGACATAATCGCGCCGAGCCCTATTGTCGGGGATATGTCGGGCTGGGACGAGTATAAGGCGTTTATGAGTACGTGCGAATACGCTTTCTTCACACTGGACGTTACCGACAAGACCATTCGCGAAATTTACCGCACGGGATTTGACGACGTCTCTCTCGACTATTCTCAGGTAGGAGAGCGGCTGTACATTCCGACGGGAGAGGATTATACGTCGGCGTTCAAGCTTGATCTGAACACGGGCGGTACCGGGGAGTACTTTGTGCCCGAGGGATATGCGCTCGACGGATTTGTCGGGGAACACCCGTTATATATAACCGCGAGCGGAGAGTATGAGCGCTGTTTATACGACCCCGACACGGGAGAGATGAAACACTGGATATTTGATACGGGTACGACTAATATTATCGCGATGAATTCCGATAGCGCTTTGGTATGGTATAAGACCGTAGGCGAGGAGAAGCCCGACGGCGGTTTCAGAAATCCCTATTATCTGTACGCGATGATAACGCTTGACGATCTGTACAACGGACGGGAGAATTTTGAGCCTATCGATATGCTTAAAAGGAATGTGTGATAACATTTATGCTTGGAGGGGAAAAATGATACTGGAGCTGGAACGCGTAACCAAGAAATACGGAGAGAAATGCGCGCTGAACGGCGTTTCAATGACACTCTCGGAGGGGATATACGGCTTGCTCGGTCCGAACGGCGCGGGCAAAACCACAATGATGAACATCATTACGGGGAACCTTAAGCCGACCGCGGGAAACGTGCGGTGGAACGGCGAGGATATTTATAAGCTGGGCTGGGAATACCGCGCGGTGCTGGGATACGCGCCGCAGCATCAGGGGCTGTACGACGCGTTCTCGGGCAGGCGTTTCCTCTGTTATATGGCGACGCTGAAAAATATCCCGCGGCGCGAGATGAAGTCCGAGATAGAGCGCGTGCTGTCCTACGTCAACCTCACCGACGCGGCGAAAAAGCCTATAGGGGCGTATTCGGGCGGTATGAAGCAGCGCATACTTATCGCGCAGGCGATACTCGGAGACCCGAAGATCGTCATTCTCGACGAGCCGACGGCGGGGCTCGACCCGAAGGAGCGCGTGCGTATCCGCGAGAAAATAAGGGACATTTCGGGGGATAAGATAATACTCGTTTCAACGCACGTCGTGTCCGATATACAGTCGATAGCAAAGGAAATTATCCTGCTGAAGAACGGAGAGATACTTGACCGCAATACCGTGCCGGAGCTCTGCACGAAATACGGCAGCGCCAACGATCTCGAGCAGGTATATATGCACCTTTTCGGGGAGGACGAGCACCGATGATCAAGCTGTTTCCATTCGAGCTGAGTAAGATATGGCGGAAAAAGAGCTTCCCCGCGCTTATGCTTTTGCTCCTTATACTGAACGTGTTTTTACTGTGGTATCTTAACGACCCGAAGGACGAACAGCCGCCGCTGTCGGCGTACAAGGCGATAGCCGCTGATCTCGCGGAGAAATCTCCCGAGGAGGGGGAGGTGTATCTCGGCGAGCTGGGAGATATGATGCAGGGTATCATGGTAGTCGATTATATAGTGCTTATGCGCTCGCACAGCACCGCTCACTCCGATGAATACGCGGAGAGAACGTTTGAAAACAACCGCGAGACGTTCGACAAGTACAAGCCCGTTTATGACAGCGGAGAGTATCTTCTGTACACGGACAGCTACTACAAGGAAAGCGCGCTGATAAGCGAGATATCCGCGGAGTATGAAAAGGTCGCGGGCTATGACGATTACATCGCCTCCATCGAGGAAAACAAGGATCGCCTGAACGGGATATCCATCTTCGTCAAGGAGGACGCCGAGGGTTTTTCGTCTCGGAATATCGAGAAAAGCTTCGCCGACCACAAAGACCTGAACTCGGAAAATATCCGCTTCACGCCGTCAAAGGGCGTGCGGATGGCGAGCGAGAACACCGTCACCGACCTGTTTATACTGCTGTCTGTTATGCTGTTCGTGGGAGGTCTGATCACCGAGGAAAAGGAAAAGGGACTGCTCCGCGTCACCCGCGCGACACGCTTCGGCATCGCGCAGTGTATCGGCGCGAAAATGACGGCGCTGCTGATACACTGTCTCGCCATCATTCTTCTGCTGTTCGGCAGCAACGCGCTTTACGCGGCGGCGACAACGGGCATAGGCGACCTCTCCGCGTCCATACACTCCGTCGCGGC
Organism: uncultured Clostridia bacterium; assembly: GCA_947177735.1. Classification (GTDB taxonomy): domain Bacteria; phylum Bacillota; class Clostridia; order Oscillospirales; family Ruminococcaceae; genus CAG-115. The sequence goes on from CAMWVP010000169.1 coordinate 4,784, forward strand.
GTTTCGGGAGAGCAGCCTTGAGATAACGCTCGGCGGTTATTTCCTGCTGATATACCTCACTAAGACGGCGGTGATGTTCACATTCGGTGCAGCGGTGACGGCGGTCTCGATAGTCAGCTCGCGCAGCTTCGTGCCGCAGCTCGCTGCTGTGGGCTGGCTGGCAGTGAATTGGGCGGCGTTCGCGTTTATCCCCGCCTATTCGATGTTCAACCCGTTGAAGTACCTATCGTTCTGGGGAATGGTGAACCCCAAATACCTCTACGCCGAATATCTCAACTTCAACATCGCCGAACACCCCGTAAACCGCACGGCTGCCGCCGCCGCGGTGATCACGGTACTTCTCGCGGCTCTGACGGCGCTGATATTTCCCGTATTCGCCAAATTCGGCAGCTCGGAAATACGCAAAACACGCCGCGCCTCTATCATTCCGTTCAAGCCGCACGGGAGCCTGCTCGTCCACGAGGGCAGCAAGATATTGTTCACGGGCAAGGCGATCGCGGTGCTGCTGATATTCGGTATACTGATAGTGCGCGGAGACCTCGGCGGCGAACGCACCCTCGGAGTTGGCGAGCAGTATTACAGTAATATAATGCGCGTTCTTGAGGGCGAACCGAACGAGGAAAAGGAACGGTTTATCCTATCCGAACGCGAACGCTACGATGAAGCGTTCGCACAGATAGCCGCCATCGACGAGGCGCTGGCAGAGGGTAAAATAGACAGAATAAACGCCGACAACCTCAAAATGCGCTGGTATGCCGTGACCGCGCTGTACCCGTATTTTCAGCGCGCCGACGAGCAGTACAGGCATATCCTCGAGCACGGCGGCGTGTTCATCTACGACACGGGCTACCGCTATCTTTTCGGGAAGGTCGACGACAACTTCACGGTCGATCTGCTGATGCTGTCGGTTTGTATGGTATTCGCGCTCGGAAACGTCCTGCCGATGGACGAACAACGCAAGGCGCTGCTCTATGCGACAGCAAAGGGCAGACGCGGCGTGATCTCGCGGAAGCTGACCGTCTGCGCGGTCTGTGCGGCGGTTATGACTCTGCTGCCGTTCGTCTGCCGATTGGCGACGACGCTCAGGTCATACGGTCTGTCGATGTGGAACAGCCCTGCCGACTGTCTGCCGATGTACTATGAAAGCGGCGTCACACTGCCGATATGGGCGTTCACGGCGGCGGCAGTGCTCGCGCAGGTGCTCGCCGTGGAGATTGCGGCGGCGGTGATACTGCTCATCTCCGAGAACCGAAGAAGCTTCCTGCAAACGGTGTTCCTCGGGCTGCTGATACTCGCGGTGCCGCTGACGCTCTCCGTTATGGGTCTCGACGCGGCAAAGTGGGCGTCGGTCTATCCGTTGTACGCGCTCACGGGGCTGATATAATAGGTTTCACATGCCTAAATTCGGTGGAGTTTATTTGTTATTGCTTGTTCGGTTTCGTTTCTTTTAATTATTACACTAACCTCGGTGCAAGAGGACACCCTTCGGGAAGGGGGGAGG
>CAMWVP010000170.1 GCA_947177735.1 uncultured Clostridia bacterium
GTTTTTGCTCAAACAAGGTTTTTAGAGGTGCCCGTAAATCATTCTCCGCATAATTCGACTTTTTCGAGTATTTTTTCCGCGGTTCTTTTCAGCGACCGCGCGTATTCGGCACTTGATGCCGATTTTTCCGCGCCGTTCGCGTTTTTTGTTAACTTCCCGGCGATTTTCCGTAAAAAATTACGATCGGTAATCTTTCCCGTAAGCGCAAATACCTCGTCTATCTCACAGGAAACGCCCGTATACGCCGCAAGCATGACCGTATAGCCGCGCTCTCCGTCGTAGGCGATACGCTCCTCAAGAAGCTCAAATCCGTTATTGTAAAGCCACTTCCTCAGAAATTCCGCGCGCGTCATCGGCTGGAGGATAAAGCGCGTATCGGCGTTCAGAAAACGGCAGCCGCTGATTATCCGCGCGATAAGCTCGCCGCCCATGCCGCAGATTATCACGTCGTCGGCGAAGTCAATTTCCGCTAATCCGTCCGATTTAACAATTCGCACATTGTCAACGCCCGTTTCCGTGACCGTTCTGCGAGCCGCCTCAAGCGGACCGTCACGAACGTCCGAGGCTATCACGAGCCTCGACTTCTCCATTGCCAATCGGCAGGCGAGCTGTGCGTGGTCGCATCCGATGTCGGCGGCTATCCTGCCGCTCCTGCACAGCTCCGCTGCCGCCGCAAGTCTGTTGTCAAGCGAGATCACTTACTCGCCCAGAGCCGCGTTCAGCTTGCCGACTATTTCCTGCGCGTCCACGCCGTGAACCGAGCAGGCCTGACCTACCGACTCTCCGCGAGCCGACGGACAGCCCAGGCAGTGCATTCCCATCGCAAGGAAAATTGGCGCCGCAGCCTCTCCGTTGAAATCGAGGATGTCGCCGATTATCGTGTCAACCGTAACCTTCATATTCTTACTTCCTTTCCTGTTTATGGGCACCTCTAAAAACCGGTTTGAACGAATTGACGCTTTGCGTCAACCCTGTAAAATCGGCAGAGTACGTCGGTTGCACGCATTATGCGCTATGCGCAAAACGCTGAAAGCCTCCTCGCAAGGCTGTATGCCTTGCGCGAATGACCGCAAGCGGTCACCCTGAGGTTTGACGACGCAGACGGCGTGCTATGTCGATTTACACTCAAACAAGGTTTTTAGAGGTGCCCTTATGGCATATCCCGCGCCGTCCGCAGAATACACATTGATATTATACCACATTATTTGCGATTTGTCTACTGAATTTGTGTTATTTTTTGGTTTGCTATTGCATTTTTGTAAAATATGTGTTATAATTAACGCAGAGTTGTTTTTTTAGGCAGTATTCCGAAGGAGCGGCGTGCGAGGAAAAGCCTCTCTTGGGCTGTCGGTCGGAGGTATAGGCTTGGAGGTTTTTTTCAGACGCGAGCTGGAGAGCGATTCGGGAATGAAGCTGTTTGGCGGGTTGCACATCGGCATTTCCGTGTTCTTTGTTATATTATACGTGCTGCTTATCGTCAACCGAAAGCGGCTGCGCGAATTCGGACACTTTAAGACGATACGCCTCACTATGGCGGCGATCCTGTTTGCCAATATGCTGGTGCACTACACCGGGCGCATAGCGATAGGTGAATGGCGGCTCGAGGAGGATCTTCCGTTCCATCTGTGCTTCGTCGCGAACTTCTTTATGATGTATATTCTGAGCACCGACAACAAGCACGGGCTCTATCGGGTGATATACTTCTTTACGCTGATCGGACCGCTCCCCGCCGCGATCTGGCCCGATCTTCACCGCACGTGGGGAGGCTATATTTTTTATCAGTTCATTATCAGCCACCATGTAATGCTGCTGTTCAGCCTGTATTGCCTGTTCGTGCTGAGGTACGAGACCTCGGTCAAGGGCGTTATACTGACGTTCTTCATCGGCAACGGCTACATTGGCTTGATGGCGGTGTTCAATCATTTTTTCGACACCAATTATGTTATGATCGGCGAACTGCCGTCTCAGCTTTACGAGGTTTATCCGTTCCTTGATAAGATGCCCGCTGTTTTCTGGTTGGAGCTTGTAGGAATACTCGTGCTGATAACGGCGTATGTTCCGACGCATTTTCTTAGACTACATGACACAAAGGAGAAAAAGGCATGATAGACAAGACCGACGATTTTTGGGCAAGCGCTACCGCCGACGATATTGACGAGTACCTCAAGGCATATTCCGACCACAGAACGATCGACGTTAAGCCGATAGTATGCGAGTGCGGAAACGATACGTTCGGCATAAGGCTTGACAGTGACGAGAACGCTATTCAGGTAAAGTGTGAAAACTGCGGCAGAGAGCGCCTTCTCGCCGACAGTGACGAATATTGGGAGAACGCAAATCCCTCCGACCTTGTGTGCAGGATATGCAAGAACCGCGTCTACAACACACGCGTCGGCTTCAGGCGGCGCAAAAACGGCAGCGTGAAGTGGGTATACATAGGCGTTCGTTGCACAAAATGTAAGACGCTCGGTTCGCCGCTGGATTGGAAGATAGACTACGAGCCGACCGACGAGATGGAGCGGAATATTTAATTGTTTACAGTTTTATATTACACACTGCAATGGACTTGGGGAATTATACAAAACGTTATCGGGACTTGTATATTTCTGGCGAATATCCGGCGTAGACACTTTTTGTATAACGGTGCCGCAGCAACTGTCTGGAGATCGAAACGCGGCAGTCTCGGTCTCGGAATGTTTATTTTCATCAGCGAGAGCGAGAGCGCCGATAGATTCGCGTTTACGCTGCGTCACGAATACGGTCATACTCTCCAGTCGATAATTCTCGGACCGCTGTTTCTGCCCGTTATCGGACTGCCGTCGCTGCTGTGGGCGGGGCTGCCCGTGTTTCGGCGGTACCGCGGGCGGCGTGGAGTGTCATACTATAGCTTCTACCCCGAGCGTTGGGCGAATTTCCTTGGAGAACGCGCGGAGACAACACGACCGGAGATCGGAGCATCAAATGGAAAACACGATTAAAAAACCAATGGCTTTATGGCGCAAGCTGATATTGCTGATACCTCTGGGCGTCATCGCGTTGTGCTGGCTGTTTTACTATGTGAGCAGTTATTGCGGGCACTTTCATATAGAAGAAGTTTATGGGCGCTTTGGGGGAATGTTTAAAGTATGCGGCTGGGCATTGATGACGGGCTCGGCGGCGCTGATTTTGGCGCTGATACCAATTATCTTTATCAGACCGCTTTCGGGCGGCACGGGAATTAAGGTGCTCCGTGTGGCGGCGCGTTGTCTGTTGTTTCTCGCTTCGGCGGCTGTGATATCGTTTCAATGCTTTTTTGGAGTTATATTCCTTTGGGGGTGGGTGGACTGACGAATATTGTCTGTTTACCTCTTGACAAAATATACGAAATATGTTAGAATATATGTAATATTTGAAATGCTATGACGGGAGAAAAAACCGAGGAGACCTTTCAGAGAGCCGTTGGTCGGTGTGAAGCGGCAGGCAGTGCGGATAATAGCTCCTCCCCGAGCAGAGCCGGTGACAACGTAGTCGGCTACGGGTTCTCCCGTTACAGAGAGTTTGAGCGGGTGAGCGTTTTCAACGTTCGTCAACGAGAGTGGTACCATGGAGTTTGACTCCACCTCTTGATAGGGGTGGAGTTTATTTTTTTGAGAAAGGATCAAAGAGATGAAATACGATTTTGCCGCCATTGAAAGCAAATGGCAGAAGTATTGGGAGGAGCACCGCACGTTCCACGCGGACAACGACTACTCCAAGCCGAAATATTACGCGCTGGTGGAATTTCCGTATCCGTCGGGCGACGGTCTGCACGTCGGACACCCGCGCCCGTATACCGCTATGGATATCGTCGCGAGAAAGCGCCGTATGCAGGGGTACAACGTGCTGTTCCCGATGGGCTGGGACGCGTTCGGTCTGCCCACCGAGAACTACGCTATCAAGAACAAAATTCACCCCGCGATCGTTACCGAGAACAACATCAAGCGTTTCCGCGGTCAGCTGAAAATGCTCGGTCTGTCGTTCGACTGGGAGCGCGAGGTCAACACCACCGACCCGAATTATTTCAAGTGGACGCAGTGGATATTCCTTAAACTGTTCAAGGCGGGATTGGCGTACAAGAAGGAGATGAACGTCAACTGGTGTACGGGCTGTAAGGTCGTTCTCGCGAACGAGGAGGTCGTAAACGGCACCTGCGAGCGCTGCCACAGCGAGGTCATCCACAAGGTCAAGAACCAGTGGATGCTGAAAATTACCGAGTACGCGCAGAGACTGCTTGACGATCTGGACGGCGTTGACTATTTCGAGAAGATCAAGACCGCGCAGGCTAACTGGATAGGGCGTTCGACTGGTGCGGAGGTCACGTTCAAGACCACTCTCGGAGATGAGCTGCTGATTTACACCACTCGCTGCGATACGCTGTTCGGCGCTACCTATATGGTAATCTCGCCCGAGCACCCGCTTATCGAGAAATGGTCGGACAAGATATCGAATATGGACGCGGTTCGCGCGTATCAGACCGAGGCGGCTAAGAAGTCCGACTTCGACCGCACCGAAATGAACAAGGACAAGACGGGCGTTAAGCTCGAGGGAGTACGCGCGATAAATCCCGTGAACGGCACGGAAATTCCGATCTTCATCTCCGACTATGTGCTGATGAGCTACGGCACGGGCGCTATCATGGCGGTTCCCGCGCACGACGAGCGCGACTGGGAGTTCGCGAAGAAGTTCGATCTGCCGATAATAGAGGTAGTCAAGGGCGGCGAAGATGTGCAGAAAGCCGCGTTCACTGACTGCGCGACAGGCGTACTGGTAAATTCGGGCTTCCTTGACGGTCTTTCGGTAGAGGAAGCTAAGAAGAAAATGATCGAATTTCTCACGGAAAAGGGTATCGGTCACGAGAAGGTCAACTTCAAGCTGCGCGACTGGGTATTCTCTCGCCAGAGATACTGGGGCGAGCCTATCCCCGTTGTGTACTGCGAAAAGTGCGCCCGGAGCCCGGGTGGCGGCTGGCAGGCTATTCCCGAGGAGGAGCTGCCGCTGACGCTGCCCGACGTTGAGAGCTATATGCCCACCGACAACGGCGAAAGCCCCCTGTCTACACTGGAGAGCTTTATCAACACGACTTGTCCGTGCTGCGGAGGTCCCGCAAAGCGCGAGACCGATACCATGCCGCAGTGGGCAGGCTCGTCGTGGTACTTCCTGCGCTACACCGACCCGACCAACGACAAGGAGCTGGCAAGCAAGGAGGCACTCAAGTACTGGCTGCCCATCGACTGGTACAACGGCGGTATGGAGCACACCACGCTCCACCTGCTGTACAGCCGCTTCTGGCATAAGTTCCTGTACGATCAGGGCGTTGTTCCGTGCAAGGAGCCGTACAACAAGCGCACCTCGCACGGTATGATACTCGGTCTCGACCCGAAGAATCCCGGAAAGTTCTGCAAGATGTCCAAATCTCTGCACAATGTTGTCAACCCCGACGAGGTAATCGCGGAGTACGGCGCAGACACCATGCGTCTGTATGAGATGTTCGTCGGCGATTTCGAGAAAGCCGCGCCGTGGCAGGAGAACGGTATCAAGGGCTGCAAGCGCTTCCTGGAGCGTATCTGGAATATGTCCGAGAACCTCAAGGACGGAGAAGAGTACTCCGAGGCGCTGAGATCATCCATGCACAAGACCGTCAAGAAGGTCTCCGAGGACATTGAAACGCTGAAATTCAACACCGCGATCGCGGCTATGATGGGTCTGCTGAACGAAGCGGATGAGGCGGGCGGCTTCAACCGCGCGGAGTTTAAGACCCTGCTTATCCTGCTCTACCCGTTCGCGCCGCATATCGCGGAGGAGCTGTTCGAGTCGCTGGGCTTCGGTATCCTCAACGAGCAGAAGTGGGCGGAGTATGACGAAAAGCTCTGCGTCGATTCCACCGTCGAGCTTGCCGTGCAGGTCAACGGCAAGGTCAAGGCGCGTTTCAACGCCCCCGTCGACAGCGGCAAGGACGAGCTCATAGCAATGGCGCTCGAGTTGCCCGAGATAAAAGCGCTCACCGACGGAAAGACTATCGTAAAGCAGATAGCCGTGCCGGGCAAACTGGTCAATATAGTAGTTAAATAATATACAAATACTGCGGTATCAAGCGCCAATGCTTGATACCGCGGTTTGCTTATGCATAATGCTAAGAGCCTTATTTATACTAGAGCGTGTTCACATTAACGCTCAACGCCCGTCTTGGTGTGAACGCCTTTAATGCGCGACATCGTGTCGCGCCGGGGCGTTCACCTTAAGG